>LVAP01000015.1 GCA_001603025.1 Clostridiales bacterium Firm_10 | reverse complement strand
CTCCCGCGGCGCCGGTTCGCCGGCCGCCTCCTTCGGGCAGCCCATGTAGGCGAGCGCCTTTTCGAGGATGTCGCGCGCGAACGGCGCGGCGGTCACCGAGCCGTAATCGGGCGATTTGTCCGCCTCGTCCACAATCACCAGCAGCGCGATCTGTGGGTCGTCGATGGGCGCGAAGCCGATGAACGAGCCGATGTGCGTGGATGAAGACACCTTGCCGTCCACGTACACCTGGGCGGTTCCGGTCTTGCCGCCGATGCGCCAGCCTTCGATGTAGGCGTTGCGGCCGCCGCCGTCCCGCACCACGCCCTCGAGCAAATCGCGCATGAGGGCCGACGTGGCTTCTGAGATGGGCCGGCCTACCACCTGCGGCTCGTTTTGCACCAGCGTTTCGCCCTCCGCGGAGACCGCCCGGACCACCACATAGGGCTTCATGAGCCGCCCGCCGTTGACCGCGGCGCAGGCCGCCGTGATGAGCTGGATGGGCGTGACCGCAATGGACTGTCCAAAGCCGATGCGCGCCATGTCCACGCGCTTCACGCGCTCGCGCGCGATGCGGATGCCCGGCGATTCGCCCGCGATGTCCACGCCCGTGGCGCGGCCGATGCCGAAGGCGTCCAGATAGTCGTAAAAGCGCTCCGCGCCAATGCGCAGGCCCAGCTCCACGAACACCGGGTTGCAGGAATTCTGCAGACCCTGGCGCATGGTTTCCGCGCCGTGCGGCTTACCCCAGCAGCGCACGGTGCTGCCGTCTACGCTGATCTTCCCGCTGCAGTAAAACCCCTCATTGACATTGGTGACCCCCAGGTCCAGCGCGATGGACGCCGTGAGGATCTTGAACGTGGAACCCGGCTCATAGGCGTCGGCCACCACCCGGTTGCGCATGAGGGCGGTGAGCTTCTTCACGTCGTTTCGCGGCGGGTCGTTGGGGTCGTAGTCCGGCTTGCAGCACAGGGCCAGGATCTCGCCGGTCTGGGGATTCATGGCAATGATGCGCACGGCTTTGGCCCGGTTGACCGCCATAGCTTCGCGCGCCGCCTGCTCCACGAAGCTCTGAATCACGTAGTCGATGGTCAGCGTCACGTTTCCGCCGTCCGCCGCGCCGATGTATTCCTGCGCGCCGTAGGCCAGCGCGCGGCCCCGGCCGTCCACCTCGCTGAGCACCCGGCCGCTGCGTCCTGCCAGGCAGGCGTCCAGCGTTTTTTCCAGCCCGGCCTGGCCGACGCCGTCGATGGTGGTCAGCCCGAGCAGCTGGGTCGCAAAACTGCCCATCGGATAGTATCGGCTGGAGTCTTCCTCCAGATACAGCCCGCTGAGCAGATTATCGCCGGATGCTCTGTCCCGGGCAGCCAGCGTCCTGACGGCCTGCGCGGTTTCCCTGGCCAGCCTGCGCTTCAGAACCACGCTGCCCTTGCCGGTATCCGACACCTTTTTCACGATATCCGCGGCATCCATGTCCAGCACGGCCGCCGCCGCGTCGGCGAAGACGCGCGCGTCCTTCACCTGGCGCGGTGAGGCGCACGCCGTATAGGAGGTGGCGCTCATCGCCAGCGGCACGCCGTTCCGGTCCAGGATGGCGCCGCGCCGCGGGGCGATCACCGCCTCGCTCATCCACTGCCGCCTGGCCCGCGCCTGCAGCTCCTGCGCGCGCACCACCTGTAAAGAAAAAAGCTGCGCGCACAGCGCCGCCATCAACACCGCGAACGCCGCCATGGTCATCAATATGCGCTTTCGTATGACGGAACCCGTGGAAATCACGCCCCATCGCCTCCCTGATATGCAGTCAGGGCGCAGGGGCGTGCGTTATGCTATTCCCCGCTCGCGTCGTATACCGTCTGGGCGTCGCCGTCCACGCCGTCGATCGGAAGCGAAACGACGCGCACGGCGGACGCGTCCGGCCGCACCATGCCCAGCCGGGAAACGGCCAGATCGCCGATCATGTCCAGGTTGTGACGCTCGATGTAAGCGATTTCCAGCTGCTGGCGCCGGCTTTCCTCCGCGGCGATCTGGGCGCGCAGCGCGCTGATCTGTTTCGAGCCCGCGCTGATACCCGCCATGCCGCTGATATACAGGAAAACGCTGCCGATCACCACAGCGACCACAACCTTGAGCATGACGCTGTTCATGCGCGCCATGCCGGCCTTTTCGCCTTTCCGGGGCCCGCGATACGCGGTCCGTCCGGCCCTTGCGCCTGCCGTGGTCATTGTATTCACCGCCTTCATGCATCAGAACCGCGCAGGAAGTCAGGTCTGCGCGTGGTAGTACTGGTCGTTCACATAGTCGAGCAGGTCGTCGATCGAATCCTCCGACACGCCGCATTCGCTGAGGTAGCGCTCCTCATCCCAGATTTCGAGATACTGGCCCATGCCTACGAAGCGGATGGCCTTGTCCATGCCCACCTTGGCCCGCAGCGTGGCGGGCAGCAGCACGCGGCCCTGCGCGTCCAGCTCGCAGCCGGAGAAGGAATTGCCGGTGATCAGGCGGACGTAGCGCGTGCCCTTGATGTCCGATTCAGGGATGCGGCTGAGCTGTTCGCATTTCTGCGCCCACTTTTCCCGGGGATAGAGCGCGATGGCGGCGAACTGGTTGTTCAGGCCGATGGTGAAGCCGTCGGCAAGCGCCTCACGGTAGGCTGCGGGGATCGTCACGCGGCCCTTGGGGTCTATTGTATGAGCAAAATTGCCCGAAAATTCAATTCCTGCCACCGACATCACCCCCATCCTTGTCTTGTGCTCCAAATTATACCACATTCATCCTCAAAACGCCACTATAAACCACAAATATTATTTAATTTGTCACAAATATACAGTAAAGCACACCTGTTCGATAAAAAACGCGGTTTTCGGCCCGTTTTGGGCAAAAAAAGAAGGCCGAATCCTGGGATTCGACCTTCTGCGGCCATCATGCCGCGGTTTATGCCGACATTTGGACGGCGGAAGCACTGATCGCCGTGTCAAACCTTCCTGAACAACGTCTCCAGGGGCGCGAGTCTGACGCGCACGTCGCCTTTCGGGCAGGCGATCGTCGCCTCCACGGGTTCCTCCGCGCTGTTCATCACGAGCAGCGTGCTGTCTGCCGGGAACCAGGCGGCTTCCACCATCGCATGGTCGCTGAAGCCGGCTGGCCGCGCGTCCGAACCGGTGAGGAACAGCAGCAGCTCCATCAGCATGCGGGCGGCGGCAGGGCTGTACTCGAACCCGCTCATATAGACGCCGCGTCCTCTGCCGAATGCGCGCAGGGTCAGCCGGGGCGCGCCGCCGCCGGCCAGCAGAACCCGTGTATCCGGCTCAGTCACCCGCACGCCGGGCCGCGCCGCCAGCGCCGCCCCGCACACGGCAAACGGCGCTTTTTCCGTCTCGAACGCCCAGGGCGCGTGGCAGGCATACTGCCCCTTATCGACGTCCACGCCCAGGATATGGCTGAGCCGCAGCAGCGTATCGCCGCCTTCGGCCGCGGAGGGCTCTCCCGCGCCGATAAAGCTGCCGCCCTCGTGCACAAACCGCGTGACCTCGGCCGCCAGCGCGGGATCCTTCCATGCGTCGCCGCCGCTCCACGCGTCGCCCATGAGGCCCGCGTTGATCAGCACGTCCGCATCCCGCAGCGCGCCGGCGAGCACGTCCTCAAAGCTCACGAACTTAACCTGCACCGGCAGGCCGGAAAGCGCCTCGTTGATGTGGATGAGGATATTGCCGTCCGTCTCGTGGAAGTGGCCGGAGAGCGTCCAGGGCCGCAGCGAGCCCCAGGTGTGCAGCACCGCCACGCGGATGTTCAGCACGGCGGGCGCGCCGTGGGCGTGCAGCGCCCGGATCCTGCGGAATTCTACAGCCATTCGCTCGACGGCGTCGGCAAACGCGGGATAGCCCTGCGTGAGGTGCAGGTAGCCTCCCAGGCCGATGCGGTCCACGCTCTGACGCGCCAGCGCGCGGCGCACGTGCAGCCAGTAAGCCAGGGCGTCGCGCTCCGGATGGCCGCCCTCGGAGAAGGTGGGCAGGCCGCCGAGCCCCACGGGGAACAGGTACGGATGGAAGCGCAGCTCGTGCACGGGCACCTGCGCCGCGGCGCACAGCCGGCATTCGAAGCCGGAGAACACGCACTTGATCAGCCCGTCGAGCCCGATGGAGGGGAAGTATTTCCCGCTGGGTTCCATGCCCACCCAGCTGTCGTCGTAGAACACGTAGGCCTGCTTGCCGTATCCGTGAATGATGTCCACCAGCGCCTTCGCCTTTTCGGCCACGAAGCGCTGGATGAAATCCATCCAGTCCCGCTTGGCGGGCGTGGGCGGGCGGTGGGTCGCCTGCAGCCGACCGCCGTTGATGAAGTCCTCGGCGGTGAGGGCGTAGCCATATTCCGCCTCGAAAGCCCGCAAAGCGGCGGGGCTCACGGTGAAGTCATAGCTGGCCCAATCGACAAAGCGGCTGCGGCGGCGCATGTCGTCGCCGAAGATCCACACGAAGTTGTAGAACAGCGAGGTGAGGCGCACCACGTCAGTCTGCGGGTTGGCCTCGCACCAGTCCCTCAGCCACTGCCGCAGGTACTCCCAGGCCAGGGGATGGCGCGGATCCAGCTGGCGCAGGTGCTCGCTGGTCCAGTGGTTGGTGGTGTGGTTGTACATGTTGATCTCTTCCCACACGCGCCAGCACAGGAAGGAGACCGTGTAGCGGTGCCACTTTTCGCAGCCGCGCACGGTGACGGCGCCGTCCGCATATGTCCACTGCGCCCGTGGAACCGGCTTGTTTGCCGTGCGGTCCCACACCTGCCAGTACGCGATGGATTCGGGCGAGTCGTTCACCTCGAACTGCTCGTCAAAATAGCCCTTCAGCAGCGGGATCCGGATCCCGTCACCCTCTGCCAGCACCGCTTCGGAAAGCAGGAAGCACTGCTGCTGCGCATCCGGATGCGCCTGCGCAAACGCGTTGTGCTCGCGGATGATGCAGATGGTGGAATAGATGCGGTAGCCCGCCGCCACGATTTCCGGCGACAGCCTGGTGCCGTCGCTGTCGCGGATGACGTCCGCGCCCCATTTCTCCGCCAGCTCGAGCGTCAGCTTCTCATAGCCCGCCTCGCCCGGCAGGGTAAAGCCGCCCCGGCGATAATCGTCCATGCTCTTTCCTCCCGTCGATTACTGCAGCCCGTAAAGGCCGTCGCCCGCACAGCGGATGTCTGTTTCAAAGAAGGCGCGAATGCCGTCGATCATGTAGCCCACGTCCTTCACGCCCGCGGTCTCGTAGCTGGAGTGCATGGCCAGCTGGGCCAGGCCGATATCCAGCGTGTTGACGGACACGTGTGAGCCGGAGATGTTGCCCAGCGTGCCGCCGCCCGGCAGGTCGGAGCGGTTGGCGTAGTGCTGGCAGGGCACGCCCGCGGCTGAGAGGATGCTGTGGAACACCGCTTCCGACACGCCGTCGGTGGTGTATTTCTGGTTGGCGTTGAATTTGATCACGATGCCCTCGTTCATATAGGCCAGGTTGACCGGATCGGAGTATTCCGGATGGTTGGGATGCGTGGCGTGGGCGTTGTCCGCCGAGAGCATGAAGCTGGAGGCCAGCGCCCGCAGGTAGTCTTCCTCGCCCGCGCCCAGGCTGAGCGCGACGCGGCGCATCGCATCGGAGAGGAAGGTGGAATGCGCGCCTTGCTTGGTGGTGCTGCCCACCTCCTCGTTGTCGAACACCGCGCACAGGCTGATGTGGCGGCCCGGTTTTGCCTCCAGGAACGCCTTCATCGAGGTAAAAGCGCATTCAAGGTCGTCCAGGCGGCCGCAGGAGAGGAATTCGTTCTGCGCGCCCCACACGATGCCCGGCATGCGGTTGTAGAGATACAGGTCCGCGCCGGCGATGTCCTCCTCGCGCACGCCCGCCGCCTCGGCCACGACGCGCCGGAAGCTGCCCTTGGCTCCGATCGCGCCAAAGAGCGGCATCGTATCAACAGCGGGATTGTATTTATAGCCGTTGTTGACCTCGCGGTTCATGTGGATGGCCACGTTGGGGATGATCACCAGGTCCCTGTCCACGTTGACCAGCCGCGTCTCGATGCCCGAATCCGTCTTCATCAGCAGGCGGCCGGCCACGGACAGCGGCCTGTCCATCCAGGTGTTCATGATCATGCCGCCGTAACGCTCCACGTCCAGCTGCACGTATTTGCCGCGCACCTCCAGCTCGGCGTTTTCCTTGATTTTGAAGGTGGGGCTGTCGGCGTGGCTGGCGCAGATCTGGAACGGCCCGAAACCGTCCTCCGGCACGTAAAAGGCGATCACGCTGGAGCGGTTGCGCGTCACATAGTAGCCCGCGCCGCGCCGCAGCGTCCAGGGCCGGCTCTCCTGCAGGCGTTCAAAGCCGGCCGCATCCAGCATGCCGGACAGCGTCTCCGCCGCGTGGAAGGCGGTGGGCGATTTTTCGATAAAGCGGAACAGTTCATTCACAGCCATCTTGCAGTCTCCTTCGCTTTTTGTTTGTTCCATTATAGCACGAACGGCCGAAAAAGCAATCCCGGCAGGAAAAACCGGCTTCCGCGGAGAATTAGAAAAACGCGCCCTGCGCGCAGATTATCCATTCCGAAAGGAGCCTTTCCATGACCATTCTCGGCATAGACATCGGCACCACCACACTCTGCGCCGCGGTGCTGGACGCTTCCACGCGCGCCGTGCTCCATTCGGAAACCCTGCCCGGCGCCCCCTTCATGCCCTCGCCGCGCGGCTGGGAGCGCACGCAGGACGCGGAAGCAGCCGCCCAGGCCGCGCAGGCCCTGGCCGACCGACTGTGCCGGCGCTGGCGATGCGCCGCCGTCGGCCTCACCGGGCAGATGCACGGCGTGGTGCCGGTAGACGCCTCGGGCCGCGCCGTGGGACCGCTCTACACCTGGCAGGATGGCCGCGGCGACCTGGACGAGGGCGGCGGGCCTCTGGCCCGGCGGCTTTCGGAGGAACTGGAAATGTCCCTGGCCACCGGCTACGGCCTGGTGACGCACGTTTTCAACCGCCGCCACGGGCTGCATCCGGACGCCGCGGCGCTCGCCACCATCGGCGCTTACGCGGGCATGCGCCTCACGGGACGGAAGGCGCCGCTGCTGCACGCCTCCGACGCCGCCAGCCTGGGCGGCTACCGCGCCGACGCGCAGGCCTTCGACGCCCGGGCCGCGGCGCTGGCCGGCGGCGCGCTGCCGGAATCCACGCCCCGCGCGGCCTGGCTGGGCAAGACCCCTGGCGGCGTGCCCGTGGCCGTGTCCATCGGCGACAATCAGGCCAGCTTCCTGGGCGCGGTGGACGATCCGGCCCGCGCCGTGCTGGTGAACATCGGCACTGGCGCGCAGGTATCCGTGCGTGCGGACCGCTTCGCGGCGGATCCGGCCTTCGACACCCGGCCCCTGGACGAAACCCATTACCTGCTGGTCAACTCCCCCCTGTGCGGCGGGCGCAGCTATGCGCTGCTGGAGCGTTTCCTGCGGGAATGCGCCGCGCTGACGGGAATCGCGCCGGCCGGACCCCTCTACGAAGCGATGAACCTGCTGGCCGCGGAGACGGACGCGGGCGGCCTCATGGTAGACACCCGCTTCGCCGGCACCCGCGCGGAGCCCGGCCGTCGGGGCGTCATTGCCGGCCTGAGCGAGGACAACTTCACCCCCGCGCGCCTCATCCGCGCCACACTGGAAGGCATGGCGGACGAGCTGTTCGAAGGCTACGCCGCCATGCTGCCCCACCTGCCCGAGCCGCCCCGCACGCTGGTCGCCTCCGGCAACGCGGTGCGGCGCAACCCGGCGCTGCAGGCCATCCTGGCGGAGCGGTTCGGCCTGCCGCTCACGCTCTCCCCCTGGCATGAAGAAGCCGCCCGCGGGGCGGCGCTGTTCGCGCTGGACCTGCTGGGCGGCGATGGGGCCTGATGATCAGGCGTTCCTGACCACGCTGATTTCACTGATGCCGAAACGCGTGAACGCGGCGGTGGCTTCCTCTGTAATCACCTCGCCGCTCACGGCGATGGGCACAGCGGGCGGGCAGGACACGGTGGGCGCGGCGCACACCCGGCCCACGGCCTCGCGGGCCGGCACGAGTTCGTCCGGGGCGAACATGGCCTCCCGGATCGACAGGGCCCGGGCCAGCCTCGGCGGCGAATACGGACGCGGCGAATAGGGCAGCGGAGCCGTCAGCGCCGCCGCGACCCGCCGGAAGTCCTCCGGCGCGCTGTCCGGCGAGACCATCAGCACGACGTGCTCCCCGTCCGCGTATTCGCACTCCACGCCCTCCGCGCGCAGCAGCGCCGCGGCGCGGGGTCCGTCGGTCCGCAGGGTCAGCTTCATCGGCTCTGTGCGCATCACGTCAAACCCCCGCCCGCGCAGCGTCTCCTTCAGCGCGTCGACCCGCCCCCGGCAGGCCGCCAGCCGCGCGGGCCAATCTCCCGCCAGGGCCGCGTTCGCGCAGTCCAGCGACTGCAGAACCAGATAGGACGGACTGGTGGAGCCAAACAGCGCCATTGCCCGTTTCGCCGCCCCGGCAAAACACGGGTCGGCTCTTTTTGATATGTGCAGGTAGGCTCCGCCGGTGAGCACGGGCAGCGTTTTATGCGCCGAATCGCAGCACATGTCCGCGCCCAGTTCCATGGGGTGCGCCGCCTCGGGAAGAAACTTCAGGTACGCCCCGTGGGCATTGTCCACCAGCAGCGGCACGCCCCGCGCGCGGCATGCCGCCGCCAGCGCCGCGATGTCCAGCTGCCCGCCCAGATAGTCCGGCGAGGTGACATAGACGCAGAAGGGCTTGTCGTCCATGGCGTCCATGGCGTCCAGCCGGGCCGCCAGCGCCGATGCTGACACCGGACAGGCGCACAGCGACGCGCTCCCCGCCCCGGGCCAGAGCCATTCCACGTCGAAATCACACAGCGCCGCGGCATAGAGAAACGCCTTGTGCGCGTTTCGCGCCGCCAGCGCCACGGGCCGTCCCCGCCCTGGCCGCCGGGCCGCCAGCGCCAGGCGGAGCATGGCCCGGATGCACTGCGAGGATCCCTCCGTGGAATACAGCGTGCGCCGCGTGCCGAACAGGCGCGCCGCGTTTTCCTCACTCTCGGCGATGATGCCTGCAGCCTCGTAGAGGGCGTCTGCGCCGGCCACCTCGGTGATGTCCAGCGCCTCGCACCCCAGCGGCCCGCGCCCTTTGTGCCCGGGCATATGCAGGCGCGATATGCCGCTTTCAGCATATCGCGCCGCGAAATCCCTGATTGGGGTATTCATGCTTCGTCCTCCGCCGCGTCCACGGCCTGCGCCGCCTGGATCATGATGGCGCACTCCATGCGCTTTTTGAACAGCTCGCAGCCCAGCTCATACACGCCGCGGACGCTGCCGGTGGCGTGGTAGGCGTTGGCCGCGCAGCCGCCCGAGCAATACAGCCTGGCCCAGCAGTTTTTGCACTCCGGCCGGGCATAGGCGTTGATCAGCTTGAACTCGTCGCGCACGGCCTCATTGGTGACGCCCTGCCAGATGTCGCCCAGCCTGTATTTTTCATCGCCCACGAACTGGTGGCAGGGATACAGGTCGCCCCACGGCGTCACGGCCATATACTCGGTGCCCGACCCGCAGCCGGTGATGCGCTTGTATATGCAGGGGCCGCCGGCCAGGTCGATCATGTAATGATAGAAGGTGAAGGGCCTGCCTTCCTTCTGCCGTTTGAGCATTTCCTTCGCGAGCAGCTCATACTGCCCGAACAGAACGGGCAGGTCTTCCGGGCGCAGCGCCTCGGGATCATCCGGCGCGCACACCACGGGTTCCATGCTGAGCTCGGTAAAGCCCAGGTCTGCCATGTGGAAGATGTCGTTGGTGAAATCCAGGTTGTGGCGGGTGAACGTGCCGCGCATGTAGTAGTTCCTGCCGCCGCGGGCCTCCACCAGCTTTTTGAATTTGGGCACGATCCTGTCATAGCTGCCGCGGCCCGCATAATCCACGCGCAGGCGGTCGTGCACCTCCCTGCGGCCGTCGAGGCTGAGCACCACGTTGCTCATTTCGCGGTTGCAGAAGTCGATCACATCGTCGTCGATCAGCATGCCGTTGGTGGTGAGCGTGAAGCGGAAGTTCTTGCTGTGCAGAGGCTCCTGTTCGCGCGCGTAGGCCACCAGGCGCTTCACCACGTCCCAGTTCATCAGCGGCTCGCCGCCGAAAAAGTCCACCTCGAGGTTGTGGCGCGAGCCGGAATTCGCGATGAGGAAATCCAGCGCCTGCCGCCCCACCTCAAAGGACATGAGCGCGCGCTGGCCGTGATAGCGGCCCTGGCTGGCGAAGCAGTAGGCGCAGTTGAGGTTGCAGGTGTGCGCCACGTGCAGGCACAGCGCCTTCACCACCGTCGGCCTCGCCTTGAAATCGAAGGCCAGGTCCTCGTAGATGTCCTCGGAGAAGAGCTTGCCCGCCTCCTCCAGCGCGCGCACATCGGCCAGGCACTCGCGCACCTCGTCCTCCGTGAGGCCGTGCCTGCGCGTGATTTCGGCCACGATGCCGTCCTCCGGCGTCGTCTTGTACAGCGCGATGATGTCGTAGGCCGCTTCATCCACGGCGTGCACGGAACCGGAGGCGGTGTCCAGCACGATGTTGTATCCGTTGAGCTTATACTGATGAACCATACGATGCAAACCCCTTCACGCATGAAAAAGCCGCCTTTTGGGCGGCATTTTCATCATGCTTTTCCGAATTACTTGTTCTTGTTTTCGCACTTCTGATTGGCCACGCCGCAGGAGGTCTTGCAGGCGGACTGGCAAGAGGTCTGGCATTCGCCGCAGCCGCCGGTCACGGCGCTCTTGTTCAGGTCGCGGGTGGTGACGGTAACGATTCTCTTCATGATGATCTCTCCATTCTATCAGATGCCCTCGCGGGCCATCGTTCAAATTTGTTTCAGTATAGCATGATCGCGCGGGCATGTCAAGTTAAACCACGGGCAAAATCACTCGTCGATGGCCAGTCTCGCCGTGCTGCCGCCCTCCGGCAGGCCCTTCACCACGATCTGCTTTCCGATGCGCTCGCGCAGTTCGGCCACGTGCGATACGATGCCCACCAGCCGCGAGCCCTCGCCCAGCCGCAGCAGCGTGTTCACTGCCTGGTCCAGCGCCGCCGGATCCAGCGAACCGAAGCCCTCGTCCACGAACAGCGTGTCCACGCTCACGCCGCCCGCCTCCTCAGAGATGGTCTCGGACAGGCCCAGCGCCAGCGCCAGCGAAGCAAGGAAAGCCTCGCCGCCGGACAGGGTCGACACCGGCCGCTCCCGCCCGGAATGATAGTCCATCACGTTCAGCTCCAGCGCGCCGTCGATCAGCGAGCGGAGCAACTCGCGCCGGCGCAGCTCGAAGCGGCCGTCGGTCATCAGCGTGAGGCGCGCGTTGGCGTGGCGCAGCACCTGCTCCAGATAGCTGCGCTGCACATACTGCTCGAAGGACACGCGGTATTTGCCGATCATCTTGCCTTCGCACAGCTGTGTGAGCCGCGTGAGGCGGGCCAGCTTTTTCCCGGCTGCGTCATAGCGCCCGCACAGCTCGTCCAGCCGGGCGAGGAGGCCTTCGTTCAGGCGCATGCGTCCCTCCAGCGCGGAAATAGCCGCGCGGCTTTCCTCCAGCGCCTGCCGCCCGGCTTCCGCCTCCCCCTCCGGAGCCGCAGGCGCGGCCTGGCCGGTTTCGGTTGTCAGCCTTTCCACGTCGGCGCCGGCCGCGGCGAGCGCCCGGTCGTATTCATCCAGCGTGCGGCGCACGGCAGCGCGCGCCGTGTCGTCCATCCGCGCGGCCAGGTAAGCCGTCTCCCCGGTGAAGCCCTGGGCGGCGATGGCCCGGGCGCGGCGCTGGTCGGCGGCGTCAAGGGCTGCCTGAGCCTGCGCGAGCTGCTCATCCAGCTGCGCGGCCTGGCCGTTCAGTTCGCCCAGCCGCTTTTCGGCGGCACGGCGGACCGTCTCGGCCCCGTCGATGGCCGCGGAAAGCTGCGCCGCGGCGCGCTCGGCGTCCGCCAGCTTCGCCCGGGCCTGTCCGGCATCGGCGCCGGCGTCTTTCAGCGCGTCGGCCAGCGCCTGCGCGGCGGCCCGGCGGGAGGAAAGCGCTTCGGCGGCCTCCCGCAGCGCGTCGTTTTCCCTCGCCAGCCGCGCCTCTTCCTGCGCGAGCGCCTGCTCGTGGGCGGACAGGTTCTGCCTGAGCAGCGCACGCTGGCTCACGACGCGGTCCAGCCGCTCGATTTCCTGCGCCAGGGCGCCGCTCTGCCGGCGCAGCGCGAGGCCCGCCTCGTTGATGGCGGCGGCATCCGGCGTCACCGCCAGCTTCTCTGCGGCAGCCTGCAGCCCCTGCTTC
>LVAP01000014.1 GCA_001603025.1 Clostridiales bacterium Firm_10 | reverse complement strand
GCATGTGGGGCATCCGCATCCTGTTCACGCTGATCTGCGTGAAGGTGCTCCACCTGGGCCTCGTGCCCGTGTGGCTGTGCATGGTGGCGGACAACGTGATGCGCGGCCTGCTGCTGGGCGTGAGATACATTCGTGAAAACTGGGTGAAGGAAGCCTTTGCGCGATAGAATAGCCGGCCGCACGCGATCGATCGCGTGCGGCCGGCTGTTGATTCTGCGCGCGGCGGAGGACTCAGGCCTTCCGCACGGCCAGCTCGCTGAGCAGGGCGTCCTGGACGATGCGGGCCATGCCCTTGCCGGTGCACAGGCCCGGCGTTTCGGGCATATGGCAGGCGAGGCCGGTGCGCTCTGCCAGCACTTTGTCCAGCCCGGAGAGCAGGGCGCCCCCGCCCGTGAGGATGAGGCCGGTGCGCAGGAGATCCGCGGAGAGCTCGTCCGGGGCGTCCTGAACCACCTCGCGCACGGCCATAACCAGCGCGTCCACGATGGGATCCACCGCTTCCTTGACCAGCGAGGCGCTGATCTCGCGCTCGCCGGGATATCCGGTCTTCATGTCCAGCCCCACCACGGCGCTTTTTACCTCGCGGGCGGGCAGCGCGGAGGCCAGCACCAGCTTCGTCTCCTCGGCGGTGCGCGGGCCGATGGCCATGCCGGCCTTCTCGCGCACGAGGTGGACGATGTCCTCGTCGATGCGGTTCATGCCGTAGGGAATCTGGCGGGCGCGCGCCACGCGGCCGAAGGAAATGAGGCTTACGCTCATGCGGCCCGCGCCGACGTCGGCCAGCGCGAAACCCTCCGGCCTGCGGATGTCCATCCCGGCGCCGGCGGCGGCGGCGATGTCCGAGCGCAGGAAGCCGCACTCCCCGGCGCCCAGCTCGATGGCGGTGTTCACGAGCAGCTCGCGCTCGCTCTGGCGCGTGAGGCCGTTTTCCACGAAGACGACGGAGGGGCGGGTGACCTTCAGCGTGAAGGGTTCCAGCAGCCGCTTGAGCCACTGGGCGGCCAGCCTGGGTTCGCCGATGAGGCCATTCTCCACCGGGCGGACGACGCGGATGCCCCGCGGCGTGCGGCCCAGCATGTCCAGCGCGTCGTCGCCGATGGCGATGAGCCTGTCGCCCTGCATGGCGCCCGCGGAGGGCGCTGTGAAGGCCAGGCCGTTTTCGCGCGTCGCGAGCCGCACGGTGTTTTCCCCGAGTTCCAGCGCAATATCCCAGAGCATATGTGCCTCCAAAACCTCTGTTATTCGGCTATAGTATAGCACAGGATGCCGAAAAGCGCAATTTATGGTTTCCGCGCCGCCCCGGCGCGCTTCTTCGCCAGATATTTCTGCCGGGTCGCCTCGCCGCCGCGAATGTGCCGTTCCACCTTGTTGAGCTGCAGCACGCGCGACACCGCGCGTGCCGTCGCCGGGCTGATGAGCGGCAGGCGCTCGCGCATATCCTTATGGACAGTGGTTTTGCTTACGCCGAAACGCCGCGCGCAGCTGCGCACGGTCGCGCCGGTAGCGAGGATGTAGGCCGCGGCGTCCATGACGCGGGTTTTGAGGTATTCCCTCATGACGTGCCCCCCTTTCGACTGCTCAAGTTTATGTGGCGCGCAGAACGGGATAGAACGGCACGAAAGTGGCTGAAAGGGACGCGCTGGCGCGAAAAAGGCCGTAAATCATGCGACAATAATATGAAGTTGACAAGTTTTTTCTTGTTTGGCAGGGGAATATCGTGCTACAATAGACAAGTTAAGAGGGAAGGAGAATGTTGAATGGCCGATAACCGAATGAATAAAGAACAAATCAAAGCGACGATTATCGCCAAGCTGCAGCGCCAGTTTGGCTGCGATACAAGCGATGCTACAGACGATCAGATATATCAGGCGCTGGCCATGACCGTGCGCGACGAGGTGATGGAGCGCCGCGCGGCCTCGCGAGGGGAACGCAAGCGCCAGCGCGCGAAGAAGCTGTATTATCTCTCCGCCGAATTTCTTGTGGGCCGCACCCTACACAACAACATGGTGTCGCTCGTGAATGAAAAGGAATACATGCAGGCGCTCGACGAGCTGGGCATCGACAAATCGCGTATTTTCGAGCGCGAGCCCGAGCCTGGCCTGGGCAATGGCGGCCTGGGCCGCCTGGCCGCCTGCTTCCTGGATTCTCTGTCTTCCCTGAAGCTGCCCGCCATGGGCTGCACCATCCGCTATGAGCTGGGCCTGTTCCGCCAGCATATTTCGGACGGATACCAGGTGGAGCTGCCCGACAACTGGCTGGAAAACGGCTACGTGTGGGAAATCTGCCGCGCCAACGAGGCCGTCGAAGTGCGCTTCAACGGCTATGTTCAGGATTATACCGACGAAAAGGGCGAGACTCACTACCGCCTGTGCGACTACAACGCCGTGCAGGCCGTGCCCTATGACATCCCCGTGTTGGGCTACGACAGCAACATGGTGAACATGCTGCGCACCTGGTCCGCGCGCGCGGCGAAGCCCCTCGACATGCAGGAGTTCAACCGCGGCCAGTATATCGAGGCCACCGAGGGCAAGGAGCTGGTGGAGATCATCTCCAAGGTGCTCTATCCCGAAGACAACCACGAGAAGGGCAAGGAGCTGCGCCTCAAGCAGCAGTATTTCCTGTCCTCCGCCTCGGTGCAGTACGCGCTGAACGATTTTGAAAAGGTCTACGGCCCCAACTGGTCCATGCTGCCGGACAAGGTGATGTTCCAGGTGAACGACACTCATCCCGGCCTGGCGATTCCCGAGCTGATGCGCATCCTGATCGACGAGAAGGGCCTGCCCTGGGACGAAGCGGAGGCCATCACCTGCCGCTGCTTCGCCTACACCAACCATACCGTCATGCAGGAGGCGCTGGAGCGCTGGCCGGAGCAGATGGTGCGCATCCTGGTGCCTCGCGTGTACATGATCCTCGAGGAGATGAACCGCCGGCTGTGCGCCCGCCTGTGGGAGAAATTCCCCGGCCAGTGGGACCGCATCGCCCATATGGCGATCCTGGCCTACAACCAGGTGCACATGGCCAACCTGTGCGTGGCCATGAGCGCCACGGTGAACGGCGTGTCGCAGATTCACGCAAACATCCTGCGACGCCAGACTTTCCGCGATTACTGCCAGCTCGATCCTTCCCGCTTTCTGGGCATCACCAACGGCATCACTCACCGCCGCTGGCTGATGATGGCCAATCCCGGCCTGTCCGATCTGATCGACGAGGCGATCGGCGAGGGCTGGCGCAAGGAGCCCGGCCGCCTGGCGGAGCTGGTGCCCTTCGCGGACGACGCGGTCTTCCGCGAAAAGTTCGGCAAGGTGAAGCAGGACAACAAGGCGCGGCTGTGCGCCCGCTTTGAGCGCACGCAGCACGTGACGCTGGATCCGGACACCCTGTTCGACGTTCAGGCCAAGCGTCTGCACGAGTACAAGCGCCAGCTGATGAACATCCTCTCGGTGCTGGTGCAGTACAACCGCATCGTGGACAATCCGAACTACGTCATTCCCCCGCGCACGATCATCTTCGGCGCGAAGGCCTCGCCGGGCTATTACCGCGCAAAGCTCATCATCAAGCTGATCAACAGCGTGGCGGCCCTGATTGAGAAGCATCCGCGCGCCCGCACGATGCTGCACGTGGTGTTCCTGGAGAACTACTGCGTGTCCGCGGCCGAAATGCTCATGCCCGCGGCGGACGTGTCCGAGCAGCTCTCCACCGCCGGCAAGGAAGCCAGCGGCACCGGCAACATGAAGTTCATGATGAACGGCGCGGTCACCATCGGCACCATGGACGGCGCGAATGTGGAGATTTACGACGCTGTCGGCCCGGACAACATCTACATTTTCGGCCTGAGCGCCGACGAGGTGGAGGCGGCCTACGGCACCTACCGCGCCAGTGAGATCTATGAGACCAGCGCGGAGATCCGCCGCGTGCTGGAGCAGCTCATCAACGGCACGCTGGAGCCGGAAAACCCACGCATGTTCCAGGAACTCTACCACGCCCTGCTGTTCGGCGACGACGGCATGGCCGATCCGTATTTCGTGCTCAAGGACATGCACAGCTATGTGCACACCCAGCATCTGCTGAGCCACGATTATGAGAAGAACCACGGCCTGTGGCTGAGGAAAGCCATCATCAACACCGCCCGGAGCGGCATATTCTCCAGCGACCGCACCATCACGGAGTATAATGAAAATATCTGGCACCTGAAGCCGCTGGTTCTGGACTGATGTCCTGCGGGCGCGACGACATTCCGCCGCGCCCGGTTTTTATGAAACAGCGACGGGCCGGCATCCGAGGGGGTCATATCATGGCGTTTGATTTCAAAAAGGCGTACAAAGAGTTTTATATGCCGAAAAACAAGCCGGAGATCGTCACGGTTCCCGCGATGAACTACATTGCCGTCAGGGGGAAAGGCGACCCCAACGAAGAAAACGGGGCTTACCAGAAGGCTTTGGACGTGCTGTATGCCGTGGCGTACACGCTGAAGATGAGCCACAGGACGGATTATAAAATTGAAGGCTATTTTGAATATGTCGTTCCCCCTCTGGAGGGATTCTGGTGGCAGGATAACGTTGAGGGAGTCGATTATTCGGACAAGGCGTCGCTTAACTGGATTTCGGTCATCCGCCTGCCGGATTTTGTGGCGGAAAAGGACTTCCGGTGGGCTGTTTCGACGGCGTCCGGGAAAAAGGGAACGGACTGCTCGACGGCGGAATTCCTCACTGTTGACGAAGGCCTGTGCGTCCAGATCATGCACCTTGGCGCGTTCGATGAGGAGCCCGCGACGGTTGAGATCATGGATCGCTACGTCAAAGACAACGGCTATGAAAACGACTTCAGCGCCGGAAGGCTGCATCACGAGATATACATGTCCGACGCGAGAAAAGTTCCCCCGGAAAAATGGAAAACAGTCATCAGGCATCCCATAAAAAAGGCATGACGGCTTCCTTTTTATTCCACCGTCTGTGAATGGAGAAAGCGAAATCAATGACTGCCCTGCATGATTCGAGAAATATCCTGTTCAGGACACCCGGCGGCGCGCGTCCCGCGGGCGAAACGGTCACGCTGCGTCTGCGCGCTGAAGCCGGCGCTCGCCCCGTGCTGCGCGTGTGGTGGAACGACGCGGAACAAAAATATCCCATGAAGCCCTCCGGGAAGGGCGCTGATCTCTTTGAGTATGCCCTTGTCCTGCCGAAGGAGCCCGGCCTTTTATGGTATTATTTCATTGTTGAGTCGGAGGACGGCGTCTTTTTCTTCGGCAACGCGGAGGACGGCCTGGGCGGCGAAGGCGAGCTTTACGATCACGAGCCGCCTTCTTTCCAGATCACGGTATATGACCCGGCCTTCGCGCCGCCGGCGTGGATGAGGAACGGCATCATGTATCAGATCATGCCGGACCGGTTCAACGCGGTGGGAAAGAAACAGCCGGAACACGGCTGGCTGCACGAGAGCTGGGAGGATATCCCCGCCCTGCCCCCCGCCGACCGCCCCAAACACGACAATTCGGCCATGGATTTCTTTGGCGGCAATTTGCGGGGCATCGAGGAAAAGCTGGATTACCTCAAGGCACTGGGCGTGACGGTGCTGTATCTCAACCCCATCTTCAGGGCCCGCTCCAACCACAAATACGACACCGGGGATTATGAAACCATCGATCCCTCCTTCGGCACGCAGGCGGATTTCGAGTCGCTGTGCGCGAAAGCGAGGGACAGGGGCATCCGCGTGATGCTGGACGGCGTGTTCTCGCACACCGGCAATGACAGCCGCTATTTCAACCGCTTCGGCACCTACCCCACCCTGGGCGCGTATCAGTCGCGCAAGTCGCCCTACGCCTCCTGGTACCAATTCAAGCGCTGGCCGGACGATTACGACTGCTGGTGGGGCCACCTCACCCTGCCGAACGTGAACGAACTGGATCCGGGCTATACGGACTATATCGTGACCGGCAAGGACGCCATCGTGAAGCGCTGGCTCAGGCGCGGCGCCTCCGGCTGGCGGCTGGACGTGGCCGACGAACTGCCCATGCCCTTCCTGCGGGCGCTGAGAAAGAGCGTCAAGAGCGTCGATCCGGACGCCGCCGTGCTGGGCGAGGTGTGGGAAGACGCTTCCAATAAAATCGCCTACGACGAGCTGCGCTGCTACTGCGCCGGCGATACGCTGGACAGCGTGATGAACTATCCCCTGCGCGAAGGGCTCATCGCCTTCATGAACGGCGAGATCGACGCCTTCGCGCTGAAGCGGCGGCTGGACGCGCTCTATGAGAACTATCCGCCCCCCTTCGCCTGTTCGCTGATGAACCTGGTGGGCAGCCACGACAAGGCGCGCATCCTCAATCGCCTCAGCGGCGCGGAGCCGGAAACCAGGCCGGACGGCGCGCGGCGCTTCAGGAAGCTTACCCAGCGGCAGTATGCCCTGGGCCGGCGGCGGTTTCTGAAGCTGTGGGCGTTTGTGTGTGCGCTGCCGGGCATGCCCTGCCTGTATTACGGCGACGAGGCCGGCGCGCAGGGCGGCGACGATCCCTTCTGCCGCGGCACCTATCCCTGGGGCCGTGAGGACGCGGCGCTGGTGAAGAAAATCGCGAAGATCAACCACGCCCGCCTCGCCAGCGACGCGGCCCGGCTGGGCAGCCTGGAGCTGATCGCCGTGGACGGGGATACCGTCGAAGCGGTGCGGCGCTACCGGGGTAAAATGCTGCGCTTCACCCTCGACAGAAGGATGTGACAGAAAACTGAATTATAAGGGCGGCGCGCCTGCCGCTGTCCGCTTAACAGCTCACAAAAACGGCCCTCCAAACGGAGGGCCGTTTTGCTGCCGTGCGTTTTGTCAGGAAAGGATGGACTGCAGTGTGTTTGCCACGAAGTTGCTGTTCTGGAAGATGCTGCCGAAGCGCGACTGGTTGACGAGGTCGGTCAGCAGCGAGATGTTCATGCTGGACAGCGCCGACGAGATGGTGGGCACCACGGCGAAGATCAGCATCACGATGACCAGGCCGCGCACCAGGCCGAACAGGCCGCCGAAAATCCAGTCCAGATGGCGCAGGGCCGGGAAGCGGAACACGTTGTTCAGCATGTTCACGATCAGCAGCACCGCGGCGTAAATCACCACAAACATCAGGATGAAGCACATGATGTTCAGCGCGGTGGTCAGCAGCGTCTCAGTCAGGTATTCGTTCATGGTGCTCAGCCCCTCGTTGGCGAACACTTTGCCAAGCACGTTTTCCTTGAACAGGTTGCCGATCAGCGGGATGTTGATTTCGGAGACGGCCTGATCCACGTCCGCGGCGGAGGCGGCGGCCACCTGCATGTTGGCCAGGCTGGTGGTCTTGAACAGGTCGACGGCGCCAACCAGGCCGGAGAAGAATTTCATGAGGCCTTCATTGGCGGTCACGGCGTGCACAAGATACTGATAGGACGCCAGGCTGGCGATCCATGCGCCCACGAAGCCGAGCAGGGCAAGGGTCGAGGTGATGAAGCCCTTGTACATGCCGGACACGAGGCTGAGACCCAGAATGGCAAGAATAATGATGTCGACGATGTTCATTTCCAATACGCTCCTTAAGAAAGATAGTCAGACGATGATGGTTTATTGCCATAAAATCCACAGAGTGAATTTGTATGTCTGTTTTGCGCCGCGCGGCGGCCGCTCCCCTATGGCAGGGAAACCATGTAGACAGAATCGCCGGAAACCAGAACCACCGCGTTGCCCGCCGTGACGCCGACCAGGCTGTCGCAGGAGAAAGGCAGCCGATAGACCTCGGCCCGGGCGGCGGAGACGTCGCGGATCATGACGTACTGCTCCGAGAAGCCGTACACGGCGTTGCCGTGCACCGCGATGTCGAAGCAGGCAAACGGCATGCGGATCGTCCGGTCCAGCCCGCCGCGGATCACGCGTATGTCGTTGATGCGGGCGCTGGTGCCGATTTCGGTCATCGGCACGAAGGCCATCAGCGTGCCGCCCTTGGAAGCGGCGCTGTCCATCAGATACCAGCCGTAAACCAGCGTGCGCTGGGAAGTGTCTTCTGTGCCCGCGTAATCGTATACGCGGATGTAAGTTGTGCCCACGGCGCTCACGCGCGGCGTGTCGAACATCACTTCATAGACAACCTGTTCGGAGTCCGTGATGCTGCCGGCCTGCATGCGGCCCGGCCTGTATGTGGTGACCTGACTCATTGGGACGGTTCCGTTTGTGTCCAGCGACATGACCCAGAGCATGGCGCCGCCGTTAAAGAAGCCGTAGTCCAGCACGGTGATGTCCGGGAGGGCGATGCGGTCGATTTCCCGGCCGCTGTTCTCAAGCACGATCAGCGTCGCGTCGGTTTCCTCGCCGACGAGCGCGGCGGTGTACTGCGAGCCCGCCACGGCGGAGAGCACGTTCTGCCCGAGCGACGCGCTGAAGAGCGCTTCGCCGCTGGAGGCGTTCAGTGCGACCAGCAGGTTGCCGGACCAGCCTGCGACGCCGCCCTCGCCTACCGAATACCCGCAGTTCGAACCCACAACATAGCTCCAGATCTGCCGGCCCGAGGCGTTCAGGGCGCGCAGCGAGGTGCCGTCTGTATAGACGACGCCTTTTCCGAGCACATGAATGGACTGCGAGGAAGTGCAGGGAAGCAGCGTGGTGCGAGAGAGCACGCGCTCCTTTTCCGCGGAGAGCATGCGCGCCATCAGAAACGCCATAAGGCAAATCATTGCGGTCACCAACAGGGCGACGGGCCAAGAAAGGCCCTTGGTTTCGTTCTCGTTCATGAAACCCAAAACCCTCCTGTCGGTTATATGTAGCTGTCAAAAAAATTTGGCGAACCAATTAAAGAAGCCTTGCTTGAATTAAGGCGCTGTTCCTATTATAATGGATTATTGGACGGTATGCAATGGTTCCGGGGCGACAAATTTCGGGAATCGCTCCATTTTACAAAAAATACGACGACCCGGGCCGTCTGTCCAGGCGCAAAAGAACATATGTTCTTTTGCGCGCGGGCGATCTATTGTTTCACGTGAAACATCTGATTGCATCCGGAAAAAATGTTTCACGTGAAACATAAAAGTGGAAAGGAGCTGCGATGGCATCTGCAAAAAAAGGCGGCAAAAAACGCGGAAGGCGATGGCTTTTGAAGTTGGCCGTCCTGTTGGCGGCCGCACTGGTCGCCACGATGGCCGTGCTGGGCAGCGTTGTTCGCCTGAGCTGCGTTGAATTGCCGCTGCGCGATCTGCCGGCCGCGTTTGACGGCGTGAAAATCGTCTACGTGAGCGATCTCCATCTGACGGCCTTCAATCCGCTCGTCAAGGTGACGGCCTTGATGAAAGAACTTGAGAAGATACAGCCCGACCTGCTGCTGCTGGGCGGCGATTACACCGGAAACGACGTGCTCGGCCGGC
Source organism: Clostridiales bacterium Firm_10 (assembly GCA_001603025.1). Taxonomy (GTDB): domain Bacteria; phylum Bacillota; class Clostridia; order Christensenellales; family Aristaeellaceae; genus Firm-10. Next base: position 35,896 of record LVAP01000014.1, on the reverse strand, counting down.
TGATCTGCCAGAGCCGGGGCGAATCCTTCAGCGCGCGGCAGACGGAAACGCGCGGGCTTTTCTTCCTGGCACTGGCGGATTTTGAGGCGCCGCTTGGAAAATTCGCCGTGGCGGGCGACATGGACAACCTGCTGGAACGCGGCGCCGCCATGTCTCTGGTGGACGCGGCTTCCCTCGGCGGCGTGCAGCTTCTGCGGGATGAGTCGGCTGTCGTTCACAAGGGCGGCCAGTCGATTGCCATCGTGGGCGTGGACGACTGGCGCAGCGGCATGCAGGACACGCACACGCCCGCGCGCGGCCGGCGCTCCGACGACTGCGTGATCGTGCTCAGCCATACGCCGGAGGCCATTCCTCAGCTGGCGGTATCCCCCGGCCAGGACGGCGGACGGTGGGTCGACGCGGCGCTGACAGGGCATACGTTGGGCGGCCTGGTGAAGCTGGGCGGATACGAGGTCTTCAGCCCGCTGGCGAGCGACGACCGCTACAGCGCGGGCTGGCATCTCGAGAACGGCGCAAAGGTGCTCATCAGCCAGGGGCTGTGCGGGGGCTTCCTGCCGCTTCGCCTGGGAACATACGCAGAGGTGCATGTGATTACGCTCAGGACCGAAACAAACGAATAAGAAAGGAAAGGGCATGCTTCGATCTTTCTTCAGAAAACATGGCTGGAAATATGTGCCCGGGGCGCTGCTGCTGATAGCCTGCGCATGGCTTGGTACCCGCTCCCCCAGGCTGCTCGGCGAAGCCATAGACCTCATTGGCGGCGGCGACTGGACGTCGTTCTGGCACAAGGTCCTCATGATGGTCCTCGTCGGCGCGGGAATCTTCATCACGCGCAACGGCTGGCGCTTCTTCATTATCGGCAATTCGCGGGAAATGGAAATCGTGCTGCGCGACCAGCTGTATGACCATATTCAGAAGCTGCCGGTGCACTTCTTCGGCCGGACCCGCACGGGCGATCTGATGGCCTACGCCATCAACGACGTGAACGCCGTGCGCATGACGTTCGGCCCGGGATTTGCACAGCTGCTGAACGGCGTGTCGTCGATGGTGTTTTCCATCTCGGCGATGGCGGCGGGCGTCAATCCGCGGCTCACGCTGCTGTCGCTGCTGCCGGTCCCGCTGGCTGTGGCGGCGATCGTGCTCATCAGCCGGCAGATCCGCATACGCTTCCGGCGCGTGCAGGAGTTGTTCGCCTCCCTGTCCGGACATGTCCAGGAAAACATCATGGGCATGCGCGTGCTCAAGGCGTTCGCCCAGGAGCGTTCGCAGAAGGACGACTTTGAGAAGGAATGCGACACCATGCGCGCCGCCAATGTCAGCCTGAACGACGCGTCGGCGCTGCTGAGCCCGGCCATCGAGTTGATTTTCGGCGCAAGCTTTGTCATCGGCATGGTGTACGGCGGCATGCTGGTGCTGAACGGCGCCATTTCGCTGGGCGATTATGTGGCGTTCAACAGCTATCTGGTGATGATCAAAGGGCCTGTGGTGTCACTGGGGCGCATCATGAACCTGTTCCAGCGGGGCCTGGCCTCATACAGGCGCCTCAACGGCGTCATGTCCGAGCAGGAAATCGCCGATTTTGAACGCATTCCGGACGGCGTGCCCATCAAGGGGCACATCGAGGCGCGCCATCTGACGTTCCGCTATGTGGACGGCGCGCACACCGCCCTGAACGACGTGTCCTTCGATCTGCCGGAGGGCCGCGTGCTGGGAATCGTCGGAACGACGGGCAGCGGCAAGAGCACCATCCTGCAGCTGATCGTGAAGACGGTCACCGCCAGCCGCGGGCAGCTGTTCATCGACGGGCGCGACATCCGCGACATTCCGGCCGCGTCGCTCCGCGAGGCCATCGGCTATGTGCCTCAGGACGGTTTTCTTTTCGACACCACCCTGGAGGAAAACATCCGCTTCTTTTCTGACTGCAGCGACGAGGCTTTCCGCGACGCTGTGCGCAGCAGCGGGCTGGAGAAGGACATTGATTCGCTGCAGGACGGCCTGAACACCATGTGCGGCGAGCGCGGCAATCATCTCTCCGGCGGCCAGCGCCAGCGCGCCGCCCTGGCAAGGGCGCTGGTGAGGGATCCGAAGATTCTGCTGCTGGATGACACGCTGAGCGCGGTCGATACGAAGACGGAAGCCTTCATTCTGGATCAGCTGCGCGACGAATTCAAGGGAAGGACCGTTATTATCGTCTCACACAGGCTCAGCGCCGTACAGAATGCCGATGAAATCATCTGTCTGGACGAGGGACGCGCGATCGAGCGGGGACGCCACGAGGAGCTGCTGGCGTTGAACGGCGCCTACGCCCGCTTCTGGAAGGAACAGCAGAAGGAGGCGGAAGAGGCATGAGCGAGAAGAAAAAGCTCGAAAAGGGCGCCGGTCGCGGCGTCGTGGTGCGGCTGATGAAGCTGATGAAGCCCTATCTGCCGGCTGTCGGCCTCTGCGTGCTGTGCGTGCTGATGGTCAACGCGGCGGAGCTGGTGAAGCCTTACGTGCTGAAGATCGTGGTGGACGATTACCTTACCACCGGCGTCAACCGGGGCCTGCGCCCGCTGATCGTGCTGGGGCTCGTCTATTTCGCGGTGATTGCGCTGGGATCACTGGCCGGCATGTTCCAGTCGCGCATCCTGTCGCGGGTTTGCCAGAAGATCCTGGCGTCGCTTCGCGTCCAGGCCTTCGATCACATTCACCGCATGCCGCTGGCCGATATGGACGCCATGGGCAGCGGCCGCCTGCTCACGCGCTCCACGAACGACATTGAAACGCTGAACGAGTTTTACGTGGACGTGCTGATCGGCCTGTTCAAGGATGTGTTCCTGATCGTGGGCATCGTGGTGATGATGTTCGCGATGAACTGGCGGCTGGCGCTGATGGGCCTCGTCACCCTGCCGCTGATCGTGCTCATCACGCTGCTGTGCAAAGGCGCGCTGCGGCGGAATTTCGTGAGGATGAAGGCGCTGATCGGGCGGATCAACGGCTTTCTGTCGGAGAGCATCAGCGGCATCCGCGTGATCCAGGCGTTCTCGCGTGAAAAGAACAAATACGACCAGCTGTACGACCTGGACAGGCAGTACCGCAGGACGACGCTCTTCCAGGTGACCATGAATTCGGTGATGCGTCCGTTGATGGAATTTATCAATATAATCGCCGTGGCGATCCTTCTTCTGTATGCCTTTGGCCGCGTTGAGACGGGCGTCATCGAGGTGGGCGTCATCGTGGCGTTCAACAGTTATGTGCGTCAGTTCTTCGATCCGATCAACGACCTGGCCGAAAAGTATAATTCGGTCCAGTCCGCGCTGGTGTCTGCGGAACGCGTGTTCTCGCTGCTGGACGACAACGAAAACCTCGAGGAGCCGGACGCGCCCGGCTACGACCAGCCCATGCGCGGCGAGGTGGAGTTCCGCCACGTCTGGTTCGCCTATGCCGGCGAGGATTGGGTGCTCAAAGATGTGAGCTTTAAGGTGGATATCGGCAAAAAGGCGGCCTTCGTCGGCGCGACGGGCGCCGGCAAAACCACCATCATCAGCCTCATCAGCCGCTTCTACGCGCCGCAGAAGGGCGAGATTCTCATCGACGGCGTGCCGGTGAACGAGTGGAAGCTGAGCGCGCTGCGCCGCCAGATTGCCGTTGTGCTGCAGGATGTGTTCCTGTTTACCGGTACGATTGCGGACAATGTGCGCATTCACGGCGATATCAGCGACGGGCAGGTGGCTCGCGCCATTGAGCTCTCCTGCGCGGACGGATTTGTGAACCGCCTGCCCGGCGGCATGGCCGCCCCGGTGGCTGAGCGCGGCGCGACGTTCTCTACGGGCGAGCGGCAGCTGCTCTCTTTCGCCAGGGCCATTGCGCATGATCCGGCCATTCTGGTGCTGGACGAGGCGACGGCCAATATCGATTCTGAGACGGAGCGCGTGATTCAGCGCTCCATCGAGAGCATTTCGGAAGGACGCACCGCCCTGTTCATCGCGCACAGGCTTTCGACCATCCGCGCCTGCGACGCCATTTACGTGCTGGATCACGGCTGCATCGTGGAGCGCGGCACACACGAAGAGCTGATGGCGCTGGGCGGGCTGTATGCGTCCATGAATGAAGCGGTGCCCGGAGAACCGGAAAATGGTAAAATAGTTCCAGCATTATCATGACGGCACCGCTGTCGGAGGCGCCCGGGGAGGACCTTGAACCATATGTTTACCTGCAATCTGTGCCCGCGCCAGTGCGGCGTGAAACGCGGCGCGGAGCCCCCGGGACAGGGCCGCGGCTTCTGTCGGATGGGCGAGCAGCCGGTGATCGCGCGCGCGGCGCTGCATTTTGACGAGGAGCCCTGCATCAGCGGCTCCCGCGGATCCGGCGCGGTGTTTTTCAGCGGCTGCACGCTGCGGTGTGTGTATTGCCAGAACGACGAAATCAGCCGCGGCTGCTTTGGCCGGCAAACGGACGCCGCGGGCCTGCGGCGCATCTTCGAACGGCTCATTGTGGAAGAAGAGGCGCACAACATCAACCTCGTCACGGGGACGCACTTTGTGAACGCCATCCTCGAGGCGCTGGCGGAGCCGCTGTCCGTGCCCGTGGTGTGGAACAGCAGCGGTTTTGAAACCATCGACACGCTACGCCGGCTGGAAGGACATGTGCAGGTGTACCTGCCGGACCTGAAATACGTCGATCCGGAAGGCGCAAGCCGTTTTTCGCGCGCGTCGGTCTACCCGGTGTGCGCGGAGAAGGCGCTGCTGGAGATGCTGCGCCAGGTGGGCGGCAATCAGTTTGACGACGAGGGCGTGATGACCCGGGGCCTGCTCATCCGCCACCTGATTCTGCCCGGCCGCGTTCAGCAGTCGAAGGATGTGCTGAGCTGGATTCACGATCACCTGCCCGCGGGCACATGGGTATCGCTGATGGCCCAGTATATTCCCTGCGGGCTGGCCAGGCAAATGCCGGAGCTGAACCGCACCGTCATGCAGGAGGAGTACGACGAGGTCGTGGATCATCTCTTTTCACTGGGCATGGAGGACGGTTATGTGCAGGAGCTGTCCTCTGCGTCGGCGACATATATTCCTCCCTTCGACCTGACAGGGATTGAATAAATATACGGGAAGTGACGTTTATATATGCAACTCCAGTTTTGTCCGCTGTTCTCCGGATCGGGCGGCAACGCGGTCTATGTGGGCACGGACAATACGAAAATCCTGATCGACGCCGGACTGTCCGGCGCGAAGATCACGGCCGAGATGGAAAAGATCGGCGTGCGCCCGTCGGAGCTGCGGGCGATACTGGTCACGCACGAACACGCCGATCATATCGGCGGCGTGGGCGTGCTGTCGCGGCGCTACCACCTGCCGGTCTACGCCAGCCTGGGCACCTGGGCGGCCATGAGCGGAAAGCTGGGCATGATCGACGCGGGATGCCGGATCGAGTTTGAGACGGGCGAGGATTTCTCCATCGGCGATCTGGACATCCGCCCTTTTCCCATACCGCACGACGCCGCCGATCCCGTGGGCTACGCAGTGAGCGCGGCCGGGGCGATGGCCGCGATCGCCACGGACATCGGCGCGGTTCGCGAGAGCTGGCTGCGGGAGGTGGAGAACGCTGACATCCTGCTGCTGGAGGCCAACCACGACGTGGACACGCTCAAGGCAGGCCGCTATCCCTACGAATTGAAGCGGCGCATCCTGGGCAGCCGCGGCCACCTCTCGAACGACGACGCGGGCGCGGCGGCGGCCGAGCTGGTGCGGCGCGGTGTGCGTTCGATCGTGCTGGGGCACCTGAGCGGCGAAAATAACTTTCCGGAACTGGCCTATGCGAGCGTGGCGTGCGTGCTGGAGGAAGCCGGCTTCAGGCCGGGACGCGACGTAATGCTCAGCGTGGCCCGGCGCGACGGCCGGAGCGAGCTGTTTTCGCTGGGCGAAGGAGATGACGCGCATGCAGTCGGCTGATTTTGAAGAGGATCTCTATAAAAAATGGTTTCGCAGGCCGACCCTGTTCATGGCGTGCGCGTGGTTCCTGCTGGCAGTGGCCGGGCGGATCGTCATCCGCGTGGGCCTGAGCGAGCTGGCGCTGCTGATGAAGCGGCTGGGCCTGACGGATGTGCGCGGCTACGTCACCGCCGCGACGGACGCCCTCTACCAGATGGGCGTGCTGGCCCTGCCGGTCGTCTGGTATGCGGCGCGGCATCCGGGGGTGGATCAGTCCATGCGCCTCGGGCGGCCGCATCCGCTCACCGCTGTTTACGCGCTGGCGCTCGCCGTGGGCGCGCTGCCGCTGGCCACCTGCCTGTCCGGCTGGTGGACGCTGCTGCTTCAGAGCCTCGGCGCCGCCCTGCCGGAGCCCGCGGCCGCGCCTTCGACGCCGGCCGGCCTGGCGCATGCGCTGCTGCTGAGCGCGCTGCTGCCCGGCCTCTGCGAGGAGCTGATGTTCCGCGGCGGCATCTTCGGGGCGTGGGAGCGCCGGGGCGCTGAGAACGCGCTGGTCGTGTCCGCGCTGATGTTCGCGGCGCTGCATGGGTCTGTGCAGGGCCTGCCGACGCAGCTGGTGATGGGTTTCGCGCTGGGCTATATTGTGCTGCGGAGCGGCTCGGTGTGGGTAGGCGCAATCGTACACTGCGCGTTCAACGCGGCTGTGCTGGTCTTGGGCTACCTGCTGGGCGGCCGCGCGGAAATGAATATTTATGCGTTTATTTCGATGCCTACCGGCCTGTCGCTCTTCATCGCGGATACCGTGGCTTCGGCGGCGCTGTTCGGCCTGCTGCTGATCGGGCTGAAGAGACTGTGCGAATGGCGCGGGCAGGGCGGCGTGCACCTGAGCCAGCCGGATCCAGCCTCCCTCGAATCGCTGGAGCTGGTGGTCCTCATGGCGGGCATTGTCACGGCGGCGATCTGCTACCTGGAGGACGTGCTGAGCATCTGCGGCGTGCTGTAGGAGGAAAAACATGCTGAATGTGCTGGTGATCGGCGTAGGGCGGCTCAGGGAAGCCTGGGAGCGCGAGGCCTGCGCCGAATACGTGAAGCGGCTCAGGCGCTTTTGCGCGCTCGAAGTGCGGGAGCTGGACGACCAGCCGGAACCGGACCGGCCCTCCGAGGCGTTGAACCGGAAGGTGATGGAGCGCGAGGGCCGGGACATTCTGGCCTGCATCCGCCCCACGGACCGCGTCGTGGCGCTGTGCATCGACGGGAAGAGCTACGATTCCGTGCAGTTTGCCGGGAAAGTGGCGGCCTGGTCCATGGACGGGCGGCGGCTTGTGCTGGTGATCGGCGGCTCGCTGGGGCTGGCGAAAGCGGTCACCGACCGGGCGGACGAAAAGCTGTCCTTCTCGAAATTCACCTTTCCCCATCAGCTCATGCGGGTGATCCTGCTTGAGCAGGTTTACCGCGCCTTCAAGATCGGCGCGGGCGAGCGGTATCACAAATAGGGCTGCGGAGGCGGCCGGGAGGAGAACATCATGATCCGCAACGTCATTTTTGATATGGGCAACGTGCTCATCCGCTACGACCCGGTTCACTTCATCCAGCGGGAGCATATTGAAAGCGCCGGGGACAGGGCGCTGCTGCTGAACGCCGTTTTCCATTCGCCGGAGTGGCCGGCCATGGACCGGGGCGATCTGGACGAGGCCGCGCTGGAAAAAATCGCCTTCAGCCGCCTGCCTCAGCGGCTGCATGCCCTGGCCCATCGGCTCATCTTCGCCTGGGAAAAACCCATGGAGCCCATTCCCGGCATGGCGGATTTCGTTCGGGCGTGCAAGGCGGCGGGCAAGCGGGTGTACCTCCTCTCCAACGCCAGCGTCCGCCAGCCCGAGTACTGGCCGGAGATTCCCGGCAGCGAGTGCTTCGACGGCGCTGTGGTGTCGGCGTTTTTGCGCTGCGTGAAGCCGCAGCGGGAAATCTACGAGTACTTGCTTGAAAAATACGGGCTGAAGGCGGAGGAGTGCCTGTTCATTGACGACGTGCCCGCCAACGTGGAGGGGGCCGTCGGCGCGGGCCTGCGGGGCGTTGTTTTCCGCGGAGACGTGGAGGCGCTGAGGCGCATCGTGTTCGGGGAAAAGGAATAGGGGGATATGAGCGCAAAATTTCCCCGCAGGGTGTTGACAGGCGGGCCGAAAAACGTTATACTTCTATTGTTTGGAAGTCGCCAGCACTGTGTTTTGATGGGCACAGTGTTTGTTTTGTTATATTTTGGGCTTTCCACAGAGAGGAGACTTGTAAAATGGCTGTTTATACGAGGGAAGGCCTGCAGAAGCTGCAGGAAGAGCTGGAGGACCTGCAGGTCAACCAGCGCGCGGAGGTCATTCGCGAAATCGAAACCGCGAAGGGCTTCGGCGATTTGAGCGAGAACGCGGAATACAGCGCCGCGCGCGAAAGGCAGAGCCGCATCGAGGGCCGCATCCTCGAGCTGCAGGAGATGATCGAGCACGCCGAGGTGATCGAAGCGGGCGGCGAAGAGGACGTGGCCAACGTGGGCAGCGTCGTGAAGGTGTTCGACCTTGAATATGAGGAAGAAGACGAATACCGCATCGTGGGCGCCACCGAGGCGGACCCCGCCAAGCTGTTTGTTTCCAGCGAATCGCCCATCGGCGCGGCGCTCATCGGCTCGCGCACGGGCGACGTGGTCGAGGTCGAAACGCCCGGCGGCATGGTGACGCTGCGCGTCATTTCCATTACGCACTGAGACGAGAGGAGTTCAAGGAACATGGCCGAGGAAAGGGCAAACGCAACCGCGGCTCCGCAGGAGGAGCTGAACCAGTCCGAGCAGACGCAGATTCGCATCGGCAAGCTGAACGCGCTGAGCGAGGCGGGCAATAATCCCTACCGCATCACGAAATACGACCGCACGCACCTCTCGGACGAAATCATCGCGGATTTCGACGCGCTGGAGGCGTCGGGCGAAACCGTCTCGATCGCCGGCCGCATGATGAGCCGCCGCGTGATGGGCAAGGCCAGCTTTGCGCACCTGATGGACGGCGCGGGCCTCATGCAGATCTATGTGCGCCGCGACGACGTGGGCGAGGAGGCTTACAAGGCGTTCAAGGAGGACGACATCGGCGATATCCTGGGCGTGACCGGCAAAGCCTTCCGCACCCGGACCGGCGAGATCTCCATCCATTGCGAGACGGTGACGCTGCTCACCAAGTCGCTGCATCCGCTGCCGGAGAAATTCCACGGCCTGCAGGATACCGATACGCGCTACCGCCAGCGCTACCTCGACCTGATCGTGAACCCGAACGTGAAGGATACCTTCGTGAAGCGCAGCCGCATCCTGCGCGAGCTGCGCGCCTTCCTGGACGGCCGCGGCTTCCTGGAGGTGGACACCCCCATCCTGACGCCCTTTGAAATCGGCGCGTCCGCCCGGCCCTTCTACACTCACCACAACACCCTGGACATGGACATGGTGCTGCGCATCGAAACCGAGCTGTACCTGAAGCGCCTCATCGTGGGCGGCATGGACCGCGTGTACGAGGTGGGCCGCATCTTCCGTAACGAGGGCATGGACACCAAGCACAACCCGGAATTCACCACCATCGAGCTGTACCAGGCTTACACCGACTTCCGCGGCATGATGGCGCTGGTGGAGGACATGATGAAGGCCGTGGCGCAGAAGGTGTGCGGCTCACTGGTGGTTCCCTATCAGGGCCAGCAGATCGACCTGGGACACTGGGAAAAGCTGACCATGGTGGAGGCCGTGAAGAAGTACAGCGGCGTGGACTTTGCCGACTGGAAGACCGACGAGGATGCCATTGCCTGCGCCAGGGCGCACAATGTGGCGCTGCCCGAGGTGCCCACAAAGGGCGCCATTCTGGCCGAGTTCTTCGACGCCTTCGTGGAAGAAAAGCTCATCCAGCCCACCTTCATCTACGACTATCCCGTGGAGATCAGCCCGCTGGCCAAGCGCAAGGCGGACGACCCGGCCTTTACCGAGCGCTTTGAGTACTTTATCAACGCCACCGAGTTTGGCAACGCCTTCTCCGAGCTGAACGATCCCATCGACCAGCGCGGGCGCTTCGAGCGCCAGGTGGCTGAGCGCAAGGCGCAGGAGCCGAACTGCCGCGCGCAGGTGGACTACGACTTTGTGAACGCCCTGGAGTACGGCATGCCCCCCACGGGCGGCCTGGGCTTCGGCGTCGACCGGCTGGTCATGCTGCTGACAGACAGCGCGAGCATCCGGGACGTGCTGCTGTTCCCGACGATGAAGCCGATAGACTGAGGCAGAACCTGAATAAGCCCCCGCATCCAACAGGGATGCGGGGGCTTTCAGTATCTCCCGAAGCGGAGGGCGGCGTCAGGCGTAGCTGTGCACGCCGGGCAGAAGGGTGTTCACGCCGATGTAGGTGAACATGACGCAAATGAAGCCCACCGCCGCAAAGACGGCCGCCGACCGGCCCTGCCAGCCGCGGCGGATGCGCAGGTGCAGGTAGATGGCGTATACGATCCACGTGACCAGCGACCAGGTCTCTTTCGGATCCCACGACCAGTAGCTGCCCCAGGCTCGCTCGGCCCAGATGGCGCCGGTGACGATGGTGAACGTCAGGAACAGCAGGCCCAGCGACACGCTGCGGTAGCTGATGGCATCCAGCTTTTCGCGGTTTGGGATGTGGTGATCCAGGAAGCCGCCGGCCTTTATCCTGTCGCGCAGCAGGAAGATGACAGAAAGCACGAAGGACACGCCGAAGGCGCCGTAGGCGATGATGGCTGTGGACACATGGAAGCCCAGCCAGTTGCTGCGCAGCGCGGGCATGAGCTCGCGCACCTCCCGGCTCTGCATGGCGGCGTAGCCGATGATCAGGAAGATCACCGGCGCGGCGAAGGCGCCCAGCACGGTGAAGCGGTAGCGGAACACGAAGACCAGGCATACCAGGCACAGCCCCCAGGCGAAGCAGGTGGCAAATTCGTATTGATTGGTCAGCGGCAGGCGTCCCGCGCCGATGCCGCGGCAGACGAGCGCCGCCGTGTGAAGCGCGAATCCGGCGCACTGGAGCGAGACCGCGGCTTTTGCGATGGGCTCTTTCTGCACGCCGATGAAGGTGAAATACAGGATCATCGCGGCGAAATAGGCCAGCATGACGATGGTGAACAGTGTGTTTTCAATCTGAAGCATCGTTTTTATCCCCTTTTTCCGGCGCCGTGCGCTCGGCCTGCGCCGCGCGAAGCACCTGTTCCCTGAAGAGGGCGCCGCCTTTGCGGCTTGCGCCGTGCAGCGTCCAGCTGCCATCCCCGGTCTGGACCGCCCACACCGACGCCGGCAGCACGTAAAGGGCCAGAAGCAGCCCCAGCATGGTGATCAGTCCGCCCAGCAGCGCCAGGGGCGTGAAGCGATCCGCCTTGACCTGGATCAGCGTGTAGTTCTGCGGCTTCGAGAAGGTGACGGTATAGTCGTCGATGGTCAGCTCTTCGTCCGCCATCAGCACGTTCATGCCAATCATCTGCTCCCGGTAATAGACGGAATACAGGTAGGCCGGGTTGTTCAGCCGGCCGGACGCCGTGGCGGGCCGGGAACCGGGCGTCATGACGTAATCCGGATAGAAGGCGTTGAAGCAGATGGCCAGATCCGGCTTGTCCGCCACGAGAAGGTATTCCCCCGCGCAGACGATTTCTTCCTGCAGAGGCGCTCCCTTTTCGGCGACGCTCACCGTGGCGGCCCAGCCGGTGGAGTTCTGGTAGAACTTCATGCCGAAGAGCGAGGCCGGGTTGTTCACGCTGACGGTGGCGCTGCTGCCCGTTCCGCCCTCGCCTGAGGGGCCGAACACCGTGATATCCGCCGTATACTGCGCCACGGTGTCGTCCTCGCGCAGATCCACGCGGAAGTCGTCAATGCGGAGGACGCAGCCTGTGTCGCCGATGGGGCGGCTCTGGCCGGGCACGCCGTAAACGGCATACTGCTTCTGCGTCATCTGCCCCAGGCCGAATCCGGCGATCAGCAGCAGGATGCCCAGGTGGCAGATCCATGCGCCCCAGAATCCCGCGCGGTTCTTCGCGGCGAACAGGGCGCGCCGCCCGTCGTCCGTCGAGGATTCGACAGGCGCGGGCATGCGCAGGCGGCGGAACACGGGCCGCGGGTCGGAGAGCCCTTCGGCCAGCGCCCCGTCCGGCGCGCGCAGCGCGGCGCGCGGATCGGCCGCGGCTTTTGTGCGCCGGATCAGCTGCGGCAGGCGCAGCACGCTGCACAGCAGCAGGTTCACGCACAGGAAGGCGCTGATGAGGATAAACCACCAGCTGTGAAAGGCGTCGTCCAGCCGCAGAGCCAGGATCAGCGCGGCGGTGCGTTCCGAATAGCGCCGGGCATACCAGGCATAGTCCTGCCCCTGCGTGACCAGGCTGCCCGCCGTGCAGGCGGCGGCCAGCACCGCCAGCAGGATGATGGCGAAGCGCATGGATGAGATGAATTTCCAGATTTTCTTGATGGCAGTCATGGCTTTTCCCATTCAAACGACGCGGCGGAGCCGGGCGGGCACAATGCCCCTTCACCGGCGCCCACCGCGTCGTCGCCTTTGGATTATTTGTTCAGCAGAGCCATGGCCTCGCCGATCTTCGCCTCGGAGGCGGACAGGCAGGCCAGCGAGAGTTCGGAGTTGTGCGCGCCTTCGGAGTTCTCCACGTAGCAGAAATCGAACAGCCACTGAGCCTCGCGGTGCAGCTTGCGCACGGCGTCCAGCTCCCCTTCCTTCCACGTGCCGGACGCCACGGCCGCGGCCAGCGCGTCCTTCATGGCGCTCAGCTTGTTGCCGACCTCCGTCTCGCGCGCCGTCACGCGATCCTGAATGCGGCGCACCATGCTGGTCATGTCGGTATCGCCGTGGCAGGTGGCGCAGTTGGAGAGCAGCGTCTCGTTCTCCAGCGGGCTCACCAGCAGGTGGCTGTGGTAAACCGTGCCGTCTTCGGCCTGCTCCATGGGCATGTGGCAGTCCGCGCAGTTGAGGAGCGCGGCGTGCTTGCCCTGCAGGAAGGTCTCCATCTCGGGGTGCTGGGCCTTGAGCATGTGGGTCCCGGTGGATTCCTGAATCCAGTCGTAGAAGCCCACGCCGCCCTTGTACTCCATCTCGTCGTAATAGGCCAGGATGGCCTCAGGCGTCATGCCCGCCACGTCATGATAGGGCATCATGGCCTCGCTGTCGGCCTCGGTGAAGTAATACTCGATGTGGCACTGGCCGCAGGATAGGGTCGCCGGATCGATGTCGTTCACGGAATCGCCCAGCGCCTTGTTCACATAGGAATGGGTGATCACGATCCTGCCGGCGCTGCCCGCGTCGTTGCCGTGGCAGGTGTAGCAGCTGACGTTCTCCTCCATCTGAGCCGCGACTTCTTCAAACGGCCTCGAATAGACCTCCACGCCCTCGTCGTTCACCAGCTTGGCGAAGTTGGGCGTCTTGCAGGTGAGGCAGTTGGCCTTGGGATGGGGGCGCTGCGTCTTGGTCACGTCCGCCAGCGTGTACTCATGGCCGCGCGCGCTGCCGTAGTCCTTGGCGAAGCCGTAACCCTCGTAGATGTTCACGAGATACGGATCCTGCTCCAGGTAATCCACGACGTAGCTGTTTTTGGCGTTGTCGCCCATGGTGGCCACGATGTAGGGGTAAGTTTCCGCCCAGTCGGAGGCGTTGACCGTGCCGTCTTTGCTGGTGGCCTCGGGCGCGTCCACGTTCTGGTATTCGATGTCGGAGCGGGTCAGCGGGCCCAGGCTGCCCCGGTTGCGCAGGTGGTACATCATGTCCTTGCCGCCGGCGAGACCGCTCAGGAACACGACCGCCGCGATGACGACCGCGGCCGCGCCGATCAGCTTGTACAGTTTCTTCCTTTCCATCTCTGATCCTCAACCTTTCAGGCAGAGTAATCCGCCGTATTTCAGGACGCCGCGGGCGGCGTAATGACCTTCGCGGGGCACTTGTCCACGCATTTGCCGCACTGCACGCACTCGGCGTAGTTGACGTGGGCCAAATTGTTCGCCACGGTGATGGCGCCCGCCTCGCACTGCTTCACGCACAGCGAGCAGCCAATGCAGCCGGCGGAGCAGACCTTCTTCACCAGCGGGCCCCTGTCCTTGTTCGAGCACTGCACGGCCACGCGCTTGCTCACCGGAACGAGCTCGATCAGGCCGCGGGGACAGGCCTTTGCGCACAGGCCGCAGCCCACGCACTTCTTCCGGTTGACCACGGCGACGCCGTCCACCACGCGGATGGCGTCCTGGGGGCAGACTGCCGCGCAGGAGCCGAAGCCCAGGCAGCCGTAGCCGCACTCGGTGACGTTCAGGCCGGCCAGCACGGCGCTGCGGCAGTCCCTGATGCCCACGTAGTTGCCCTGGTTGTGCGTCACCTCGCAGCTGCCCTTGCAGCGCACAAAGGCGACGCTGCCTTCGCTTGCCTCCACGGAGACGCCCATGATGGCGCCGATCTTTTCGGCCGCGGCCGCGCCGCCCACCGGGCAGCCGTTTGCCGGGGCCTCGCCCGCTGCGATGGCCGCCGCCATGGCGTCGCAGCCCGCGTAGCCGCAGGCGCCGCAGTTGTTGCCGGGCAGGCATTCGCGCACGGCGCTCTCCTGCTCGTTCACTTCCACGTGGAACTTCTTTCCCGTAAACACCAGCGCCGCGCCTACAATGGCGCCGACGACGGCGATGACCAGCGTTGTGATCAGGATAATCTGCACACTGATCGCCTCCTTAGAACGTCAGGCCCGAGAAGCCCAGGAACGCAATGGACATCAGCGCCGCGGAGATCATGACGATGGGCGCGCCGCGCAGCGGGGCGGGAATGTCTTCCTCGCGCATGCGGCTGCGGATGCTGGCCAGCAGAACGATGGCGATCGTGAAGCCCGCCGCCGTGCCGAAGCCGGCGAGCACGCTCTCCAGGAAGCCGTAGCTGTTCTGCACGTTGGTCAGCGCCACGCCCAGCACGGCGCAGTTGGTGGTGATCAGGGGCAGGTAGATGCCCAGCGCCTTGTAAACGGCGGGCGACTTCTTCTTCAGGAACATCTCGACCACCTGCACCAGCGCCGCGATCACCAGGATGAACACGATGGTCTTCATGAAATCAAGACCCAGCGGCGCGAGCACGTGGTTGTACAGCAGGTTCGCTACCGCGGAGGCGATGGTGATGACGAAGATGACCGCCCCGCCCAGGCTGACGGAAGCCTTCATCTGCTTGGAAACGCCCAGGAAGGAGCAGATGCCGAGGAACTGGTTCAGCACCACGTTGTTGATCAGCGCGCTGCCGATCACGATCAGGATCAGGCTCTTCATTCGGCGCTCGCCTCCTTCGCTTTGTCACAGGCGGCCGTGCAGCGGCCGCACATGCCGTCGCAGCCGGATTCCACCAGCTTGCGCTGGCGGGTCTTGATGCCGATGGCGTTCATGACCGCGATGATCACGGCCAGCACCAGGAAGGCTCCCGGCGGCTGCACGAAAATGCTGATGGGCTCGAAGCTGGCGGGCAGGATCTGCCGGCCGAAAAACGTGCCGTTGCCCAGCAGCTCGCGGATGATGCTCACCAGGGTGAGCGCCAGCGTGAAGCCCATGCCCATGCCCAGGCCGTCCATGACGGACAGGCCGGGCGCGTGCTTGTTGGCATAAGCCTCCGCGCGGCCCAGGATGATGCAGTTGACCACGATCAGGGGAATGTAAATGCCCAGCGCCTCATAGAGGGCGGGGAAATAGGCCTCCATCAGCAGCTCGGTGACCGTCACCAGCGAGGCCACCACCACGATGTAGGCGGGCAGGCGCACCTGGTCGGGGATCAGCTTGCGCAGCAGGGAGATGACCAGGTTGGAGAGAATCAGCACCGCCATCGAGGAGAGGCCCATGCCGATGCCGTTGATCGCGCGGGTGGAAACCGCCAGCGTGGGGCACATGCCCAGCATCAGGATCAGCGTGGGGTTTTCCCTGATGATGCCGTTATAAAGGCGCTCAAGGTACTTATTCATGTCACGTTCCCTCCTTGATCACGGCGTGGAAGAAGTCGAGGCCCGCGTTGACCGCGTTGACCACGGCGCCGGAGGAGATGGACGCGCCGGACACGGCGTCGATGCCGTCGGCGCTGCTGTTGTCCGAGGCGCCCGCCTTGTTCAGCCGGAAGGCGGTCGCGGTCCGGTCGTTGAACTGATCCTTGAAGGCCGGCTCGGCGCAGCGCATGCCCATGCCGGGCGTCTCGTTGAGCTCGGTGAAGGCGATGCCGTTGACCGTACCCTCCGCGTTCAGGCCCACCACCAGCGTGATGTTTCCGTCGAAGCCGTCCGCGCTGGTCACGCGGATGACGTAGCCGGCGGTCTCGCCCGCCCCGTCCACGCCCACCAGCGCTTCCTCGATGTAAGCCCGGCCGAAGCGCGTGCCGTAGACGGCGCCGTTCAGGTTGAAGATCGCCTGGTCGATGTCAGCCCGGGCTTCAAAGCGCTCGGCCTGCGGGCACACTTCCTTGTAGGACGCGGTGTTGGCCATGCGCTTCTGATCGTCGATGGTGTCCTTGGTGATCGCGTAAACGCCGCTCAGCGCGATGCCCGCGATGAGGGTGATGACGGTGAGAACGATCACGGGGCGGGGAATGCGCTGCAGGAAGCTCCGCCTGTCGCCCTTCATGGCCCGCAGGGCCGCCCTGCGATAGGCGAAGGGCTTGGGCAGGATGTAGGTGTCCAGCAGCGGCGCCAGCAGGTTCGCGATGATGATGGAATAGCTGAAGGAGTCCGCCGTGCTGCCGTGCAGCCTGAACAGGCCGCCCAGCACGCCGATGAGCAGGCCGTAGGTCATCTGGCTGAGCTTGCTCACCGGGGAGGTGACGTAGTCGGTGGCCATGAAGAAGGCGCCCATCATCACGCCGCCGCCGCACAGGTGCGCCAGCAGGAACTTGGGATCAAAACCCTGGCCGCCGAACAGGCCCAGATAGAGCGTGAAGCCGCCCAGCACGGAGAAGCAGATCTCGCCGTGGATGAAATCCAGCGCCCACAGCACCAGGCCGCCGGCCAGCAGGGCCAGCACGGAGCCGCCGATGACGCCGCTGGCGGTGCCCAGGAACATCTTCGTGATGTCCACGGACTTGCCGGTCATCAGCAGCGCGATGGGCGTCGCGCCGGACACGCCGTCCACCTGGAAGCTGGACATGGCGCGTCCAAAGGAGATCAGCAGGAAGCAGCGTCCGGCCAGGGCGGGATTGATGAAGTTCTTGCCCAGGCCGCCGAAGCAGCACTTGACCACCAGAATGGCGAAAATGCTGCCGATCGCGGTCATATACAGCGGAACGGTGGGCGACAGCGACAGGGCCAGCAGCAGGCCGGTGACCACCGCGCTTCCGTCTTTCCAGGTATCCGGCTTGTGGCAGGCCTTGTCAAAGAGGAATTCAGTGCCCACGGCCGCGATGACGCTCACCAGGATGACCAGCAGCGCGTGCAGCCCGTTGACCGCGACGCCCACGATGGTCGTCGGCAGCAGCGACAGGACGACGACCCGCATGATGAACGCGGTCGACCATCTGTCCCTCGCGTGGGGGCTGGAGGAAATATTCAGTGTATTCATTTCTTGCCTCCTGCCTCGGCGCGCTTGCGCGCCATGATTTCCGCCTTGGTCTGCTTGAACGTCTGCATCAGCGGCCGCTTGGCCGGGCAGATGTAGGTGCAGGAGCCGCACTGGATGCATTCGAGCCCGTACAGCTTGCCCTCATAGCGGGCCAGGTCGCCCACCATGACGGCGTCGGCCATCAGCTGGGGCAGCAGGCCCATCGGGCATACGGTGGTGCACCGCCCGCAGTGCAGGCAGGCCGTCATTTGCTTCTCGGCCAGCTCGTTGGGATCCTCGGCCAGAAGCGTCAGCCCGTTGTTCTGCTTCTGGATGGGCACCTCGAGGGAGCTCATGGCGATGCCCATCATCGGGCCGCCGCACAGGGCCTTCCTGAGCGTGACGCCGTCCTTCAGGCCGCCGGCGGCCTCCAGGAGCTCCGCGAAGCTGGTGCCGTCGCGCACGATGTAGTTGCCGGGGTTTTTCACGGCCTCGCCGCTGAGGGTGAACACGTGCTCATACAGCGGCTCGTTGAACACCACCGCGCGCTGTATGGCCAGGATCGTGCCCACGTTCTCGACGATGCAGCCCACGTCGGCGGGCAGCTTCGTGATGGGGAAGTTCGCGCCGGCCACCACCTGGATCAGGCTGCGCTCGCCGCCCTGGGGATACTTGGTCACGAGGTCGAGCACGCGCAGGCGTTCCTTGCCCGCGGCCGCCTGGCGCATGGCCGCGATGGCCTCCGGCTTGTTGCGTTCGATGCAGATCACGCCCTCGGCGTTCGGGAACAGCCTCAGCATCAGCTGCAGGCCCTCCACGATGTCCGCGGCGCGGGTACGCATCAGCTGGTCGTTGCAGGTCAGGTAGGGCTCGCACTCGGCGCCATTGGCGATGACATAGCGGATGGCGGCGGGATCCTTCGGCTGGAGCTTGACGCGCGTGGGAAAGCCCGCGCCGCCCAGGCCCACGACGGCCGCGTCCTGCACGCGGCGCAGGAGCTCGTCATTCCCGATTGCCGAAACGTCCTCCCGCGCGGTGTAGTCCGCGGCGGGGGTGAATTGCCCGTCGTTTTCCACCACGATGCACTCGAGCGTGCCGCCCGTCAGCGTCCGGCGCGGCTCAATGGCCTTCACTTTGCCGGAACAGGAACAGATGATGTGTGCGGAGACAAAGCCGTCCGCCTCCGCGATGCGCTGGCCGACCAACACGGCGTCGCCCTTCGCGACGATCGGCCTGGCGGGCTTCCCGATGTGCTGCGACAGCGGGAAGACCATCTCGCCCTTGGGCAGGAATTCACGCAGCGGTGCATTCCGGCTCAGATCCTTGTGATCGCTCGGGTGTACGCCGCCGCGAAATGTGTCCTTCAACATCCTCGACTCCCCTCTGATATGTTCGACATGCCGGGCGGCGAAGATATTCCGCCGTTCCCCATACACATGTGCATACAAATTTATTCTATCATATACTCGTCATTTTGTAAACGACAAAAAAGCCGCGGACGGATGCGCGGCAACTGAAACGGAGGGCGGGCGGGACCGGCCCGGAAGGCGCCGCGCCCCGTTGGCCGCCCGCTCGCCGTTATTCCCTGATGACGCTGTTTGCACCCAGGATCTCCGGCTTGTTCGCCATGCTGTCCGCCTCGGTGATCGGGCGTATCACGCGGCAGGGCACGCCGGCGGCGAAGCTGTCGGAGGGAATGTCGCGCGTGACCACGCTGCCCGCGCCGATGACGCAGTTGTCGCCGATGGTCACGCCGGGGCACACCACCACGTTGGCGCCGAACCAGCAGTCGTGGCCGATGACCACGGGCCGCGCGTAGCACATGTGCTTTTTCTCCCCGTTTTCGTTGTACATCAGGAAGCGTTCGTCCGGCAGCATGGGGTGCACGGGCGTCACGATGGTGCAGTTCGGGCCGAAGTTGCAGTCGTCGCCGATGGTGACGGGCGCGTCGTCCTGCACGGTGAAGTTGTAGTTGATGAAAACGCGCCTGCCGATGCGGGTGTGTTTGCCGTAGTGAAAGAAGATGGGGCCCTGCATGAAGCTGCCCTCGCCGAACTCGGCCAGGATATCGTGGGCCAGCGCGGCGCGCTTTTCCGTCTCGTCCTCGCGGGCCTGGCTGTAGGCCTGGCTCAGGTTGTGGCTCACCAGCTTCATCGCGCGCAATTCCGGCGCGCCCGGGCTGAACAGCTCGCCCTTGAAAATTTTCTGTTCCTCCGTCAAAAGGATCGCCTCCCATGTTATCGCTACCGCCATCATTATAACACGGAAGCTGGCCGAACGCGAGGGGGAAAATGGCGAAAACATGCGCAGGGGCTTCACGCATTGTTCACACAGCGCCGGAAAAACTATGTTATAATAATCCCTGTCAATTTTGTGGCTGAAACACACACCCCTGGAAGGAGTGCCGCTATGGAAAAGATAAAAAAACTGTTCGGCGCGCAGGACATGACCGTCGGCCGTCCGCTGACAAACCTTGCCATGTTCGCCGTTCCCCTGCTCATCGGCAATCTGGCGCAGACGCTCTACAACACGGTGGATACCATCGTTGTCGGCAAATACGTGGGCGTGAACGCGCTGGCCGCGGTGGGCACGGCGGGCCCTATCCTGAACCTGCTGCTGCTGCTGTTCATGGGCATTTCCACCGGCGCGAGCATCCTGGTTGCGCAGTACTTCGGGGCCCAGCGATCGGAGGAGCTCTCCTCCGCGGTGGGCACCTGCCTCACGCTCACGGCCATCGCCAGCGTGTTCATCATGATCGTGGGCCCGCTGGTGACGCGGCCGCTCATGACGCTGCTCAACACGCCGGAAGAAGTGTACGACATGGCCGTGGCGTACCTGACCATCATCTGCGTCGGCATCATCGGCGGCGGCTATTACAACATCGTCTCCGGCGTGCTGCGCGGCATGGGCGATTCGATTTCGCCGCTCATCTTCCTCATCGTGGCGTGCGTGCTGAACATTTTCCTCGACATCCTGTTCGTGACGCAGTTCGGCATGACGGCGGACGGCGTGGCGCTGGCCACGGTGATCGCCCAGGGCATTTCCGCGGTGCTGTGCCTGTGGCGGCTGTCGCACATGGGCGGCTCGCTGAAGCTGACCCGCGCGTCCCTGGTTCCCAACAAACTGATGACAAAGGAAACCGTGCGCCTGGGCCTGCCCTCCGGCCTCACGCAGGCCATTTTCTCCATGGCAGCCATCGTGGTGCAGCGGCTGACCAATTCCTTCGGCCCCGTCGTCATGGCCTGCTCGGTGGTGGTCATGCGCGTGGACGGCTTCGCCATGATGCCCAACTTCACCTTCGGCATGGCCATGACCACCTTTGTGGGCCAGAATGTGGGCGCGCGCCGGCTGGACCGCGTGCACGAGGGCGTGCGCGAAGGCATCCGCGTGGGCCTCATCATTTCCGTGGTGCTGGTGGCGGCGATCCTGCTGTTCGGCCACAACCTGATGGAGCTGTTCACCCGCGAGGACGAGAAGGACGTGGTGGAGCTGGGCGTGCACATGCTGCGCATCCTGGCGCTGGGCTACGTGGCCATGGCCGTGACGCAGAGCCTCTCCGGCGTGATGCGCGGCGCGGGCGACACCATGACGCCCATGTGGATCTCCATCATCACCACGGTGATCATCCGCATGCCCCTGGCTTACGGCATCGCGTATTTCACCCGTTCCGAGGCGCTGCCCAACGGCACGCCGGACAGCCTTTACATCTCCCTGCTCATTTCCTGGATCATGGGCGCGCTGATCACCACCGTTTTCTACCGACGCGGCAAGTGGAAGGAAAAAGCGGTTGTCCGCGACTAGGAGGCTGAATATGGACCGCCCCAACATCGTCTTTATCCTCACCGACGACCAGGGCGCCTGGGCCATCGGCCGCGAGACGCCGGAGATCGTCACGCCGAACATCGACCGCCTGGCGGCGGAGGGCGTGTATTTCCGCAATTTCTTCTGCGCCAGCCCGGTGTGCTCGCCCGCGCGGTGTTCCATCGTCACGGGTCGGCTGCCCTCGGCGCACGGCGTGCACGACTGGCTGCGCAGCGGCAACGTGGATATAAACGCCGTTCCACCGGCCATGCGCCCCTTCCTGCCCGACGACCGCGCGGCCGTGGACTACCTGGCCGGCATGCCCTGCGTGTTTGACGCGCTGCGGGAGGCGGGTTACCGCCTGGGCCTGGTGGGCAAGTGGCATATGGGCGACAGCATGCGGCCCCGGCCCGGCTTCGACGAATGGACGGTGCTGCTGCGGGGCGGCTGCCCTTATAAGCACGCAGACGTGTGCGTGGGCGGGGAGCCCCGGTTTATCGATCAGTATGTCACCGATTTCTTCACGGACAACGCCGTGCGCTTCATCGACAGCCGGCCGAAGGAGCCGTTCCTGCTGTCTCTGCACTACACCGCGCCGCACACGCCCTGGGCGCACGAGCAGCACCGCGAAGACATGCTGCGCCTTTATGACGACTGCCCCTTCGTCTGCCATCCTTTCCGGCCGGTGCATCCCGACCAGGTGAGCACCTGCGAGGTGGGCGATACGGAGGAGCGCCGCAGATACCTCCTCAAGGGCTATTACGCCGCCATCTCCGCCGTGGATGAGGGCGTGGGCCGCGTGATGGAGGCGCTGAGGCGCGGGGGGCTGGACAAAAACACCATCGTCGTGTTCTCCGGCGACAACGGCATGAACCTCGGCCAGCACGGCGTGTGGGGCAAGGGCAACGGCACCTATCCCATGAACATGTACGATTCCTCCGTCAAGGTGCCCTTCCTCGTGTGGGGGCCGGGACTGGTGCGAAGCGGCGCCGTCGTCGACAACCTCGTGAGCCATTACGACATCCTGCCTACCCTGAGGGACTGGCTGGGACAGCCCGCAGGCCCGGACGAAAAGCTGCCCGGCGAGTCCTTCCTCGCCGAGCTCACAACAGGCCGGGGGCCTGTCGACCGGCGGCTGTGCATCCTGGACGAGTACGGCCCGGTGCGCATGATCCGCAGCCGCACGCACAAGCTGGTGCACGAGGGCATCCGCGGCGGACACCAGCTCTACGACCTGGCCGCCGATCCGGGCGAAACCGTCAACCACTTCGGCGAGCCCGCCTACGCGGCGGTTCAGCAGGCGCTGGCGGCGGAACTGGAGCAGGCCTTCAGCGAGTATACGCAGGCGCCCTTCTCCGGCGCGAAAGCCGCCCCCACCGGCTCCGGCCAGATGGGGCCGATCACCCGCGAGGGCGAGGATGTGTTCCATCCGGAAATCGCGCTGTTCAGCGACCGGCGCAAGGAGCCGTACTGACAAAAGACGCCGGGCATGTGCAATAAAAAAGAGCCGTGAACAACGGCTCTTTTTTGTGTGTTTGTGGCTGCGATCAGGCTTCGGGTTCCTCGGCAGCGGGCGCTTCAGCGGCGGGCTCCTCGGGGATGGCGAACTCGTCAGCCTCGACATTGGCGAGCGCGTCGTCGGCGAGCGCTTCGCGGATGCTCAGGCTGATGCGCTTGGCTTCGGTGTCCACGCTCAGGATCTTCACGCGAACCTCGTCGCCCACGTTCACGGCGTCCTCAACCTTCTCGATGCGGGTGGGCGCGCACTGGGAGATGTGAACCATGCCGTCCAGGCCGGGCTCCAGCTCGACGAAGGCGCCATAGGGCATGATGCGGACGACCTTGCCGTTCACGATGGTGCCGGGAATGTACTTTTCGCCGGCGATGTCCCACAGCTTGGGCTGGGTGGCCTTGTAGCTCAGGGAGATGCGGTCGCGCTCACGGTCCAGCTTGATGATCTTCACATCGATCTCCTGACCGACGGAAACGACCTCAGAGGGCTGGCCGACGCGCTTCCAGGCCAGATCGGACACATGGACCAGGCCGTCCACGCCGCCGATGTCGACGAACGCGCCGAAGCTGGTCAGGCGGCGGACGACGCCCTTCACGACTTCGCCCTCGACGAGCTTATCCCACGCCTCGGCCTTCTTCGCGGCCTCTTCAGCCTGCAGCACGGCCTTGCGGGAAGCTACAACGCGCTTTTTGCTCTTGTCGATCTCGATGATCTTCAGGTCCATTTCCTGGCCCACGAACTCGTCGATTTTTTCGACGTAGCGCAGGGACAGCAGGGAAGCCGGAATGAAAGCACGAATGCCCATAACATCCGCAATCAGGCCGCCCTTTACGGATTCTTTGCCGACGCCCTTGACGATCTCCTCGGCCTCGTAGGCGGCGACGATGGCATCCCACACCTTGCGGTTGACAATGTTGCGCTGGCTCAGCAGCACATTGCCCTCGCCATCGTTGACCTTGACGACCTCGACCTCGATCTCGTCATCAATTTTGACATCGGGGGTGGACAGGTCGGACTTTTTGACCAGGCCATCCGCCTTGTAGCCCACGTTCACGCAGACTTCGTCATCGGTGATCTGCACAACCTTGCCGGTGACGGTCTGCCCCGGACGGAGCTGGACCAGCGTTTTTTCATATTCCGCTGCGAAATCGGGCTCGGCCGTGGTTTCCTGAAGTACTTCCTGTTCCTGATTCTTGATGTCGCTCATTCGTGTAACAACCTCCTTAAATGTACCATCCGGCGTTGAAGCGCCGGCTGTAATACCGATGTGATCAGACGGGCGAATGTCCAGGTTTTTTGTTTCGTCCGCCGTTTCCGCCAGATATGTCCGGGGGCAGATGGCCCGGCACAGCTCGTACAGCCTGCGCGTATTCGAGCTGTTCCTCCCGCCGATGACCAGCATCACGTCCGACCGGCGGGCTATTTCGGCCGCTTCTTTCTGGCGGACGGGCGTCGTCTGGCAGATGGTGTTTTTAATATCGAGATTGAAGCCCCGGCTTTGCAGGATCCCGCACAGGCGGTCGAACAGCGTCTGTGGGATCGTGGTCTGCGCCACGACGAGCGTCCCGTCCGCGAGGGGAACCGTTCGGGCGTCTTCTTCGGTTTCTACCGCCCGGCCCATGCCGTGCGCCCAGCCGAGAATGCCCCGCGTTTCCGGATGTTCCCTGTCGCCGATGACGACGACCCGCGCGCCGGCCTGCGACGCCGCGTCCGCCAGCGCGTGAATGCGCTTTACGAACGGGCAGGTCGCGTCCGCGACGGCGATTCCCCGCGACGCCAGCCGCTCGATCGCCCCGCGCCCCACGCCGTGCGCCCGGATGAGCACCGTCGCTTCCGGCGGCACCTCGTCCGGCGAGGAAACGGCCCTCACCCCGCGCGCCTCCAGCGAAGCCACCACCTGGGGATTGTGGATCAAAGGCCCCAGCGTGCAGATCGTTCGTCCCTCGGCAAGCAGCCGTTCCGCCTCGGTCACCGCCCGGCGGACGCCGAAACAGAATCCCGCATGGGGTGCGATCTCCAGGTTCATTTGGGCAAAGGCCTTCTTACATCAGTTTCGATAATAAGTTATACTGTTCTACACAGTGGCCTTAATTCCTGCTAAAATTCTCATTTAACCAACGTTTTACATGCGCCTTTTCCAGCCTCTGCCCTTTCCGGCGCATCCCGCGCCGCCGGGGCACATACACTGAAAAGGCCATGCCGCCCGGAACGGTTCCGATAGGCGCGCCTACCGCCGCGCGGCCGGTCGGCAATAAGCGCCGGGAGATATTTCTTTTTCGACAGCCGCCCCACGGAGTAAGCTGATCTTCCGGTTTGAAAAGCGATTGTGTCCAAATCTTCAATTTGATTTTTGTGGTTGTTAACGACACGGTAAAACATGAGGCGCGAAAATATGTTATAGTTATAGATAGAAATGGCGACAATCTTCTGTTTGCCGGAGGTGTTTGTGTGAAAAAAATCATCCTGACGGGCGGCGGCACGGCGGGGCATGTCACGCCGAACCTGGCGCTCATTCCGTCTCTCCAGGCGGAAGGCTGGGAGATTCACTACATCGGCACGGAAAACGGCATAGAACGCCGCCTGATCGAGGCGGTGGACGGCGTAAGCTACCATGTCGTGAAGAGCGGCAAGCTGCGCCGCTATTTCGATGTCAAAAACTTTACCGACCCTTTCCGTGTGATTCAGGGCGCTTTCCAGGCCACGGCGCTGGTGCGCAAAATCAAGCCGGACATCGTGTTCTCCAAGGGCGGCTTTGTGTCCGTGCCTGTGGTGTACGGCGCGCGGATGGCGGGCGTTCCGGTGCTGCTGCATGAGTCGGACATGTCGCCGGGCCTCGCGAACAAGATTTCCGCGCCCTTTGCCAAGGCGCTGTGCTGCACCTTCCCGGAGGCCGCCGCGGCCGCGGGCAAGAAGGGCCGCGTGACGGGCACGCCCCTGCGCGCCGAGCTGTTCAACGGCGATCGCGAAAAGGGCATAAAACTGTTCGGGCTCACCAACTCCCGGCCGATCCTGATGGTGATCGGCGGCTCCAGCGGCGCCCAGGCGATCAACAAGGCGCTGCGCGCCGCCCTCGGCCCGCTGACCGAATGCTTCCAGGTGCTGCACCTGTGCGGCAAGGGAAACCTCGATCCCGAGATGGAAGGCACGAAGGATTACCACCAGTACGAGTACCTGGACGAGCAGCTCAGCCACGCCTACGCCTGCGCGGACGTGCTCATCTCCCGCGCCGGGTCCAACACTCTGTGCGAGATCCTTGCGCTGCATAAGCCCGCGCTGCTGATCCCCTATCCCAAGGAGGCCAGCCGCGGCGACCAGATTCTCAACGCCCGCTCCTTCGAGCAGCGCGGCCTGGCCCGCGTGCTCATGCAGGAGGACATGACGCCCGACACGCTGGTTTCCGCCGTGGTGGACACCTACAAGAACCGCGGCCAGCTCATCGACGCCATGGAGCACGAGCAGTCAGCCGACGGCGTCGCGAATGTGATGCAGCTGATCCACCAATACGCCAAGAATTAATTAGGAATTAGCAGGGAACCGAAAAGGAGCGAAGAGATATGTCAAGCAAGCCTACGCCCAATGATATCGCCCGCATGCTCGATCATTCCATGCTGCAGCCCTGGCTGACGGAAGAGGATATCCGCAAAGGCTGCGCCGTCGCCGTGAAATACAACACCGCCGCCGTGTGCGCCCGCCCGGGCGACATGAAGCTGGTGACGGAGCTGCTGAAGGGCACCGATGTGAAGCCCTGCACCGTGATCGGCTTCCCGCACGGCGCGCACCTCACTGCCGTGAAGGTGTACGAGGCTGAGCAGGCCGTGCTGGACGGCTGCCGGGAGCTGGATATGGTCATCAACATCGGCCGCATGAAGGCCGGCGACTATGACTTCGTGGAGAACGACATCCGCGCCGTGGCCGAGGCCGCGCACCGCGGCGGCGCCATCCTCAAGGTCATCATCGAGACCTGCTACCTCACCGACGGGGAGAAGACGAAGGCCTGCCAGCTCTCCGAGGCTGCGGGCGCGGACTTCGTGAAGACCTCCACCGGCTACGGCTCCCATGGCGCGACCCCCGAGGACGTGGCCCTGATGCGCGCCGCCGTGTCCGGCGGGGTGAAGGTGAAGGCCGCCGGCGGCATGCGCACGCTGGACGCCATCCTCGCCGTGCGGGAGGCCGGGGCGGACCGCTGCGGCGTGAGCGCCACCGAGGCCATCATGAAGGAAGCCTTCGAGAGACTGTAATCAAATTCGCAATGATAGATCTGGCGGCGTTATGGGGCGGCTCATAGCGCCGCCGGTGTTTTTTCTACCGGGGGTTGTTTGAACCGACGTTTATCAATTCCCGGTTGTTTTTATGGCGTTTGCCTCCATTGTTCTCAACCCGCATTTGCGCTATAATGGCGCCGCAGCTGCAAAAAGAAAACGGAGGTTGATTTTATGGCATCGTTCAATGAGAATCTGGCGAGGCTCCGCAAGGAGGCGGGCCTCACGCAGGAGGCGCTCGCGCAGGCCGTAAATGTCTCGCCGCAGGCGGTGAGCAAATGGGAAAGCAGCGGCATGCCGGATACGGCGCTGCTGCCCGCCATTGCGGACGCGCTGAACACCTCGATCGACCATCTGTTCGGGCGCAATCCGGCGGCGGGCGACGTGGAGCAGGCCATCGGGCGCGACATCGGCCGGCTGCCGCACGGCGAGCGCCTGAGCCGCGCGATGGCGCTTCGCTGGGCGCTGCAGCGCGCGTTCATGTGCGGCACAGGCGGCATCCGCACGGAGGACAACATCGACGCCTATCAGGGCGCGAAGTACAGCTACTCTCAGGTGACCAGAGATGACGGCCTGTCGCTCGTTGGGCTGAGCCAACGGCTGAACTACGCCTTCCTCGCGCAGGACGGGAGCGGGCGCGGCTTTGCCGAACAGCTTGGCGGAAGCGAGCAATACGCCGAACTGTTCGCGCTGCTCGCGAACGCGGAGGCCCGCAAACTGATCTTCTTCCTCCACGCGCGCGATGATAATCCCTTTACGGCCGCGTTTATTGAGAAGCAGACGGGCATACCTGCCGCGCGGGTACAGGAGCTCGTGCCGCAGCTTGACCGCATGAAGCTGGTGATCGTTCAGTCGCTGCTGCTCGACGACAAGCGGATCGAGGTATACCGGGCCTGGGCGAATCCCGCGCTGATTCCGATGCTGATGTTCGCGCAGGAGATCATCGACCGGCCGCACTGGTTCTGCTACCAGACCAACGACCGCACAAAGCCGCTTTTCGCGGAGGCATAACGACGGCATGGGCCGGGCGAAAGTCAATCGCCCGGCCCGATGTTCGTTTATCGCCCCGCCGCGGCCCGCTGCCGCGCAATTTCATAGAGGCAGATGGAAGCCGCGCAGCCCGCGTTCAGCGAGGACGCCGCCCCGTGGATGGGAATGAGCGCCAGCTCGTCGCAGGCCTCCTTCCACGCCTTCGAGAGGCCGAAGGTTTCGTTGCCCACCAGCAGCAGCGTCGGCCCGGTGAGGTCGATTCCATCGATGGGCAGCGTGCCGTGGGCGCTGGTTCCCACGATGCGCGGGCGGACGGGCAGCGTATCCAGCCAGGCCATGACCGCGTCCACGGATTCCATGCCCGCAAAGGGCAGCGCGAACACTGTGCCGATGCTGGCGCGCACGCACTGCGGGTCATAGAAATCCGCGCCGTGCCCGGTGGTGATGAGCCCCGCCGCGCCGAACGCGTCCGCCGAGCGGATGACCGTGCCCAGGTTGCCCGGGCTCTGCGGCCGGTCAAACAGCACCCAGAAGGGGGAGCCGCCCGCCTGCGCCATGCGCCGCAGGCCGTCCTGGCGCTGCTTCACCAGGGCGATCAGTTCGCAGCGCTCCTCGCGCTCGCTCAGCTCATCCATCAGCTCCGGCGCGATCTGGTACTCGACGTCCGCCTGCGCCCTGGCGCGCATGTCGTTGGCCCAGCCGCTCAGCCGCGTGTTCGCCGCGTAGCCCAGCGCCTCGAACGACCAGCCGAAGCGGATGGCCTGCTCGATGGGATGTACGCCCTCGACGAAAAACACGCGCTGTTTCGCGCGCTTTTCCCGGCTGCGCTTCACGGCTTCGAACCGCTGGAACGCCGCGTTGCGCGCGGACATTTTCTGCATGACGGGCATGGCCGCACCTCCTATCCGTTGATGAACGCTTCCAGCCTCGCCTTCGCCGCGTTCTGATCCGGCACCAGCACGGCCATGCCATGGATCGACATGCTCTGGTATTCGCCCTCGTAAGGCAGCGAGAGCTGCTGGAAGTCCGCGTCCTTCATGTTGAACATGATGGGAATGAGCGAGACGATGTCGCTCAGCGTCAGATTGGTGGTGAGTCGGTCCATGGCGAAGGCGGCCAGCCGGGTGAGCTCCACCA
Source organism: Clostridiales bacterium Firm_10 (assembly GCA_001603025.1). Taxonomy (GTDB): domain Bacteria; phylum Bacillota; class Clostridia; order Christensenellales; family Aristaeellaceae; genus Firm-10. The sequence continues at coordinate 6,754 of LVAP01000014.1, read as the reverse complement.
GCGACATGTCCTGCAGCTTATCGAAGATTTTCTCCAGCACCTCGCGCTGGCGTTCCGTGCGCTTGAAGTCAGAATCGATTTTCCGGTAGCGCGCGTAGGCCTGCACCTGCTTGCCGTTCATGTGCTGCTCGCCCAGCTTCGTAAGGAAATCGCTGTTCGGGGTCAGGTGGAACTGATAATTGTAGCCGTCGATCACGCCGTTGATGGCCTGCAGCTGCTTTTCCGTGCCCACGGTGAGCGTCAGTCCGCCGATTTCATCGATCAGGTCGGTCAGCAGCGTGAGGTCCACGGCCACGTACTCGTCCACCTGCAGGCCGAAATTCTCGAGGATGGTGTCCCGCAGCAGTTCAAACTCGCCGTACACCCAGGCGGTGTTGATGCGGTTGTTGCCCACGCCCGGTATGGTCACGTACAGGTCGCGCAGCAGCGAGGTCATGCGGATTTCGTTTTTATTTCCGTCGATGGTGAGGATCACGATCGTATCCGAGCGCGATTTGGTCTCGCCCGGCCGGGCGTCCAGCCCCACCAGCAGGATGTTGCGGATGCCGTCCACCGTGTCGATCAGCTCGTCGACGCCAATGAGGTAGTCGCGCACGTTCTCGTCCAGCAGGGCGATCGTGGCTTCGTCGAGCATGTCGTCGTAATCGAAGCTGTAGTCGTCCTCCGGCATGGCGGGCACGGCCACGGCATCCGGGTCCACCGTCGGCGAGGCCGTGGGCACCGGAGTGGGTTCCGGCGAGGCCGTCACGTACTGGGATTGGCCATGCGGGGTCATCGGGTTCGCCGGCGCGTTTTTTGCCAGAGCCGGCGCGGCGCACAGCAGCAAAACCAGCGCGAATACCAGAATTCGTTTCATATGAACCACCTTAAGGGGAAAGATTATCGGCCAGACCGTATTCCGCGGCGCAGAGCGCGGCATAGTCGCCGATGGCGTCGCCCAGCCGGGCCGGCAGCACGCGCACGGCCGCGAGGGACGCGGGCAGGCATTCGCGGCGCATGGCGCGCTCCATGGCCGGGCGGAGCAGGCCCTCGCAGCGCGCGAACACCGAGCCGATCACGATCGTTTCGGGATTGAGGATGTCTGTCAGCAGGCTCAGGCCTTCTCCCAGCTTTTCGCCGCACAGCCCGAACACGGCCAGCGCGGTTTCATCGCCTTCGAGGGCGGCCTGCGCTGCGTCTTTGGCGGTCACGGCGTCCCAGGAGCCGGCGAAGTACGCGGGGGTCACGCCGCGCTGCACGGCCCTTTTGCCCAGCGTCACCGCCAGCTGCGCGAGGCCGCCGCCCGAACAGAAGCCCTCGAAAGAGCCTTCCTTGCCGTAGCCCGCCGGGCCGAAGGGCGACAGCCGGACGTGGCCCGCCTCGCCCGCGTTGCCGTTCGCCCCGCGAACGAGCCGTCCGTCCAGGATCAGCCCCGCGCCCAGCCCGGTGCCGAAGGTGAGGAACACCATGTTCCGGCTGCCCCGGCCGGCGCCCCAGCGCCATTCGGCCAGCGCGCAGGCGTTGGCGTCGTTCTCGAGGAAGCAGGGCACGCCGAAACGCTCTTTCGCCAGCGCGGTCAGGGGAACGCGATCCCAGCCGGGCAGGTTGGGCGGCGAGAGCACCAGGCCCTTTTCCGCATCCAGCGGACCGCCGCAGCTGAAGCCGCAGGCGTCGGGCCTTTCGCCCGCCAGCAGCTCGTCCGCCAGGGCGAAAAGCGCGTTCAGCGCGTCCTGCCAGTGTCCGGGTGTGGCGATCTCGCGGCGGGAGATGACGCGCGCCCCGCCCTTTTCGGCCGTGCCCAGCGAAACGGCGCACTTGGTGCCGCCGATGTCAAAGCCCATCAGTTTCATGCCGTTTTCTCTCCATTCTTCCTCAGCTGCCTGCGATGGCTCTCCTGGCGCTGCCGCTGCCGCGCGCGGCGCTCGAGCCATTTGCGCCGCTGGCTGCTGAGCTGCCACACGATCAGGATGACGGCCAGCGCGGCGATGGCGCCGGCGAGCATCAGGCGGTAAGTGCGGGCCGCGTCCGACACGCGGAAGGAGGGACCCTGCGGCAGCGCGTCGTCCGGTTCGGCGGCTTCGCCTGCGGGCAGGAGGGCGGCGGTGCGCGCGAGCACCGCGCCGCTTTCGTCCAGCGCCTCGAAGACGGTCTCCGCCCCTCCCTCCGCGGCGGCGGGCCACGCCACCTGCGTGCCGTTTCCGACGGGCACGAAGCGGATGTGCCGCGCCGTTTCACCCGCGCGCAGCGTCACGTCGCGCAGCATGGCCGGGCCGGGATTTGTGAGCGTGAGGATCAGCCGTCCATCCGCATCCGCTTCGGCGGAGAGGGAAAGGCCGCCGCCGGCTTCGGATCCGCCGACCACCTCCAGCTCGTTGGAGCGGGCGGAGACGCTTTTTCCGGCGGCGGTGGCGGCGGTGACGGCGCACTGGAAGCGGCCGGCGCGCGCCGCCCGGATAAACGCCGCGCTTTCGCCCGGATCGAGCCGCGCTTCGGCCGGGCCCATGTCGCCCAGGACCCCGTCAGCGGCCTTGACGCCGAACAGCGGCACGCCGCCTTCGTTGGTGACGGTGAGCACGAGGGCCTCCTCTTCGCCCGTACGCAGGGACAGCTCGGCGGAGAGGGCCGCGCGCTCGATGCGGATGGACTCCGCCGCGGCGAAGGCGACGGTTTCGGCGCCGTTCAGGGTGCAGCGCGCCTCGGGGGCGCTCAGGGTGTCGTCCGTAACGACGGTATGCGCCAGTATGGTTTTGCTCTCGCCCGGGCCGAGCCGCGCGAGGCGCCCCACCTCGCCCACCAGCGGATCGGACAGCACCACGCCGGCCACCGCCTGTTTGGAGGTGTTCCGGACGGTGTAGGAGAGCGTGATCTGGTCGCCGTAGGCAGCGTAGGGGCTGGAGAATTCGCGGGTGACCTCGAGAGGCGAGGGCGGCGCGCTTTCCTCCGCGCACGCGCAAAGGCCCGTGAGCAGCAGGCTCAGGGCCAGGCAAAGCATGCCGAGTGTGCGCCGCATATCGTTTCCTCCGGTTCGGTTTATTCTGCGTTGCGGATGGCCGCGAGCGACGACAGCCGCATCGCGCGGTAGGCGGGATACAGGCCGGACAGCACCGAGACGCCCACCACGAACGCCCAGGTGCCCCACGCCAGCTGCGGCGAGATGATGGAGGTGGAGCCGGTGGCCGCGTCGAACAGCTCGCTGGAGGACATGATGCTGGCCACCATGTTCTGCAGCCATTCCACGTTGTTCAGCGCGTAGCTCAGCGCGCCGCTCAGCGCTAGCCCGGCGCCGCCGCCGAACAGGCCGATGTAGGCCGCTTCGGTGAGGAACAGCAGGCGGATGTTGCCCAGCCTGCAGCCCAGCACCTTCATCACGCCGATCTCGCGGGTGCGCTCATAGATGGACATCATCATCGTGTTGGCGATGGACAGCGCCGCCACCAGCATGGAGATCGCGCCGATGAAGCCCAGGAAGCTCTGCATCGTGGCGATCTGCCGCCGCATCACCGCGACGGTCTCCAGGGGGCTGGAATACTGCAGGCCGTAGTCGTTCAGCTCCTTGATGACGCCTTCCACGTCGTCCACGGTGTCGGCGAGCACGAAAACGGTGTCGTAGCTGTTCAGCTCGAAGCCCATCTCCTTGCACCAGTCGCGGTTCCGCCGATAGAACTTCTTCAGCCAGTCCAGGTTGACGATGGCGTAATAGGAGAAGCGCCAGTCGTTGATGTCCGCCTCCAGGATGCCGGTGAGCTGGGCCTTGTAGGACATTTCATGGATTTCGGGTTCGTAGTTGTTGGCCTCGTAGTTTTCGTAGTCCTCCCAGCGGATGGTGAGGCCGTAGCGGCTGCCATACCAGTTAATGGGCGGCAGGGGCAGCGGCTGGCCGTCCATCAGCAGCGAATAGTAGTCGATCCACTGATAGTCCTTTTTGGGATCGACAAAATCCAGCAGCGCGATTTCGGACATGATGAATTCCATCTGGTCCGTGCGGCCGGAAAAGTAATGCCCGCTCTTGAGGGGCTGTATGCGCGCGAAATCTTCGGGAATGACGGCCAGCAGCGAGGTGGTGTTCTCGTATTTGCCGGTGGTGACGATAAAGCGCGCGCCCAGCATGACGTTGACCAGCGGCGTGACGGCGTTCACGCCCGGCATGCGGCGGATGTCCGCGATCACGGCGTCGTTGATCTTGGTCACGCGGCGGCCCGTGTCGCTGTTCAGGCCGTAGCCGTAATAGGGATACACCTCGATCAGCTTGAGATTGGTGGTCGCCTCCAGCGTTTCCATCTGGGCCTTTTCCGCCCCGGCGCCCAGCGACAGCGTGACCACGATGGCCGCCGTGCCGATGACCACGCCCAGCATGGTCAGTATGGTGCGCAGCTTCCGGCGGAAGAGGTTCTGCAGGCTCTGCCGCAGAATGTCACTCAATCTCATCTTCCTCGTCCTCCAGCGCCCTGCGCCGGCGCGCGCGCACGCTCGCGCCGATGCCCACGACAGCCAGCAGGTAGAGCCCCGCGGCGGCGGCGTAGACCCACCAGGGCAGCATTTCAAGGATATAGCGGAAATCCGGGCTGTCGTCCAGTTCGGGTTCCGGGTCGCTATTGTTGTATATATTCAGATCTTCGTAATTATCTTTTTCCTCAGCCTGAATCGTGAAGGAAATAGTGCGCGTGTCGCTGTGTTTTTCGCCCATACCATCATCCCATGTGATGAGCAGAGGAACGGTATATGTTCCCGCCTTGGTGGCCGTGACATCAAAAGATGCTGTTCTGCTGGTGCCGGCTTCCATATTCTGAAGATATTCTATTTCACTTTGACCGCTGCTTCGGATGATGAGATTCTCATCGTCGGTTTGCGGTGTCACAGAAACGTTATAGACAGTTGTCCGGCCTTCGTTAACGACCTGTGCTTTAAGGCTGTTGGATTCGTTTTCATAGAATGAAGAAGAACTGTCTCCAAAGACCGGTGTGCTGGGGGAGACCCGCATATCGCTTTTCACGCTAACTACCAGCTGCTGCATGGCGGTCTGCGCGGACACCGACGAGTCCTCATACTCGATGGTGATGTCCACCTTGAGGGGCCTGTCCGGCACCTCGAGGCTGGCGCGCACGGGATAGCGCAGCTCGTACAGCCCCTCGGGGTCGATGCGGTCGATGTAGAGCGTGTTCGAGCCGCTCTGGGGGATCAGGACGTCATCCTCCGAGCCGATGGTCACGCGCATGTTCTGCACATACTGCTTCACGCTGGTGTTGCGCAGCTGGAACACCAGCTCGAAGGCGTCGCCCGCCTGAACGTCTTTGGGGTCGGTGGCGATGGATTCCACGATCACGCGGGCCTGCGGCGCCGTGGTGGGCGAGGCATAGCCGCCGCCCCCGCCGCCGCTGTAGCCGCCGTAACCGGAGCTGGCGCCGGTGATGTTGACCAGCGCGGTCAGCTCGACGGACTGCTGTTCGCCGGTGATGAGATCGACGTAGTTCACGGTGAAGGGCACGGACGCGGTGCCGTTCGACAGGCCCTTTTTCACCGTGAGGTTCGGGAACACAGCGTAGCCGTGGTTGACGCCGTTTTCGACAACCACGCGGCTCACGCCCTGCTCGGACAGCATAAAGGGGAACGAGGGATCCGCGGCGGTTTCGTCGGGAATTTCCACCTCGAGCCACTCGATGTAGTTTGTGATCTCCTGGCTGAAATCCTCGGAGCCCGGCGGCAGCAGGTTGCCCTCGTCGTCGCGGTTGCTGTAGACCCGCGTCATGGCGTCGGCGTAGGAGACGGGGATAGCCATGGTGACGCCGGTCTGGCCCACCTTGAGCGTGGGCACGTTCATCTGGCCCACCAGCACGCGGCCGTCGCCTTCCGGCCCGGGCTCGTCGGTGGGTTCGGGTTCATTGGTGGGTTCAGGTCCGGCGGTGGGGGCAGGGGTGTTCGTGACCACGGGCGCGGCGGCGATGGAGAACGCGAGGTTGAATTCGATGTCCCCTTCGTTCATCAGCCCGTTGTTGGGGCTGTAGACGAACTTGAGCTGGTGCTGGCCCGTGGGCGCGCTCTCCAGGATCTCCAGGATGAACATGGCGTAGCCGGCGTTGAACACAGCGCCCGGTTCCATGTTCCAGGTGTTGTCCCGCGGAGCGTAGGAAACCATGGCGCGCGCCCAATCCTCGCCGGGAGCGGCGTGGAACAGGGTGCTGAGGGGCACGTCGGCCTCCCTGAGCTTCCATTCCAGGTCGTAAGGCAGGGCGAGCACGGCTTGGTCGAAGTAGCCGGGGGCGTCAGGCGTATCCAGCGTCCAGCCGGACACGCTGCCCGGCGCGTTGCTGCGAACCAGCACGTTCTCCTGCGTTTCAAAGGCGATGGGAAGCGCCACCACCAGCAGCCCGCCCTGGACGAGGTTGCCTGCGTCCCATTTGATTTCGTCGGTTTTGAGTACGGCGCGGGGATATTTCGAAAGCGGCGCGGCTGAAGGTGTGGCTGTCGGCTCAGCTGTGGCCGTGGGTTCAGCGGTCGATTCGGCCGTGGGTTCGGCCGTCGGCGCGGCTGTGGCCGTGGGTTCAGCGGTTGGTTCGGCCGTGGGTTCGGCCGTGGGTTCGGTCGTGGGTTCGGTCGTGGGTTCGGCCGTTGGCGCGGCTGTGGCCGTGGGTTCGGCCGTGGGTTCGGCCGTTGGCTCGGGCGTAGGCGTTTCCGGCTCGGGCGTAGGCGTTTCCGGCTCGGGCGTAGGCGTTTCCGGCGCGGGCGTGGGCGTTTCCGGCGCGGGCGTGGGCGTTTCCTGTTCGGACGCGACATCCTCCGT
>LVAP01000140.1 GCA_001603025.1 Clostridiales bacterium Firm_10 | reverse complement strand
TATTCGCCCCGGTAATTGACGTGTTTCATTCTGCATTACGCTCAGAATCAGTCATTGTAGTCGAGCAAAGAGACCGGCTTTGATCGGGAATTCGTCGAAAATCAGGAGGAATCCGCCATGGAGGAAATGGCAGGTTTTTCCCATCACTGCGCGCCGTACGAGGCACGGGCGCTTATATATTGGGTGCGGTTGTTATATCCGGGCCGCGAATCAATACCATGACAGCGGCATCGAATACATGACTGGCAGGATAAGCCGGGAAGCTTTCATTTATAAGCAGGCCTCACCCTGTACAAGGATGAGACCTGCTTCCTGTCGGATTGTCATTTTTATTATACTCTGTGAGCAATGTGTGCAGAGGTCAGCGTATTATTTTCCCGCTTCCTCTGAGATGTACGCGGGAATAATCGCTTCGGCCCAGGTGACGTTCTCAATGATGTTATAATTTTCGAGGCTGGGCATATAAAAATCGAAGTACGTGTTGGAATAAATCGGAATCATGGGAAGGACTTCGTTGAAACGTTTCTGAAAAGCCTCCCATTCCCGACAGTATTCCTGAATGTTGTCCGGCTCGGTTTCGCGAAGTGCGACAGCCAGAGCATAGAGGTCTTCATCGGCGCAGTTCGTGTACGCCCAGTTCGGGCGATCCCACTCGTCTGCGAGGAAACTGACGCTTGGGTCAAATATAATATCAAAGTTACTGCCCAGATAAATCATGTCCGCCGCGCGCGCCTCCTGCTTATAGTACTGGCGCAGAAGCGCATCCATGGGCAGGGGCTGGAGCGTCAGGCGAATGCCAACCTCCTCGAGATGAGGGACAAACAGCTCATCGAAAGCTTCGGCAATTCTGTTTCCCTCCGGATAGGCCATGATCAGATCCAAAACAATCGTCTCTCCGTCTATCTCCTTTTCCCGCAGGCCATCCGCATTGGGGACCCAGCCATCTTTGTCCAGGAGGAATGCCGCCATGGTTGTATCCAATGTATAGGCCAACAATCCTTCCAGGTCGGCGGCGGCGGGCATCCACTGGCCAAGGCCGTAATAGCCGTCAACCCGCGCCCCAAATGCGCCGACATATTCGGAAATGATCTCATCGCGATCCATGCAGCAGGCGATGGCTTGCCGCACTGCCTGCGAAGCAACCGACGGCTTTTCGCAGGCGAAGGCAATGAAGGTCAATCCTGTTCGCGGGTAGGCGCTCATCCGGGCCTTCTGCTGAGAGGCGAGGGTCATACCCTGTTCGATGGCCCTGGCCTCAGTAACCTTGTTGAGCAGATTGAATTCGCCCCGGTTCATCTTTTCCATCATATCATCGTTATCTGCCAGCGTATAGACGACATTCGGAATGGACGGTCGGCGGCCCTCCTTATCACCCTTGAACCAGGGATTGACAGTAAACCTGGCGGTAACGCCGTCCCAGGAGGCGAGAGTATACGGGCCGCTCACCACGGAAGGATGAGCACGGTATCCCGTTTCCGGATCAAGCACGGTTCTGCGCAGGAGTTCAGCGGTAAAAACCGTTTCGTCGGCAGCATTGTCTTCGTTGGCAAGATACACGCCGTCCCCATCGTCGCGTACGGTCACCCCGGGTGCGATCACATGCATCGGATAGGGATGGCATTCCAATAGTCCAACTTCATAAAAGAAAGGCAAAAAGGCATGATCCAGCGTCAGCGCCAGGGTATCTTCTGAAAGAACGCGTACGCCAGTCAGCTTCGTCGTCTCTCCTTTTGAATAAGGATCCGACCCGAGGAGGTGCTCCGTTCGCACATGCCGGGCGCCTGCCGCGGCCAGCTGCGGCGAAAGCTGCAGAAGAAACGAAAAGGCGTAATCCCGGGCGGTGATATGCGTGCCGTCTGAATAATACAGATCATCATAAAGGGCAAGCACGTAGGTGCGATCCCCCACCTCATTCTCCGTCACCGCATATCCGCTCACCACGGAAGGATTCACGATGAAATTGCCTCTCCCGCCATCGTAACTGACGAGATCATACCCGTGCAATAAGGCACGCACGTCGATATCGCTCGTGGAATTGCCCCACAGCCCGGTGAAAAAATCTCCGTTCATGGCTGTCGGGTTGCCCACGACAAACTCGTCCGGAATCACAGGCTCCCGCGTCTGTGCTGCCCGGGCATGATACTGCCCCAGCAGGAGCAGAAACGCCAGCAGCAGCGCGGCGGCTCTCCTGTTTGTCCCGATGATGCTTTTCATACGTCGTTTCCCTCCGTAAGGCTCCCGGATTACCGGTTCGTTCCGGCACAGGCGAATAACCAGGTCGCGCTGTTACTCGAAACAATCGCCGACGTTGATAATCACTCTGCCCGCGTTCGGGCCCGATTCATTCCCGCCTGCGGGAGCAACGCCTTCATCGGTGCGCATGTAGAACACGGTAACCTCCACATCCCTGCCATGGATGATTCCCGTCACATGCGCCTGCAGGCAGCGGTATCCTTCGATTGTGGGCGAAAGCACATCGTAGGCATCCCCTTCCTTCAGGATTATCGCCACGGAAGGCGCGAGCCCGGCGCCGTTCAGGCCGCGATAGTTGATGATCAATTTGTATTCATCGCGCTGGCCTGCCGCCTGCCTGATGAGAGCATTTGTGACGGTAGTCTCACCATCCACGACGGCTTCACTGACGGGTTTATAGCCCGCCACGGAGGGTTCAAGCCAGCGATTGGAATATGTATAGCCGCTGAACCAATTGCCAGTCCTTGTCCGATACCACGTCCCATTATTATAATATATTTCAACATATGCGCCGTTATAATACCCATACTGCGTTCCGCCGTTGCCGGTTGTCGGCATGTAGGTGTAATCGTAAACGTAGAAATTCAGCGTCACCGGCTCACGGTCATAGTATACATTCAGCACGCTGCTGCCATCCGCCTTGACGACGGCTGACTGATCGCTGTTGACGGCATTATACGTATAGTAACGCTTGTCTGTATCCGGAGACGTTCCGTTGGTTCCATAAATCCTCTTATAGGAGTCCGCAAGCGTCACCGTTTCGCCGGTCACAACATTTGTATACAGATCGCTATAAATATAGGCATAGGTTTTCTCACTGTCAGCGGCGTCCGGCGCATCTGAAGTACGCTGTTTCCAGACAATGACGCGGTACTGCGACGCGGAGGGGATCCACTTCGCGTGAACCGTCGTGTCATGATTCAGTATTCCGCCAAATACGAATTCCTGACCGTCAAGGCACTCTTCGGTCGTATACCATCCGCCAAAGGCATAGCCCGTCCAAGTGGGATCAGCAGGCTGAACCGTCGGCTCGTCAATATAAAACACCGCCGGGGTAAAGCTTGCGCCGCCGCTCACCTGATTTCCGCTGCCGTCGTCCACTAAGTCATTGTCATCAAAAACCAGCCAATAACCGCCCTGCACGTTCGGATACAGCTTCATGTTCCCTGTGATCACAACATTCTGTGTGCCGGGCGGCAGCAGGGCTCCGCCATTTTCCAGGTCATACCAGCCATTCAGAACGGTATCCGCAGTGATGGTCGGGCGCAATTCGGCTTCTGAATAAACATCGAAGGTGGTGTCTCCCGTTTCCGCAATTGGAACAATTATCGTTGCCAACACGTTATTCGGGTTGACGTCCACATATGTTACATAATACACATTTTCAAGGTTCGCATACAGGTCAATAAACGTTCCCTCTATATATTCCTCAGAGGAGAGATTGAGCAATTCATCGTTCAGCATGGAAACCGTCTTCAGATTCGCCGCATCATCATTATAGGAAGTCTCGCTCCATCCCTTGAAAATGCGGTTCCAGGTCGAACTCTCGATGCCGGGAATGCTGGGCTCGCTGAGCGTGAGAGGCGACGCGCTGCCAGTCGGATGCACGTCTTTATAGCGGAAATACTGCGTGGACAGCAGCACGCTCTGCGAACCGTCGTTATACCAGAACCGGTATCCGATACGGGCATTATCCTCATCCTCCCCAATCGGATAAATGGAAAAGCTGTTCGCTGGGAAGGTCACAGTGGAGTCAAAGGCCCGCAGGCTGGTCACGAACTCCGCCTCAACGTTCTCGTCGGTCATGTGGTAAACGGAAAGGTTGTCGTTAACGCCGGCCAGCGCATCGCTCTTGATCGTCACCTGAATCGCTCCGTCTTCCGGCTGCCAATTGATGCCCCAGGCCTTCATGAGCGGGCTCGAGTAGATCCTGATATCGTAGGCGACGAGCACATTCACGCCCTCAATGGCTGCCTCAACCCTATCCGCTTCCACAAAGCCGAACGGAGGCATGGCGCCGGTGAGCGCAATGTCGTCGTTTTCGTACAGCGTGCCCTCTTCCTCGCTGAGAACCGCCTCGACAATCCGATCGTACAGACTGAAATCAAGGAAGGAGAAAACGGAGAAGCCATCCGTCTCAAAGGTAACGGATGCGCCGCTGGTATTTGCGCCCAGCTCTTCCGGCCTGGAAAGAGCATCCGTCTCTTCCGGAAAATGGACGACCTTCACGTCGCCTATGGCGGCCGCATCCAGCAGGGATACCGTAACCGTCACCTGATTATTGGGCTGGTACTCTACGCCGTCTTTGGTGATGGCGATATCAAAAAGCCTGCCATAGGTAATGCTGTGAACGTCGGCGCCCAGGATTTCAGCCGCGCCAGTCAGGTATTCCCTGTGCTCTGCATCGCTGACCTCCGTCACTTCCAGCTCCGCATCCTCGGGAATACCGGACGCGCTGTCATATGTCACGCAGATTTCGTAGGTGTTTCCGTCGGATGCCTCGATCGTTTTCTTCAAATGCGCGCCGGTAACCGCGTATACGCTGAACCCGACGGAGCGGAAACGCACCGTCTCTCCCTCAACGGAAAAACCAGACACCTCTTCCCTGTCCCCGTCGTCAGAAATGTGCCAGACGCGTATCGTTTCCGCATCCGCGATGCCTGGCAAAACAATCGCCACATCGACGGGATGCTCGGGATCCGGCTGGTACTCCCCGTTCGAATCTGTGATGGTGATGCTGTAGGCTCCAAGCAGTTCCTCGTCAAAGCCGTCGACGTCAGCTGCAGTCACCTGTGCTTCCACGTTTCTCGGCATCATGCCTTCCAGGGTAACGCCATCCGCTGTGAAGCGCCTGCGGCGATAGCCGCTGTCGAGCGCGACGACAAAGCCATCCGCTCCATCCAGGGAAAGCAGCTCTGCCGCTGTACCGACATCATCGGCGAGCACGCCGGACGGCACGCCGCCCTTCAGCGCATAAACGCAGACATGTTCCCGTTCACGCGTTGCCAATCCGCTTCCGGCCGCCACCTGCACCCACAGCTTCGAGAGGCCGCCGGAGAGGCCATTGCCGGCAACGGCATAGGCTCCAAGCGGCTCCAGCCCCTCTTCCAGCTCAACAGGAACGGGGGCATAAGCCGGCTGGATCATATTTGTAAAGCCCATCAGAGAAATGTCGATGGTGTCGTCTGCAGCGGTGCTGCGCAGGGCGCCGGCCACGCTTTGCCGGGTCATCCTGACGCGCTCCGTCCTTTCGATCTTCCAATTGACGAGCGGCCGGAGAATGCTTCCGAAGCCAAACGCGGACAGGGAGTCCGTTTCAAAGGAAATCACGCCATCTGCCGATTCGGCGCTGTTCACAACTTCCGCGCCGTTCTCTGTAAAATGAACCACCCGCAGCGCTTCCGCGCACTCCTCCACGCCCGACAGCTCCACGGTCACTTTCACGGTGCCGGCAGGTTCAGCGGGCTCTCCGTTTCCGACCAGGGAGATATCGAGGAAGCGCGTGTAAAACACCACGTCTTCATCGGTCCAGCCCAGCGTCCGGGCCATGTCGTCAAGATATGCGTCGCCCAGTTCGGCAACCGAGAGATATGTGTCTTCGGAAATGCCGGCGGCGCTGTCGCAGGTCACCGTCACGCGACAGGAACCGGTTTGGGCGGAAAGGCGTTTCCCCGTCGGTCGGACGACGGCATAAACAGCGCGGCCCACGGCCTCAAACTCGACCCAGCCCCCCCGCGCGGCAACCGCGCCGACAAGCTCAAACGAATCGTCCCGCGCCCGATAGACGAACAGCTCGCCTTCGCCGAAGCGCTCGCTGTACAAATGGATTTGAACGCCGGAATTCGCCGGCTGCCAGACTTCGCCCGCGGCACGCCGCTCCTCGTTGGCGTAAATGGCAATATCACAGGCGGCCAGCACCTCGGCGTCGCCAATATCCGCTGCGACCGACTCCGCGACCGCGACCGCGCCTTCGGGCATTTGCCCCGTCAGGAAGAGGGCGTCGCTCACGCTGATCACGCTCTCCTCGGAAACCTCGGCATTCTCCCGGAACGTTTCGCGCTTCACAAGGGCGATGCCGTCTTCGCCCGCGAGCAGAATGGGAAGGGCGACACTGTCGCCCGCGCCTACGTTCTCGGCCAAAATGGATGTGAAGCAGCCGCCCGTCATACCGTAAACGGCGAGGGTCTCATCCTCAGCCAGCTCCGGCAGGGCGGTAACGGTAAGGCTGACAATCAAAGGCGCGCCTTCCTCAAGGCCGCTGACCATCCAGGCATCAAGTACGGACTCGCCCGGGTTTCCCTCGGGCGCAACGCGCGTGACAGCCGGAGTCCGGTCGTTCGTGTATGGTCCGGTAACGGAAAGCTGGGCATAGCTGCCAGCCTCGCTGTGAGAGTAAGGTATTGTTTCTGTTTCGTCCGCCTGCGCGTCGCCCGCGCCGGCTTCCCGCGCCGCAACAGGCTCATAGCGGGCGACGAGGGTCGTATCGCCGGGAACGACCGTGCCGGCATCGACAGGCTCGTCGCTGTCAGGAAGGAACCAGCCCGTGAAGACTTCCCCGTCGACAGACGGGGCTGCAGGCAGACTGCCAAAGGTCGGCGCGGATTGCGCGTCATAGAAACGCGCCGCGGGCGCGTCGCCCTCCTCCACCAGGAAGCGAACGGTATAAAACGAGCGCGCTGTCTCAGTATTGGACGTCACGACCCTCTCGCTCTCCGCAGGCGCATACGCGGAAACCTCCTGCAGCATGAACAGGATAATGAGCATCAGCGATATCGCCCTTCGCTTCACGGGATTCCCTCCTTTCCTGCGTTTTATCGCGTTCAGCGGCCGTTTCAGCCGATGGTGACCTTGAGACGCCAATTCCAGCGCAGCGAATCTGCACTGGCGGCATATGTGTACTCGGCACCGTTTGCACCGGGAACAGGCTCAAAGCCGTTTCCCCGGTCGCACTCCCACTGATAGAATATCTGCTCGCCACCGCTCAAGCCCTCGATGCGACTGCTCAGAACGACAGGCGCTCCTTCCTCCACCATTGCGCCAAGCGAGGAAAAAATGATGACGTTTGGCAGGGAGACCTCCGCTTCCTCCTCGGGCGCGGGCGTCTCATCCGCGGGTGTGGGCGTCTCATCCTCGGGCGCTGGCATCTCATCCGCAGGCGCGAGCGTTTCATCCGCTGGCGCGGGCGTCTCATCCGCGGGCGCGGGCGTTTCATCCGCTGGCGCGGGCGTGTCATCCGCAGGCGCGGGCGTCTCATCCGCTGGCGCGGGCGTCTCATCCGCTGGCGCGGGCGTCTCATCCGTTGGCGCGGGCGTTTCATCCGCTGGCGCGGGTGTGTCATCCTCGGGCGCAGGCGTCTCATCCTCGGGCGCGGGCGTCTCATCCGCGGGCGCGGGTGTGTCATCCTCGGGCGCGGGTGTGTCATCCTCGGGCACGGACGTTTCATCCGCTGGCGCGTCTTCCAGCGAAATCAAGTCGTCTGAGTGAGCTGACGAAAAGAGCAGTGCAAGCATCAGCGCTGCAACAAGTAAGCTGGCCAGTTTCCGCTTCATGGGCTATTCCTCCAGCCATGTGTCTGTAATTAGTTACCCGTTTGTATTATAACACATCAGTCCATAAAGAAAAAGATATTTTCTGAAGATGATTTGACTGATTGGACACGGAATGTTTTTCCTGTGTCTCTGTTTCCTTCACATCGCGCGGCGGGCGAAGGCGTCGATTCACTCCCCGCATGGCATGAACAGAGCCGCCCCTATTGGGACGGCCCCCTTGCTGTTTGTCCGGCTTATCGCCTGTGTCCACGGCCACGATGCGGCCGCCGCGGCAGAGGTTCAGCGCCGCCATGGACGCGAGGCACCGGTCACTGCACGTGCATGTCCGCGTAGATCGGGATATGGTCGGAGGCAGTCTGCGCGCCGTGGGCGACGACCGCGTCGAACAGTCTGACCTCCACCCTGCCGTTGACAAAGATATGGTCGACGCAGCAATCGGCGTCGTCCGGATCGGCAGCGGCCGGATAGCCGACGTAGGTGGAGCAGTTGTGAACGAGCACATCCGCTTCATACTTGGCGTCCTTCACGCCCGCCTCGTTCATGAAGCTCAGATACATTTCCGACTGCTCGGGGGTGTTGAAGTCACCCGCGATGATCACCGGCAGGCCGGCATATTTTTTCACCGTCTCAGCGGCGAAAGCCGTCAGATCGGCCATGTTGCGCGCGTATTTTTCCGGCTCGTCGCGTGGCGCGGGATGCGTGTTAGCCACGACAAAGCGGACGCTGTCGGACAGCCTTTCAAAAACGGCGACGGAAAACACGCGGGTGGCGTTCCTGACGTCCAGATCCAGTATATACTCTTCCACCAGGCTGACGGTCTGTGGGTTATACAGGAAGGTGGTCGTGCAGAAAATGAACCCGTCGGCGTTGCTCTGCCGGCAGGCGGGCGCATAGACGCCGGTATCCACCAGCAGGGGGCTCAGCGCCTTATGCCATTTAGCGCCCGCTTCCTGCAGGGCGACCACGTCGGGCATGTAACAGCGCAGCACGGCGGCAACCGTTTCATCCCGGCCCTTCACCGAAACATGGCTCCATTCCGGATGCATGATATTATAGGACATAACGCGGAGATCCGCGCCCTCCGCCAGCTCGGGAGCATCGGCAGTCTCCGGCTCCGCGCCGCATGGTGAAAGGGCGGCCGGCGTCAGCGCCAAAGCGAGCGCAAGCGCCAGAAGAAACCTCCATATCCATTTCATTGTCTGATTCC
Source organism: Clostridiales bacterium Firm_10 (assembly GCA_001603025.1). Classification (GTDB taxonomy): domain Bacteria; phylum Bacillota; class Clostridia; order Christensenellales; family Aristaeellaceae; genus Firm-10. The sequence goes on along the minus strand of LVAP01000140.1, from coordinate 567 downwards.
CCTTCCGCCGGTTCCGCTTATCCCTGGGACAAAAAGCGATCCACCACCTGCTGGCGGTATTCCTTCGACAGCGAGGCGAAGAAGGCCGAATAGCCCGTCACCCGCACCACGAGATCCGGATGCGACGAGGGATCGGCGTGGGCTTCCATGAGCGTTTCCTTCGACAGGCAGTTCAGGTTGATCAGCGTGCCGCCCATGTGGTTGTGGGTGTGGATCAGCGCGATGAGCGCGTCGATGCCACCCTCCTTCGCCAGCATGCCCGTGTCCACGTCCAGGTGCAGCGGCGAGGAGTTGCCATAGCCCGGCTGGACCATCGCCACCGCCGTGGCCTTGAGCGAGGGCGAAAACGTGTTGTAGGAGCGCGCGAAGCCCGGGTCCGGTTCGTTGGAATGGCAGATCGGGTCCCCGGCGAAGCGCCCGTTCGGCGTGGCGGGCAGGCGAAGCCCGTGCACATAGACGTTGCCGTGGGAGAACATGCCCGGCGTCACCGGCAGGTTGTGCCGGGGCGTTCCGCCGTTCCTGCAGGCGGCCACAAAGCAGTCCCGGATGCGCACGGCCCATTTGTCG
>LVAP01000139.1 GCA_001603025.1 Clostridiales bacterium Firm_10 | reverse complement strand
CGCCCAAGTGGTACAACGCGGTGGGCGACGTGCCGCAGGCGCGGCTGAGGCAGGGCTTCCTGAACATGGGCTCAAGCGGCAGCAACGAGCAGTACGGGTGCTTCTGGTTTGACACCAGCGCGCTGAGCGGGAAGACCGTGAAGAGCGCGCTGCTGACGCTGACGCGGATCGCGGGCTATGGGCGCAGCAGCGAGGTGAGCGTGCGGCTGTACACGACGCCTTTGACGGGAGACAGCGGGAACCCACTGACGAGCTCTGTGGATCAGGGCGTGATCGGGACCATCGGGAACGGGGAGACGAAGCAGTTCAGCATACCGACGGCGGCCATCAGCGCCAGCGCGAACAAGGGCTTCATGCTGCGCGTGGACGACGGCGCGCTGATCAGCGGGCGCGGTTACAGCGACAACTACGCGCACTTCTACGGCTACGGCGAGAGCAGCGCGCCGGCGCTGACGGTGACATATCAGTGAGCGTGAGAAACGCGATCAGAAGGAGGAGACTCATATGGGAAAAGACATGACAGCCGGCCGCGAGGCTTACAGGGCGTCCGACTGGTACGACGCGGACGCCATCGACGCGCTGAACAGGCGGCTTGAGGATTACTCAACCGACTACGACACGCTGAAACGCCAGGCCGAGGCGGAGTACGCGCCGCAGCACAGCGCCGAGCTGGAGGCGCTGGACGCGCGCCTGAGCGAACAGACCGCAGCGGCACGGAGCGAACAGGCCGCGCTGAGGCGGGGCTTCGACCGGCAGCGTCGGCAGGTGAACGAGCGCTATGACAGGAGCGCCGCGAGCCTGAACAGCGCGCTCAACGCGCGGGGCCTGGGCCGCAGCTCGCTGGCAGCCGTGCAGGGCGCCTATCTCGAGGGGCAGCGCGGCCAGGCGCTGAGCGAACTGGATCAGTCCGAGGCGGACGAGGTCGGGGCGATCAACAGCCGCATTGCCCGGTTGACGGAGGAGACCGCCCGCGCCAGGCAGAGCTCGGCCGCGAGCTACGCGCAGCAGCTGGACCGGCGCATCGACCAGCTGCGCACCGCCAACCAGACGGCCGCCGTCGGCCTGCAGCTGCAGATCGCCGCGCTGCAGCGCCAGGGCTACGAGGCCTGGCAGAACTGGCTTCTGAAGGAGCGGGCCCAGTCGCTGGACGAGGCGGAATTCCGGCAGAAGTACGGCCTGAACGAGACGGGCGGCGCGCCCGCAGCCGCCCGATCTTCCGCGGCGAATGGCGCGGCGGGCGCAAAGACGGCGGCGGCCGGAACGGACGGCGGGAAGAAGCTGCTGTCCGGACTGATCCGCAGCGCGGCGGCCGGCATCAGGACGGCGGCGTCCTCGCTGAGCGGGGCGGTGAAGAAGAACGCGTCCGCCAGGGCGGCGTCGCAGGACCGCCGGATCACCAGCACGAAGGTGAAGCAGCTGTGAGCGAACCGAAACAGCCGGGAACCCTGCGCGCAGCGGCATGGATCAAAGGCCGCATCACGCGGTATTTCAACGAGTGCCGCGCCGACGATCAGCCCGCGACCCCCGCGGGCCTCGCGCTGGCGCTGAACATGCGCACGGAAGACCTGACCTGCGACCGCCTGCCGGAGGCATACAGGCCGGCGGTCGCACAGGCCCTGCAGCGGATCGAAACGGAGACGCTGCAGCGCGCGCTGAGCGGCAAGGGCGGCGCGAAGGGCGTGGAGGTGGTGCTGCAGCAGACGGCGCGAGCCCTCGGCGAAACGGATGAGATGAGCGCCCTGACGGACGAAGAGCTGAAAATGCGGATGAAAAACGCGATAGCGGCGCTCCAGAAAATGATCCGGAAGGACTAGCGCGTGTTCCGGAAATTCCTGAACTGCAGGCAAATCCGCTTGAAACCGCGCCACGGGGATTCAGGAACACGCTCTGGGCGCTGCGGAAACTCAGGCCCCGGACGGTGCCGCGCCAAAATGAGATTGACTATCATGGAATGATACTATATAATTGAAAAAGAAATATGCCGGCATCGGGTATTCCTAATTCCATGATCAAGCAGGAACGCGTAAACCGCCTCCGTGATTGCTGATGGACATGTTCTTTGGCTTTTGCTGTTGCCTGATCGAAGCGGCATCCCGGTACAAATAAGGATGGGAAAGCATGATTATTACCAGGACACCTTTCCGCATGTCATTTTTTGGCGGCGGGACGGATATGAAGGCCTTCTTCAGCAAATACGGGGGGGCGGTTTTGTCGACCACATTCGATAAATACTGCTATGTGACCGTGCGGCATCTCCCCCGTTTTTTTGACTATAAAACGCATTTGACATATTCGAAGACAGAATATGTGAATTCATATGACGAGATACTTCACCCCGCAATCCGCAATGCGATGAAAATGCTGGATATGCACGAGATCCGGCTGACCTATGAGTCGGATCTGCCCGCGCGCTCCGGCCTGGGCACGAGTTCATCCTTTGCGGTGGGCATGCTGAACGCCTTTCACGCGCTGAAGGGCGAATACATGGACAAAAGGAAACTGGCGGATGAGGCCATTTATCTGGAAAGAGTGCTCTGCGGGGAGGCCGGTGGCTGGCAGGATCAGATCGCCGCGGCATACGGCGGATTCAACCGCATCAGTTTTACCGCGGAGGGATATGAGGTTTACCCCGTGATTATTTCCCCGGCCGTCAAGCAGCGTCTGAACGACAACCTGCTGATGTTTTTTACGGGATTTACGCGGTTTTCATCCGAAATTCAGCGCATCAACGAGGCGGTGAAGGAAGCGAAAACCGCGCAGCTGAAAGAAATGCTTTCCCTTGTGGACGATGCTGAAAGGATACTGACTGACAGGCGCGCGGATCTGGACGACTTCGGCCGGCTGCTGGATGTTACCTGGCGGCTGAAACGGCAAATGGGATCCAGCGTCTCTTCGGCAGAGATTGACGTTCTGTATGAGAAGGGGATCAGGGCCGGGGCGCTGGGCGGGAAACTGCTCGGGGCGGGCGGCGGCGGATTCCTGCTGTTCTATGTGCGCCCGGAGGAACAGGCTGCGGTGCGGGAATCCATGAAAGACCTCTTGTATATCCCGTTCCGGTTTGAGAATGAGGGAACGAGGGTCGTGCATTATACACCGGAAGCATATGAACCCAGAGAGGGCAGGACGGGGGATTAGCATGAAAGCTGTTATTGCGGCCGGGGGAAAGGGCCTCAGGATCAGGTCCGTCACCGCCGCCCTTCCCAAGCCGATGATCCCCATTGAGGGAAGGCCGGTGCTCGAGCGGGAGATTGCCTGCCTGCAGGAGCAGGGCTTCCGGGACATTATCATAACAGTTTCACATCTGGCCGGCCACATCATGGACTACTTTGGAGACGGCAGCCGCTTTGGCGTGCGCATCCGTTATTTCGTGGAGGAAACCCCGCTTGGAAGCGCCGGCGCCTTGCTGAAGCTCCGCGGCGAGCTGACGGAGGATTTCCTGCTGCTGAATGCAGACGCGCTGTTCGACGTTGACTTCCGGCGCTTTGCACGGTTTCACAAGGAAAAGGGCGGACTTGTGACGCTTTTCACCCACCCCAACGCGCATCCATATGACAGCGGGGTTTTGATCACAGATGATCAGGGCGCCGTGAAACAATGGCTGACAAAAGAAGACGCGCGGCCCCAATGGTATAAAAACCGCGTAAACGCGGGGCTGCATATCATTTCGCCTTCCGTGATTGACGCCGCCCGCGCGCGGGCGGATGAGGCGGGCTCGGCGCCAGGCGACGGGCCGCTGAAACTGGATCTGGACAGGCAGGTCCTGAAGCCGCTTTGCGGAACGGGCAAAATGTTCTGCTACGACAGCCCTGAATACGTGAAGGATATGGGAACGCCGGATCGGTATGAAAGCGTGTGCCGGGATTTCGCGGCGGGGCGCGTGCAGGCCCGAAACCTGAGGCGGCGGCAGAAAGCCATTTTTCTGGACCGGGACGGAACGATCAACCGGTATGTCGGCTTTCTCCGGGATATTGACGAGTTTGTGCTGATTGACGGGGCGGCGGAGGCCATAGCCCGGATCAACCGATCGGGCTATCTGGCCATCGTGGTGACAAATCAGCCTGTCATTGCCCGCGGGGAAGTGACCTTTGCCCAGATGGAAGAGATCCACAATAAAATGGAGACGCTGCTGGGGCGGGAAGGCGCGTTCCTGGATGGCATATACATTTGCCCGCACCACCCGCACAGGGGTTATCCGGGCGAGGTGGCCGCTTTGAAGATCGACTGCGACTGCCGCAAGCCCAAACCGGGCATGCTGCTGAAAGCCGCCAGGGATTTCAACATCGATTTGACCCAGTCCTGGATGGTGGGCGACAGTGAAAACGACATTCTGGCGGGGATGGCCGCGGGATGCCGCGCGGCTCTGATCGGAGACAGAGCCGAAGGCCGGGAGACGGCGTTTGCTTCGCTGAAGGACTTCGTGGAAGCGGTTCTTCCTGAAGATGAGTGACAGCGGCGGCAAAAAAGCGCCGGCCCGCATGTCCGCGGGCAATGCCCGGATGCCGGCGAGCCGGAGACGCCCGCCGGCGGCGGTTTTCCGCCTGCCGCGGCTCGCGTGGCGGGCCGATCC
>LVAP01000138.1 GCA_001603025.1 Clostridiales bacterium Firm_10 | reverse complement strand
TATGTTAAAATTCGCCCGAAACCGCCTGTTTTTCCGGGTTTTCCCGTTAATTTTCGTGCCGGAGACAAAAAGAGAAGCGCGGCATCCGGTGCCGCGCACAAAATCGAAGGTTTTTGATCGTCGTATTATGGGTTCGGAAGTTCATTTTATTAAACCCGCGTTTCTGCTGACAACGATTCCCGCATTGATCGGCCCCGCAGCGGTGCAGAACAGCGCACTTTTTTCACTCCCGCAGCCGCCGCTCCCGCTCCAGCGCTTCCTTCTTCCCGTGAATGCGGCCCAGGCTGTATGTCAGCAGCGCCGCGCAGAACAGATTGATCCAGGAAAACCTGAATCCGTTCAGGTTGTTGCTCAGGCCGATGAGCAGGTTTGCCGCGCCGATCACGCTCAGCGCCCGCCCGATCTTCTTCAGGTGCTCGATGCGCGAGTCGATGTCCGAGAACAGGTCGAAGGGGCCGTCGGCGGTCTTCTTGCGGAAATAGATCCACATGGCCATACGGCCGATATACTCCGCGCCGGTCTCCCGCATGAAGTCGATGTAACTCTCGTCCATCCCATGCATCTCAAGCCGCACGGCATACTCGCCAGGCTCGCATTTTTCAAACGTATATGTGCAGAAGCCCACGCTTTCCAGCACCCAGCCGTTCAGCGCCATCTCGTTCAGCCATTCCTCTTCCTTCTCAAAATCCCACACCCAGTACCACTTGCGCATCGTCTTTTTCTCAGTCATGGTTTTGTCCTCCCAGTATCATCTCGCCGTTCGCCACGAGCTCCCGGAGCCGCTCGATCTCGGCCTTCAGCACGTCCAATCCCCGCAGGGTCAGCCGATATTCCTTGCGGCGGCTGCCGTCTTCTCCCGGCAGCTGCACGATCCACTCCTTATCGCACAGGGCGTTCAGCGCGCCGTACAGCGTGCCCGCCGCCAACCGCACGCGCCCCTTCGAGAGCGCCTCCACCTGCTGCATGATGCCGTAGCCGTGCTGCGGCTTGTACAGCGCCAGCAGGATATAATAGGTGGATTCCGTCAAAGCCATCTCGTTGTTCACGAAACATCTCACCTCCATCGCGTCACGTTATATCGTCTGTCGTTATATCGTGATTTGATTATATCGTCTCACGTTATAGTTGTCAAGTTAAGAATATGAAAAAGCCGGGCAATCCGGCCCTTGTCAGGGAACAGATTGTCCGGCAATTGCAGGCTCCTCACGCCTTCTTCCAGATCATCCGGCGGACGGTGTCATTGTAGCCGATTTTCCGGTAGAAATCATCTCCGCCTCCGGTCATCCATTCGGCGCCCAGCGCCGTCGCCTGTCACGGCCGCCAGCAGCGCCTCCGCCGAATCCACGATCGCGTCCGCCCCGGCCCGTTCCAGCTCTTCCCGGCTGCGGAAGCCCCAGGTCACGCCGACGGAGCGGCATCCCGCCGCGCTGGCAGCCTCAATGTCCTGCGGGGAATCGCCCACCATCACGCATTCGCCTGCTCCCGTGCCCAGCCTGTTCATCGCGGCCAGCAGGCTGTCCGGCGCGGGCTTGCGGCGCACGCCCGGTTCCTCGCCGACAACCGCCTCGATGAGGTCGCCGAAGTACGCCTCGCACACCGCCTTCGACGCCGCGGAGAACTTGTTGGAAACCACGCCCCGTCGGATGCCCCGGCGCTTCAGCGCTTCGAGCATGCCAACGATTCCAGGATAAGGCGCAGTGACGTCCTGGAGGTGTTCCCGGTAATGAGCCTGGAAGCGTGCCTGCAGCTCGGCAACCTGCGCCTCGTCCGCCCCTTCGCCCAGGCACTTCACGCACAGCACCCGCGCGCCGTTGCCCACAAAGGCGCGCACCTCGTCCCTCGTGCGCGGCGCCAGGCCCATAGACCGCATGGCAAACGCCACGCTTGCCGCCAGGTCGTCCAGCGTGTTGAGCAGCGTTCCGTCCAGGTCAAACAGCACCGCCTTAACCGTCATTTGCCGCTCTCCATTCCGAACTCGATCGTCCACTCATCCTCAGGCAGGCAGGCCGTGCGGGTGAGCGTCAGCCGCCAGAGCGACTCGCGCTGCCAGCTGGCCGCCAGCCTGTCCTCCAGCTGTTTTTCCTCCACCGTGGCCGTGAACGCCGCCGGATCGAACCGCAGCGTCAGCGCGCCGATGGCGGCGCGGCCTTCGCCGATCACGGGCTCTTCCGCGCACAGCATGGGGAGCTTCACCGGACAGGCGCACTCCGCCAGCGCCGCGGCGTCGTGCACGCGGACGATGTTTTCCCCGCGATCGAACGTGAATGTGCGGCGGTATTTTTTCACCATCGCTTCGGGGCCATAGGCGTCCTGCATGTCCAGCGCCAGCTGCATGACCGTGCCGTCGTCCGCCCAGTCCACGTCCGCGGCGGCGTACTGCCGACCGGGTTTCTGGTCGCAGCCGTTGATGACGGCGGTATTATGCCAGCCGGACTGCATGCTCCATATCTCATAGCGCTGGGCGCTGAAGGTCTTCTTGGTGTATTCGCCCACGCCGGCGTCCACAATGGCCGGCTGTCCTTCCGCGTAGAGCACGTAGCTGCCGATGTCGTTGTGGTTGTGGCTCTCGGCGTTGCAGCCGCCCTTGGCGGCCAGGAACAGGCCGGAGAAGCTGTTCGCCTTCGAGCGCGCGGTCGCCACCTGGATGCCGCCAAACCAATGGCTGAGCGAAGCCACGTCCGCTTCGCCGCGGTCCGGTTCCTCCCAGTTGAACAGTGCCGAGAGAGCGCGGAACATGTAGTAATTCATATGCGTAAAGTATCGGTCCGGCCGGAGGCTGGGATTGCGCGCCATGCGCATGCGGCAGAAGGCGGCGAGCGCCTCGTTGCCCATCGGCTTCGACAGGCGCAGCAGCAGATCCTCCGCGATAAAGCCCAACCGGGACGGCGCGTCCGCAAAATTCACGAACCAGTCGCCCGCGATGTGCACGTGGCGGATGTAGTCCGCCATGTTGCGGATGAGCGTCCTGTCGAACAGATTGACTCCTCCGCCGGTCGCCAGATTGAGCTGCTCCAGGATGTCCATCATCGACGCGCCGGCCACGGAGAAGTAGCTCGGGCCCTCGTCACAGCCGCCATCCTCCGCGTAAAAGTGCAGGAAGCGCTCGGCGCTCCGGCAGACCTTCTTCACGACCGCCGCACGGCGGGGCCCATCCTCCATGGCTACAAGCGCGCAGCTCAGCACGTTTTCATTGATCCATGGATTCCAGTTGTTTACGGGATTGTCGTGGCTGAGACCCATCCAGCCGAAGTCGTCGTAATCGAGGAAGGGATCCACGACGCGCCGCCCGATCTCAAGCGCGATGCGCCGCGGGATCGCCTCGCATTCCGCCCCCAGCCTGTCGCCGATGAGATACAGGATCCATGCGAGGTTCGCGCCGGTCTCCGCAGCGAACAGGTCGAGCGTCACGCGGTCACGGCTGATGTCCACCAGCCCCTGGTCCGGGCTCTTGAAGGAATAGCTGTGCGCGGGAATGGCCCATGTCGTCTCCTCGCATACAGCCCATACGCCGTTGATGATCGAATCAATAAAGCGTCCCCTGCGCTCGATACACTCGGCGGCGGTCAGGCAGCGCAGCCGCTGGCGGCGCTCAAAATAGGGCGCCTCATAGCGCGAGCGGTTGCCATTCTTCACAAAGTCCATATACCGCACGGCGGGCAGCGCCGGCCAGTCCTTTTCGTTCAGCAGCTCGGCCCGATCCACGATGATCCGCTTGGCCGCATCGGGCAGCGCGTCCCAGCCTGCCTCGCCGTATTTCGGAAAGGGATGGAACGCCTCCCGGCTCAGGAGCATGGTTTCAATGTCCTTCGTCGCTTCTTCCAGCATAACACAACCTCCTTTTCCCTGGATTATTATACATGAATCTGCCGCCGCACGCAACACTTCCTTCAAAACGGGCCCCGGCAATTCCTCTCTTGAAAACTGTGCCGGAGGATGGTATAATTATAAATACATCATTTGCAGAACGGACAAGGAGGAACGCAGCTATGATATCAAAGTCGGCAGCCGAACGGGTGCTGGCCGAGGCGGTCCGCTCCGGCGGCGATTTCGCGGAACTGTTCATGGAGGACACGCGCTCATCCAGCCTGAACCTGGTGGACGGCGCAATCGACAGCGCGACCACCGGGCGCACGCACGGCGCGGGCATCCGCATCTACCACGGCCTTGAAGGCATCTACGTTCACACAAACGACACCAGCGAGGCGGGCCTCATGAAGGCGGCCAGACAGGCGGCTTCGGCCATCGGCGACGCGAACGCCGCGCGGGACATCCGCCTCACCGGCTCCATCGTACGCAACATCCATGCCATCGAGCGCCTGCCCATGGACGTGAGCGGCGCGGAAAAATCCCGGCTGGTCCATGCCGCGTACCAGGCGGCGAAGGATTACGACAGCGCCATCCGGCAGGTGCGCGTATCGCTCATGGGCAAGGAAACCGACGTGCTCATCGCCAACACCGAAGGCCTGTTCACCGGCGACCGGCGCGTCTACACCCGCTTCTCCGTGGTGGCCATGGCCTCCAACGGTCAGGAAAACCAGACCGGCAGCCAGGCGCCCGGCGCGATGATGGGCTACGAGCTGTTCAGGGACCGCGTGGATGTGGAAGCGCGCGCACGCCGTGCCGCGGAGACCGCCGTGACCATGCTGAAAGCGGACAAATGCCCCGGCGGCTACATGCCCGTCATCATCGACAACGGCTTTGGCGGCGTCATCTTCCACGAAGCCTGCGGCCATTCGCTTGAGGCTACGCAGGTGGCCCTGGGCAACAGCGAGTTCTGCGGCAAGCTGGGACAGCAGATCGCCTCGCCCATCGTGACCGCCGTCGACGACGGCACCATCGCCAACGAATGGGGCTCCCTCAACATCGACGACGAGGGCACGCCCACCAACCGCCTGGTGCTCATCGAGAACGGCATCCTCAAAAACTACATGATCGACCGCCTGAACGGCCGCCGCATGAAGATGGCCGTCACGGGTTCAGCGCGCCGACAGGATTACACCTTCGCGCCCACCTCCCGCATGCGCAACACCTTCATTGCCGCGGGCAGCGACGACGAGGCCGAGATCATCGCCACGGCGGGCGACGCGCTGTACGCCAGGCAGATGGGCGGCGGCTCAGTCAATCCGGCCACCGGCGAGTTCAACTTCGCCGTGATGGAGGGCTACCTCATCAAGGGCGGCAAGATCGACCGGCCGGTGCGCGGCGCCACGCTGGTGGGCAAGGGCAGCGAAATTCTCATGAAGATCGACCGCGTGGGCAAGGACATGAAGATGGCACAGGGCATGTGCGGCTCCAGGAGCGGCTCCGTGCCGGTAAACGTCGGCCAGCCCATGATCCGCGTGACGGGCATCACCGTCGGCGGCCGCTGAGGAGGGACAGAGCATGGAAGTGAATGAATTCATCAAAAAGCTGTTTGACCGCGCCGCCAAAGCCGGATTCGAAGCCAGCGAGGCCGATTATGCCGGCAGCGAGGAATTCTCGGTATCGGTGAAGAACGGCGAAATCGTGGATTACTCTGTGAGCGCGGGTATGGGTTTGGGCTTCCGGGCGCTTTCAAAGGGCAAAATGGGTTATGCCAGCACCCAGGTGCTGGACGAGGATGCCCTGGACCTGCTCATATCCGGCGCGGCGGAGAATGCCGCCCTCATCGAAAACGACGACGAGGAGTTCATCTTCGTGGGCAGCAAGAGCTATCCCGAAATGGACGTGTACAACGGCGAAATCGACAGAATCACCGCCGCCGAGAAGATCGACATGGCGCGCCGCCTCGAAAAGGCATGCGTCTCCCTTGACCCGCGCGTGACGCAATGCGAGGCCGTGGAGATCATGAGCGGCTCCAGCGCGCGGCGGCTGGTCAACTCCCGCGGGCTGGACGTCTCCTTCCGCGAGAACTACATCGGCCTCTACGCGGGCGTGCTGGCACAGGAGAACGGCGAGGTGACCAGCGGCAGCGCAATCCGCCTGGCGCGCGACCCGAAGAAACTGGACATCGAAGCGGAAGCCGCGAAAGCCGTGAAGGAGGCCGTGGACGGCCTGAACGCCGACAAGGCGATTTCCGGCGAATATAAGGTCATCCTGCGCAACGACGTGGCGGGCTCCATCCTGCGCACCTTTGCCTCCGTGTTCAGCGCGGAGGCGGCGCAGAAGGGTTTCTCTTTGCTGAAGGGACGCGAGGGCGAAATCATCGGAAGCCCGGCGCTCAGCATCGTGGACGATCCGCTCAACCCCGCCTCCCCCGGCGCGACGCCCTTCGACGGCGAAGGCGTGGCAACCAGGCGGCTGGATATCGTGAGCGCGGGCCGGCTGAACACGCTGCTCCACAACCTGAAAACCGCTAAAAAGCAGGGCGTGGAAACCACCGGCAGCGCCTCCAAGCCCAGCTATACCTCTCCTGTGGGCGTGGCGGCGCATTCCATGCACGTCGTCCCCTCCGGCCTTTCTCCCGAACAGCTGGTGGAAATGGCCGCCGACGGCGTGCTCATCACAGATGTGCAGGGCCTGCATTCCGGCGCGAATCAGATCAGCGGCGACTTCTCGCTGGGCGCGCGCGGTTTCCTCATCGAAGGCGGCAAGGTGACCAGGCCCGTGAGCCAGATCACCGTGGCGGGCAACTTCTTCGAGCTGCTGAAAAACGTGACCGCCGTGGCGGACAACCTGGATTTCGCCTTCTCCTCCGTGGCCTCTCCCGATCTGCTGATCGGAAAGCTGGCCGTGGCGGGGAAATGATCTCCCCACACGATGACGGAGCGCTTCCCGGATGGGAAGCGCTCCGTTTTGCATTCTGGTTGTCAGACATCCATGTCCTGCACGCAGGCCTTGAACAAATCCTCGGGCAGGGCATTGGTCAGCTCGTTGATGGACTGGTAGTTGTGGTAGCGGCGCAGCGTCTCCGCAAACACAGGCGCGACGGACAGCGTCTTGAAGCGCTTGTTATGGGCGGAATTGGGGTTGTCGACGGTGTCTGTCGAAATCAGCCGCTCGATGGGACTGGCTTCGATCCGCTTCACACCCTCGGGGGTGATGATGTTATGGCTCAGCGCCGCGTAGATCTTCTTCGCGCCGCGCTTTTCCAGTTCGTAGGAAAGGTTCACCAGCGTGCCGCCGGAGATGGTGAAGTCGTCCACAATCAGGCAGTTCTTGCCCTTTACGTTGCCCAGGATCTCCAGCACCTCGGCGTTCTCGGTATGGTCGCTGCGCTGCTTGTCGCCGATGGCCACCGGCGTGCCCAGTGCCGTGGCGAAGCGGCGGGCCTGCTTGGCGTAGCCCGCGTCGGGAGACACCACAACCAGATCCGGCAGGTTGAGGGAGCGAACGTACTGAACGAGCACCGGCAGCGCGTACAGGTGGTCCAGCGGCTTCTTGAAGAAGCCCTGAATCTGACCGCAGTGCAGATCCTGCACCATGATGCGGTCCGCGCCGGCCAGCTCAATGGATTCCGCACACACGCGAGCGCGGATGGAAACGCGGGGCTCGTCTTTCTTGTCGCCCTTGGCATAGCCGAAATAGGGCATCACCAGCGTAGCAGACAGGCAGCTGGCGCGCTTGAAGGCGTCCAGCCAGAACAGGATCTCTACGAATTCGTCGTTGGGGGACATGCCGATCGGCTGCACCAGATATACCGCGCGATCGCGCACCGACTCGTTGATCCGAACGAAGGTGTTTCCGTCTGAGAAGCGAATGACCGAGGAGTCGCCCAAGGGGCATCCCAGATACCGGCACATGCGCTCCGCAAAGGCATGGCCGCCGCTTCCCGCAAAAATGGATACGTTCGCATTCCCTACCATAACACAAATCCCCCTTTTGTATATTAAACGCCATCCCGCGCCGGAAAGCGCGGAACCGGTTCTCAACGGTCGTGAATGCCGCGAAGATACGTGTCGCTCTCGGGCTGATAGTAGTCGGTGGACAGCTTCTCCCGGCGAAGCTCCGCCCCAGTGCTCACATCGCGGTAAACGCGATAGGCCTCGCTGCGCATGCCGGGCTTGCCTGTCTTGTAGAGGACGGGCGGATCATCCTTGTACCACACGCGTTTGCCCTCCACGTCGTCCATGAAGGATATGCTGGTGCCGCCGATGTCTGACTGAAGGATGACCGACTCGATGTCGATGTATACGTTCGGGTCGATGGGCTTGCCGTAAATCTTGCAAACCGCGCAGTTACGCACGGGATCCAGATACGCAAAGACGTAGATCGTGCTTTCCGTGTTGTTCCTGAAGCGGAAATCCTTGTTGTCGCTCACAGCGGCGTCCTGGCTGCCGGGCACATAGCCCACGGTCATCGTGTGGGGATAGCGCTCGACGATATCCAGCCCCGCGCGCATCACCGCTCCGTATATCGTGGTGCTGGCCTGGCAGGTGCCCCCGCCGTAACCGGTCTGAATGGTGGTGCCGGCGTACTCAGGCGCCTCCTTGAAACCCGTCTCTTCGGAGCGCTTGCCGACCACCCGGTTGAACGACACGCGCTTGCCCGGGCCGATGGCCTTGAAATTGAAGTAGCTCAGCGCCAGGTTCACATTGCTGATGCGCGAGGTGCTGCTGCCCTCCAGCGTGGTGTAGCACTCGCCCAGCAGCAGGGTGGAGCCCTCCAGATCCTCGCGCTTCACCTCCGGCTCAATGACCTCAGGCTCGAGCGCGATTTCTCCGCCCTCGCCGCGCCGGATCATCGCTTCCAGCCTGTCCGCCAGGGCGGCCGCGTCCAGACGCAGCCCGACGGCGGAGTCCGTGTAGGTGAATTTCTCCACCTCAATGATCTGCATCGTCGCGTTCACGGGCTCGCAGTCGACAGCCTCCTTGATGCTCTGCGCCAGCGCCTCTATCGCGCCGCGTTCGCAGGTCAGCGTCAGGGGCTGGCCGGCGGGATCGGTCAGGTCAGGCTCGATGTCCTCCTCCGAGGGAGCCACGGCGCCCATCTCGCTCAGTTTGAAGCGCCACTCGTTTTCGCCGAACGTTATCTGTATTTCCGAGGCGAGCGCCTCATCATAGCGCGCGTCCAGCAGGGCCCGCGCCTCATCGGGCGCGTAGGTCGGCCCCTGCGTCTCATGAGGATTTGCCGAATGGGAGGGAGCATGCGTCGTTTCGGGATCATTTCCCGGCGACAGGGCAGCATGGATGCCTGCCGCCATGGCCGCGATCAAAGCCAGCGCCACAACCACGGCGCACGCCATCATAACAACCCGAACGTTTTTCTCACGCCGGCGCGCGTCCTGGCGCGCCCCGTAGCCCCCTCTTTTGCGTCCCAGCCAGTTCATACTATCTGTTCTCCCAACGCTTCCATAAAACGCCGAAAATCATCGGCTTTGTTTTTCCAGTGTTTCATGCCGTCGCCCAGCGTCACGGCCTTGACCGTGCCGTGATAGTCGCTGCCGCCTGTCACCAGCAGGCCTTCCGCCCGGGCGATGCGCTCAAAACCCGCCGCCGCCTGCGCAGAGTGCGCCATGTGGTGGCACTCTATGCACCTGAGCCCGCAGGGCTTCAGGGCCCGGAAACGCGCCGCGTCCCAGCTGGCCTCGCCATGATTCTGCCCGGGATGGGCAATGCCCGCCAGCCCACCGCATGCCGCGATGAGCCGCACAGCTTCCTCCACGCTCAGCTTCTCGCGCTCCACATAGCCTGGCCGGCCCGGCGCCAGATAGCGCACAAAGGCCTCGCGCACGTCGCGGACCACGCCCTTCTGCACCAGCACACGCGCCAGATGCGAACGCCCGACCGTACCTGCAGAGAGCGATGTCACCTGATCGAGCTCGATATCGATGCCCAGTCCGCGGATCTTCTCCACCATCTGCGCCATGCGCCTTTCGCGCATGGCACGCATGCGGGAAAGCGTCTCCTCCATGCGCGAAACATCCTTCACGCCGTAACCAAGCACGTGAACTTCCGTCGTGCCCACCGCGCTTATTTCCACGCCCGTGATCACCCGCACGCCCAGCCGCTTCCCGGCCGCCTTCGCTTCCGGCACGCCGCGCAGCGTATCGTGATCGGTTATGGCGATGGCGGAAAAACCGTTTGCCGCCGCAAGCGCGACCACAGCCTCCGGCGAATCCGTACCGTCGGAGGCGGTGGTATGAATGTGGAGATCAAATCGGATCGCTTTGTCCCCGTTATTCCTGTTCATGGCCATCCGCTTCGCTTTCTTCGGGCGCACCGATGGCCGGCGTCGCGTTGATGATTGCCTCAAATTCCGCCTGATCCAGCTTTTCCTTGTCGATCAGGGCCGCTGCGACCGCGTCCAGTTTGTCGCGGTGCTCGGTCAGGATGGATGTGGCCCGCTCGAGGCCGCCTTCCAGCAGCGCGCGCACCTCGCGGTCAATGGTGCGGCTGACTTCCTCTGAAATGTTTGAACGGGACTGCGAGAAGTTGCGGCCCAGGAACACTTCCTGGTCGTTGCCCAGGAACATGGGGCCCACTTCACGGCTCATGCCGTATTCCGTGACCATGCTGCGCGCGATTTCGGTGGCGCGCTTGAGGTCGCTTGAGGAGCCGGTGGACACGTCGCCGAACACCAGTCGCTCGGCGCAGTGGCCGCCCAGCGAACCCGCGATCTGCCCGGTGAGCCGTGCGCTGGTGATGTAGCTTGTCTCCTCATCCGGCAGCCACATGGTGTAGCCGCCCGCGCCTTTGCCGCGCGGGATGATGGACACCTCGTGTACGCGGTCGCACTCGGGAATGTAATTCATGACCACGGCGTGGCCCGCCTCGTGGTAAGCCACCAGCCGCTTGTCGCGTTCGGTCACTTTGTGGCTCTTCTTTTCCGGACCGGCGCTCACGCGGGTGATGGCCTCCTCGATGGTGTGCATCTCGATGGCCGTGCCGTGCGCGCGCGCTGTCAGGATGGCCGCCTCATTGAGCACGTTCTCCAGGTCCGCGCCGGTGAAATACGGCGTGCGGCGGGCGATGACGCCCAGGTCCACGTCGTCGGCCAGGGGCTTGCCCCGGGCATGGATTTTCAGGATTTCCTCGCGTCCTTTCACATCCGGATAATTGACCACGATCTGGCGGTCAAACCGGCCGGGACGCAGCAGCGCCGGGTCGAGGATGTCGGCGCGGTTGGTCGCCGCCATCACGATGATGCCCACGTTGGTTTCAAAGCCGTCCATCTCCACGAGCAGCTGGTTGAGCGTCTGCTCACGCTCGTCGTGGCCGCCGCCCAGGCCCGCGCCGCGCTGGCGGCCCACCGCGTCGATCTCGTCGATAAACACGATGGCCGGGGCGCGCTTTTTCGCCTCGTCAAACAGGTCGCGCACGCGGCTTGCGCCGACGCCCACGAACATTTCCACAAAATCGGAACCGGAGATGGTGAA
>LVAP01000137.1 GCA_001603025.1 Clostridiales bacterium Firm_10 | reverse complement strand
CGATGTCGTGGGCGTCGGCCGCGCGGCCCTCGAGGGCGTTGTTGACGCCCATCGCGATGTCGGGCGACTGCTCGTCGATGGACACCAGCACGGCGCAGGACTGGCCGTCGAAGCCGTACTTGGCGCGGTCATAGCCGATGTCGATGATCTTCTGGCGGGCGATCTTGTCGATGGAGACATAGGAGGTGGTGGAAATCTCGCCCATCACCAGCACCAGGCCGGTGGTGGTGCAGCATTCGCAGGCCACGTGGGCGTTGGGATCTTCGGCCAGAATGGCGTCCAGCACGGCGTCGGAGATCTGGTCGCAGATTTTATCGGGATGGCCCTCGGTGACGGATTCGGAAGTAAACAGGGTGCGCATGGGTTTTCTCCTTTCATATGCTCTGCCGCGTCAAGGCGCGCAGAAAAGCGCGCGGCCCGAAAGACAAGGCCGCGCGCAAAAAACGCCCAAGCACCTCATCTTTCAGCAGGAAGCCTGCTGCGGGAATTGGCACCACTGTCCGCTTTCACGAACCGGTTGCCGGGTTTCATAGGGCCCGTCCCTCAACCACTCTTGATAAGGCAGATATTCAATTCGCTTCTATTATACAGATTCGGGGGAGATAGTCAAGTTAAATTCATCCGCCGATTCACCGCGCCGTGAGCTTTCTGATTTCCCCGGCCAGAATGCGGCCCGCGCGCTCGTTGTAGGCCGCGTTGGGATGACTGCGGGCGCCCAGCTCGTCCGGGCCGTAGTCCGGCAGGGTGAAGCAGCTGAGCTTCTGCATGCCTTCGGCCCGACAGCGCTCCACCGCAGCGACGCCGATTTCCGGCATGGAATGGCTGCCGGGCAGGATCCAGATGATGTGCGCTTCCGGGTTGCAGGAGCGCACCTTTTTTATGAAGCCCGCGGCGCCGTCGATCAGCGCGGGAGTCAGTTCTTCCGCTTTTTCCAGGCGCTTCATGCCGCCCACGTCGTTGCTCAGCAGGCGGATGCACACCACGTCGGCTTTCCAGGCGGCGAAGTCGTATGGCTTCCGGCAGCCGCGGCTTTCGGCGGCTTCGCCCTTCAGCCGGCCGACGATGAGCCCGTAATCGTCCGCCATGTTGCCCTCGGCGTTGCCCAGGTAATCCCAGCATACGCCGTGGCCGCTCTGGGAGAGCACGCGCCGCTCGGCGTTCAGCTCGCGGCAGGCGTAGTGGGAATAGTTTCCGCAGGCGGTGAACCACAGGGGAATCCACTCGGTGTTGTCCTTCGGGGCAAGCGCGCCTTCCGCGCTGGTGAGGCTGTCGCCGATGAACTCGATGCGCAGCGCGGGTTCGGGCAGGGGCAGCAGCTCGCCGTCGTGCCGCAGACCGTGAACCTTCACCGTGGCCTCCGGCGCGAAGGGCATACACTGGGTCTCCTTCATCAGCGTGACCGTGCGGGAGAGGGTCTTGTCCATGCCGTGGACCAGAGGATACCAGCGGCGCGCCTTTTCCACCATGAACCGCGCGACGGGATATCCGTCCACGCACGCGGCTGCCCACATGTCCGGCGCGTCGGCGGTGGCTTCCAGCTCCGCCCACAGCTCGCCGCCGCGGAAATTCACCTCGAAACCGCTGCCGGTCCAGTCCAGGCAGATGGGATCCTGGGCAGCGTCCATGCGCCCGAGCAGGCGGACGTTTTCAGATTTGATGCCGCATTCGGTCATAGTCGTCTGTCCTTTCCTGGGATCAGCCCGCCGCGAGGGAATACCCGCGGGCAAGGACCACGCGGTCACTGCCATCCGTCGCGCAGGACTTGAAGCTGATGGCGTAGGCCTGGTTGTCGAACACGATCATGTAGATGCGTCCGCCGGTGACAGCCACGGCCGGCGGCGTTTCGCTGTAATAGAACAGGTCAGACGCCGGCGTGTTGACGAGGGAGAAGGAGCCGTCCGCCACATTCAGCGCGTAGAGCAGGTCGTGCTGGATGTAGTCGTCGTCGTTGAAGTCGATGCTGCACACGGAGGCGTAGAGCACGCCGTCGGCCACGCCGTGCAGCGAAACGGACTGGTTGTCCAGTGAAAGCGGGGGCAGCTGCTCGCCGTCCACCGTCATGCGCACGATCTGTTCGGTGCTTTCCTCGGAGGAATAATCGCTCATCCGGCCGTAGAATACGCCGTCCGCGAGCAGCTCATAGGAGATGTAGACGGTGTCGCTGTCCGGGAAGGCGGTAAGCTGGTCGGTTACCAGCGTATTGAGGTTCACGCGGTACACGCCGCCAACCACTTCCGCGGCATAGGTTTCCGCCTCGTCCGCGTCATAGAGCCAGTAACGGCTGCGGCCGTAGTAGGCATAGCCGCCCTCCAGTCCCAGGAAACGCGCGCCGTAGCCGCTCAGCACGTCCACGGAGCCGTTGTCCAGGTTCAGCCGGCACAGCCGGGCGGCGGAGGGGTAAGGATCGCCCTCGTAAAACACGCTCTCGCTGTTCTCCGCCCAGTCCAGATAGTAGTACCAGCCCTCCGACACGGCCACGGGATAGTAGTTGTAGGAGTGGGCCTTGTCGTCGATGAGGGTGCGCACGTCGCTGCCGTCCGCCGCGCAGGAGCCCACGCCCCAGTAGAAGCGCCCGCCGCTGGCGATGGCGTTGCTTACGTAGCCGTCGTAAACAACGGTCTTTTCGCCGAGGGCGTTCAGCACCACCAGCGCGTATTCATGGTCGCCCTCGTCGAAGCTGATCGCCAGCAGGCTGCCGCCGTCCGCCGTGAGCAGCGTCATGAAGGAATCGCTCAGCCGGCTCACGCCGCTGCCGTCGCTGTTCATGAAATATACGCCTTCCTGCGCGCTGTCGATGCTGCCGGCGTAGTACACGGCGCTGCCGTCCACGATCGCCTGGCCGGACAGTGTCACCGCGCCTTCCGCCAGCGCCGCCGTGCCCAGCAGAATCAGGCAGCACAGCAGGCACAAAACCTTCTTCAGCATGTTTCCAGACCTCCCCGCAAATGTCATATATCGGTTAGACGGGGCCCTTTCGCGGCTTGTTCCGGACGGGCGCCCGACTGTATTATGTATACTCCATTATAGCACGCCTGTGATGCATTTTCAATGAAAATCCGGGAAAGCGTTGACAAAAGAACATATGTTCGCTATAATGGGAGCGTGTTGCAGATCTGCAACACTGTGACAAGCAACACGGTGGCAAGATGAAAGGACGGACAGAGGGCGATGAACAATCAGGAAAAATGGGAAGAAACGAAGCGGAACATACAGCTGGTGCGGCGGTACTACCGGCCGCTGATGTCGGAATATGAGGCGATTATGAGCAGCCGCGGCGCGGTATCAGCCTGGGGCGGCGTGGGCGGCCGGAGCGGGCGCACGGCGCATCCCACGCAGGACAGGGCGCTTTCCGCCATCGAATATGAGGCGCGCATGGAGCGGATGAGGAACTGGCTCGCCTGCGTTCGGCAGACGCACGCGCGCCTGAACAGCCGCGATGGCAAGAGCCCGAACCTGTGGCGGCACCAGCGGCAGCTGGCCCGCGCGCTGCAGGCCTACGTGTTCGAGCGGGCGGACGACGAGCTGCTGGCCTTCATGATCAGCGGCGTGCGCCGGGTGAACCGCCGATACGCCGGCCGCGTGCTGCGCGAAGCCCTGCACGAGGTGATGGCCGACGCGGAGGCGGCTGGCCTGTTTCGGGAAGGATCCGCCGGAACGCTGACCGGGGCCGGCGAGTGAAAACGGGCGCGAAAAAGGACGCGCTTTCCGCCGCCCAGGTGAGGCGGAGAGAAGCGCGTCCTCTCTTTTGGCCGTTACAGCCGGTCCGGGCAGGTTTCGTCGATGAAGCGGCAGG
>LVAP01000136.1 GCA_001603025.1 Clostridiales bacterium Firm_10 | reverse complement strand
ACCACGACCCCCGCGCCTGAGACTACGACCCCCGCGCCTGAGACCACGACCCCCGCGCCGGACACCACGACCCCTGCCCCCGAGACCATCACCCCCGCGCCGGACACCTACACCGAACTGCGCGCCAACACGCAGAGCGAGGCCGTGCGGCGGATGCAGCAGCGCCTGAAGGAGCTGGGTTTCTTCTCCGGCAACGCCACCGGCGGCTACTACAGCGTGACCATCACCGCCGTGGAGACCTTCCAGAGGGCCGCGGGCCTGCGGGTGAGCGGCAAGGTCGCCTCCGTGGAGATGCAGGAAAAGCTGTTCTCCGCGGACGCGCCCAACTCGTACAGCATGTCTTCCGATTACGCTACGCTGACCTATGGCATGAACGACAGCGACCAGGTCCGCCTGATGCAGCGCCGGCTGGCCATGCTGGGCTATTTCAGCGGCACGGCGACCGGCAATTACTACTCGAGCACCGGCCGCGCCGTGGCCAACTTCCAGACGGCCGTCGGCCTGAAGAGCAACAGCAAGGTCGCTTCGTCCGAAATGCTGAAGATCCTGTACTCCAACGCCGCGCCCGCCTACGGCGAGACCTATTCCACGCCGGCGCCCACGGCTGAGCCGACGGCTACGCCCGAGCCGACGGCCACGCCCGAGCCGACGGCCACGCCTGAACCCACCCCCAAGCCGGTTTTTACCGACCTGCGCTATGGCATGGCGGACAATGACGCCGTGCGCTCCATGCAGGATCGCCTGCGCGAGCTGGGCTATTTCAAGTACAATTCCACCGGCGGCTATTATGCGGAAACCTGCAAATCCGTTCAGAAGTTCCAGCAGGCCATCTTCTTCGAGGTCAACGGACGGATGGCCACGGCGGCCATGCTGGAGATCCTGTTCTCCGACGAAGCGCCGGTGTACGGCACCACGCTGGCCACGCCGACGCCTGAGCCGACGGTAACGCCCGAACCTTCGCTGACGCCTGAACCCACCGCGGAACCCGTCAGCTACAGCGAGCTGAAGTACGGCATGAGCGGGAACGACGCCGTCGCCGCGATGCAGGCCAGGCTGAAGCAGCTTGGCTACATGAGCTGCGACGCGACGGGCAACTACTATTCGCTGACCACGGACGGCGTGAAGAAATTCCTCAATGACGCTTACCTGAGCGGTGATGGCACCGTCGCCACCGCCGAGATGCAGGAGATCCTTTTCTCCGACAACCTCGAGGCTGTGATTGCGGAGCGCAAGGCGGCCCGCGAGCAGGAAATGGGCGAGTATGCCGAGGCCAAGACGGACATTACGCTGCGCACAGGCAGCAAGGGCGACCAGGTGAAGCTTCTCACGAGGCGGCTGATCGAGCTGGGCTACCTGAGCGGCGAAGCGGGTGAAAGCTACACCAGCGCCGTGGCCGACGCGGTCAGGTGGCTCCAGAATTCCAACGGCCTGTCCGCGGACGGCATCGCCGGCCCCCAGACGCTGGCCCTGGTGTATACCGACAACGTCATCAACGCGAACGACAGCATGACGAGCAATCCGGAAACGAAGCCGACCGAAACCAGCGGTTCGGTGCGCAGGCCCACCATCGGCGCCATCCGCAACGTGGACTTCTTCTCATCGGCCGGCGCGAAGTACTTTGACCGCAAGAGCGGCGTTTTCCGCGACGGCGCGACGGCCATCGTGACCGACATCGCCACGGGCATCAGCTACCAGGTGAAGCGCAGGGGCGGCTATAACCACGCCGACGTCGAGCCCACAACCGCCTTCGATACCTGGCAGATGTACCGCATTTACGACAAGAACTGGGCCTGGACGCGGCGCGCGGTGGTCGTGACGCTGTCCGACGGCACGTCGCTGGCGGCGTCCATCAACGGCATGCCCCACGGCGGCAGCATCATCAGCGACAACAACATGGATGGTCACACCTGCATTCACTTCCTGAACAGCCGTACCCACGGCACGGACAAGGTGGACGCGGCGCACCAGGCCGCCGTATCGACCGCCGCCCAGACCAGC
>LVAP01000135.1 GCA_001603025.1 Clostridiales bacterium Firm_10 | reverse complement strand
GTCCTGCCGGAATGAACGAGAAAAACGGGCTTCCGCGCCGCCGGAGGAATCATCATCCTCCGGCGGCGCGGAAGCCCGCTGATTATTTGCGCTATTTCCACTGCGCCCACACGTCCGGCCGGTAACCGACGGTGGCCTGGGCGCCGTTGCGCACGATGGGCAGCGCGAGCAGCTTCGGGTTATCGCGCAGCTTCTCCAGGGCGGCCTGATCGTCGGTGAGCTGGGCGACATAATGGCTCTCCCAGTCCTTTTCACTGAGCCGCACCATGGCCTGCAGGCCGACCTGCCGCCGTACGGCTTCCAGCTCCTTCAGCCCCATGCCCTTTTTGCTGAGATCAACGAACTGATAGGGGATGCGGCGTTCCTTGAAATACCGCTCGGCCTTCTGCACGTCGAAATCCCGCTTGAGCGCGTAGATCTGTATGTTCACGCCGGCCTTCCTCCCCGTCAGTCGTGGTCGTAGACCTCGGAGCCGGCCACCTCGCCCCAGCGGCTGAGCGGCCAGATGATGCGGCGCACCTTGCCCACGAACATATCGCGGTTGATGACGCCGACGCGGCGGCTGTCGTTGGAGTTGTCGCGGTTGTCGCCCATCACGAAGTACTCGCCTTCGCCCAGGGTGACGGTGAAATCGCCGGCGGAGCGGGTGAAGTAGGCGATGTGTTCGGGCGAAAGGTAGGGCTCGTCGTACGAAACGCCGTTGATGAGCAGCGCGCCTTCCTTGACCTCGATGGTATCGCCGGGCACGCCGATGACGCGCTTCACGAAATCCTCGCGGCGGTTCGGATAGTGCAGGATGACCACGTCGAAGCGGTCGGGGCCGTTCAGGCGCATGTCGAGCACGTTCACGAACAGGCGGTCATTGTTCAGCAGGGTGTCGCTCATCGAAGGGCCGTCCACCCGGATGATGGTGAACAGGAAGGTGCGCAGGAGCAGCACGATGATCAGCGCCGTCCCGAGGGACACCACCCACTCCCTGATCTCCTTCAGCACCGTCTTCTTCTTTTTCTGTTTTTCCGGCGGCTCGGATTCATGCAGTTCCAGCAGGCCGCGCTTCTTTTCTTCCGCGGGTCGTTCGTTCTGTTCCATGATACTCTCCCTTTTCAGACGTGATGGGGCGTCACTCGACGCCGCCGATGCGGTTGAGCGGCCAGAAGATGGCGCGCACCTTGCCGACGATCTTTGTCACAGGGCCGACGTCGGCAGAGTGACTGTCGTGCGAGACGGCGCGGTTGTCGCCCAGCACGAAGTATTCGCCCTCGCCGAGGGTGATCTCTGCGTAGTTGTAGGAATTATGGTGGGTGACATAGTCTTCTTCCACCGCCTCGCCGTTGACGTAGACCTGGCCGTGCTCCACCATGACGGTATCGCCGGGCAGGCCGATCAAGCGCTTGACGATGTAGTCTTTCCGGCCGGGATAATGGCAGATGACCACGTCTCCGCGTTCATAGCCCTGAATGCGGGCGCTCAGCACGGATACATACAGCTTGTCGCCGGTCTGCAGCGTCTCCTGCATCGAGGAGCCGTCCACAGTGATGAGCGTGAAGAGGAACGTGCGGATGAGCAGGGCGCACACGAACGCGATGGCCAGCGAACCGAGCCACGAAAGTATTTCCTGTCCCACGGTTTTCTTTTTTTTCTCCTTCTTCGCAGGGTTTTCCGGAACCGCTTCAGGTGCGGTCTGCATGTGTATCGCCTCTTTCTATTCTTCCGCGTGCACGGTGAGAATTTTCTTGACTCTTTTTTCAAATTCCGGCCGGTCGAGCATGACCACGCGGCCGCAGCCCTCGCATTTGATTTTGATGTCGGCGCCGGTGCGCGTGATGGTCCAGCGGTCGCTGCCGCAGGGATGCGTCTTGCGCATCTGCACAAGATCGCCCAAATGCAGCTGCATGTCAGTCACCTCCGAAAACACAAGTATGATTATACGCCGTTCGGCCGGGCGCGGCAAGGGTTTTCATTGTTTTTTAAACAAACGGGCGCGTCACAGGTCGACGCGCTTTTTCAGCATCCACGCGCAGGCCAGCACGGACAGCGCCAGGATCGCCGCGTCCAGCAGCAGCTGCGGGGTGAGCACCCGCATCAGGCCGGCGGCGTCCGACAGCGAGAGGTAAGAATCAGCGTTGAAAAACAGGCTGGTCAGCCGGGAATTGCCCCACGACAGCAGCAGGAACAGCAGCACGGAAACCAGCGCGTGCCCCTTGCGGCCACGCATGAAGGTGGCGCTCAGCGTGATGGCGAGATAGGCGATGCTCACCGTGGCGATGATGCTCAGGAACACCACGCACACGAAGAAGGCGATAGTCATCAGCGCGCCGGTGAGGTTCAGGTCGTTCTCGGTCATGAACCAGTCCAGC
The DNA here is from genome assembly GCA_001603025.1 of Clostridiales bacterium Firm_10. GTDB lineage: Bacteria > Bacillota > Clostridia > Christensenellales > Aristaeellaceae > Firm-10. The sequence continues at coordinate 4,789 of LVAP01000135.1, read as the reverse complement.
ATGTTGTAATAGCCGACCCACTCGCGGCCCAGCGAGTCCAGCATCATGGGGAAGTCCAGCGCCGCGAAAGCAGCCAGCAGCCCCGCGAAGCCCACGCCGGTGATCAGGGTGAAGAGCAGCTTCGCCCCCACGATGGATAACGTACTCTGCGGCGTCATGAACACCAGGTAGCTGGTCTTCTGGTTCAGCTCCCGCGAATAACCCGCCACACCCATGATGAACACGGCCAGCGCCGTGCCAAAGCTGGCGAACACCAGCAAACTCATGGCCACGATCAGGTGGACCTCGGCGCTGTTCGCGGCCTCGCTCAGGTTGTTGATCGCGTTGAGGCGGGCCGATGCGTGCGCGCGGAAAAGGAAATACGCTTCCAGCGCCGCGATGACGCCCAGCACGACCAGCAGCAGCGTGCGGTTTTTGCGGAATTCGTATCTGATGAGCTTAAGCATTGAGCGCAGCCCCCTCCCCATAGATCTTCATGTACATATCCACGATGCTCATGCCATGCTTCTCGCGCAGCGCCTTCGCGTCGCCCGCGGCGACCAGCGCGCCGTCCTTGATGAACACCGCGTCGTCGATCATGGTTTCCAGCTCGTCAACCAGGTGGCTGGAGACAATCATGGTGCGCCCCTCGCCGCGGTTTTCCTGAATGGCCTCCAGCGTGCGCTCCCGGGCCACGATGTCGATGCCGTTGAGCGGCTCGTCCAGCATGACCAGCCGGCTGCCGCGGGCGAAAGTGAGCGCCAGCTTCACTTTCGCCACCATGCCGGAGGACATGGTGCGGATCTTTCCCTTGGGATCGAGATGCTCCCGCTCCAGCGCGGCGAGATATTTATCCATGTCGAAATCCGAAAAGAAATCACGGTAGTACTTGCCGGCGTCCCGCGCACTCATGTAGCCGAAGAAATACGCTTCGGTGGGCATGTAGGCCACCTGCGCCTTGGTTTTCAGGCCGACGGGCACGCCGTCCAGCGTGATGCTTCCGGCGGTGGGCGAGGCCAGGGCCGCGATCATTTTCATGAGCGTGGTCTTGCCGGAGCCGTTCGGCCCAAGCAGGGCCACCAGCCGGCCGCTCTCCAGCCGGAGGGACAGGTCGTCCACGGCATTCTTGCGGCCGTAGCGTTTGGTTACGTGGTTTATTTCAAGCATATCTTCACCCTCACAATCTTTTCGGCGCGGTATCCTGCGGCGCCGTTCTGCCACATTCTATCAAAAGCGCGCCCGTCCGTCAATCGACGCGCGCGCTTTCTCATTCAATTCTCATGGATTATTTATGTCAGAAAACGCCCCATGTCTTGAAGAGGAACACCATCGCGAAGATAGTGACCGAGGACAGCACGGTGGTGAGCACCACCTGCTGCGCGGCCAGGTCGGGATCGCCGCCCATCTGCTCAGCCATGGTGAACGAGCTGACCGCGGTGGGCGAGGCGAACACGATCATCAGCGTGGCAAACTCGACGCCGCGCCAGCCCAGCAGGTAGGCGGCGGTGAGCATGACCGCCGGCACCGCCAGCAGGCGGCCGATGACGCTGATGGCCAGCGCCTTGGCGTTGCCCGCGATCTTTCCCGGCTTCAGCGAAGCGCCCAGCGCGAACAGCGCCAGGGGCGAGGCCAGGCTCGCCAGGCTGTCCACAGTCTTGCCGATCACCGAAGGCACCGGGATGCCAGCTTTCATGATGACAAAGCCGATCAAACAGCCCCAGATGAGCGGGTTTTTGAGCACGCCCAGGATGATGCGCTTCAGGTCGAATTTGCCGCCGCGGAAGATTTCCAGCGTGATCACGGCCAGCACATTGAAGATGGGAATGACCGCCACCACCATCATGGCCGCCACGCCGCCATCGCCCTGCGGGAACAGCGACTGGGTGAGCGGAATGCCGAAGATGGCGTAGTTGCTGCGGAAAATGCCCTGAATCATCACGCCGCGCCGGCTGTTCTCCGGCTCAACCCGGGGAATCAGCACCATGCACACGGCGAATATGGCCAGCGCGCCTGCCATGGCGAACAGCGGCAGCGTGCCGGAAATGCCGTTGTTCGGATCCACATTCATGATGCTGCGGCACAGCGATACGGGCAGGAAGATGCGGAACACCAGCTTGTTGCAGCCCTTGACCGTTTCCTCGTTCATGAGCCCGAAGCGCCTGGCCAGGAACCCGATCAGCATCACCAGGAAGATAGGGAACACGATGTTGCACGTCAGCAGAAAATTGTTCATGCCATCCGACCTTTCGTTTTTTATTTCCTCTTTATCATCTATCCGGCCCGCCTTTACGGGTTGGCGAGCGCGTAAAACGCCTTCACAGCCCGGCGCGCGCCTTCCTCGATGGTGGAGGTGTTCTCTGCCCGCGCGGAGGCATATTGTTTATAGAGGGGGCTGCGCTCCCGCTCGAGGCGGCGCAGCGCGTCCCTGCTTGCGGACAGCGGACGGCCCTCCAGCGGCAGCAGCTCCACCGGGCGGATCAGCCACACGGCGGCTCCGTTAGCCAGCAGCGCCCGCATCGTTTCCTCGCGCAGCACGCTGCCGCCGCCTGTGGCGATCACCAGAGACGCGCCCCGGCCGATGACGCCGGCGACAGCCTGCTCCCGGTCGCGGAAGGCTGCCTCGCCCTCCCGCGCGAACACTTCCGGGACGCTCAGCCCCGTTTGCCGCTCGATTTCGACATCCATGTCCACGAATGCGCGGCCCATGAGTCGCGCGGCGGCCGCGCCGATGGTGCTTTTGCCGCAGCCCGGCATGCCGATCAGCACCAGGTTGGCGCTCGCAGGAAGGAATTCCACGCCGTTCACGGTTCGCCTTTCTCCAGCAGCGCCGCCTGGTAATCGCGGCTGGCTGCCAGCATGCATTCGTACAGCGTGCGGGCGTAGCCGCCCAGCTCGGGGCCGGCCAGCTCAGCCGCGCGATCCAGCACGGCGGCCTCCCGTGTGCGGTCCAGCACCGGCAGGCCCGCCTTTTTCTTGTATTCCGCTATGCCCGCGACCGTCTCCATCCGCCTCACAAAAAGCGCCACGATCTGCGCGTCGATCTCGTTGATCGTCCGGCGGGATTCGCTCAGGTCCATTTTTCCTTCTCCCTTCCCATCAGCATGTCGCACAGCACGAAGGCCATCGCGGCCTCCACCGCGGGCACCGCGCGCGGCACGATGCAGGGATCATGCCGCCCCGCCGCGCTCAGGCGGGCGTTTTCCCCACGGGAGAGGGATACGGTGTCCTGCTCCAGGGCGATGGAGGGCGTGGGCTTGAACGCGGCGCGCATCACCACGGGCATGCCTGTGGAAATGCCGCCCAGTACGCCGGCGTGGTGGTTGGTGCGGGTACGCACCGCGCCGTCCGCATCGAAGCGGAAGGCGTCGTTGTGCCCGGAGCCGCGCATGGCCGCGGCGGCAAAACCCGCGCCGAATTCCACGCCGCGCACCGCGGGGATGCCGAACACCGCCCGCGCGAGCTGGTTTTCCACGCCGTCGAACATCGGCTCGCCGCAGCCCGCGGGAAAGCCCAGCGCGAAGGCTTCCACGACGCCGCCCACGCTGTCGCCGGCCTGCGCCGCCTTTTCGATTTCCAGGCGCATCCGCCCGAGGGCCGATTCGTCGAACACGGGAATTTCACGGGAGGCCGCAGCCCGCAGCATGGCGGGCGTGACCTCGGTTGAATCCACGCGGGCGTCCTCGACGCCGGCAATGGACAGCGCGCGGGCGCCTACCGTCACGCCGCGGACGGCGAGCAGCTGCAGGCACAGCGCGCCGGCGAAGCACAGCGGCGCGGTCAGCCGGCCGGAAAAGGGGCCGCCGCCGCGGACGTCGTTGTGCCCGCCGTATTTCACCCAGGCGGCGTAGTCCGCATGACCGGGGCGGGGAAGGTCGCGCAGGCGCTCGTAATCATCGCTGCGCGCGTCGCGGTTCGCGATGAGGGCGGCCAGGGGCGCGCCGCAGGTTTCGCCGCGCTCGTTGAGGCCGGACACGATTTCCGGCACGTCCGCCTCCCGCCGCGGCGTCGACAGCGCGCTTCGGCCGGGCGCGCGGCGGGCCATGAAGGCGTTCACCGCGTCCCAGTCGAAGGAAATGCCCGCGGGAAGGCCCTCGATGACGCAGCCGATGGCCGGCGCGTGGCTCTGCCCGAATATGGTCAGCTTGAGGTTATTGCCCAGACTGTTCGACATGCGCATGCCCTCCCAGCGCCGTGAAATCCGCCCAGAATCGCGGATACGATTTTTCCACCGCTTCCGCGCCGTCGATGACCGTTTCACCCTGCGCGCTCAGCGCGGCGACGGCCAGCGCCATCACGACGCGGTGGTCGTTCATGCCGTCCACCCGCGCGCCGTGCAGCGCGCCGCCCGCGATCTCCAGGCCGTCCGCCGTCTCGCGGGCGTCCGCGCCCATGGCAGACAGCCCCCGGGCCAGGGCTGCCAGGCGGTCGCATTCCTTCAGGCGCAGCCGCCCCGCCCGCACGATCCGGGTCCTGACGGGGAGCGCGGCCGCCGCCGCGGCAATGGCCGGCACCAGGTCCGGGATATCCGAGGCGTCGATAACGGCGTCTCCCACCCTCACGGCCTCCAGCGCAGGCACGATGGCGCGATCGCCCTGCGGGGAGCGCCCGTCGAGACCCTCGACGGCGATGGCGCTGCCCGCGGCGTTGGCGGCCAGCCAGAACGCCGCCGCCGACCAGTCGCCCTCCGCGGCCACGCGGCCCGGCGAACGGTAAACCTGCCCGCCGGGAACAAACCATCCGTCCGCTTCTTCGCGCGCCCGCACCCCGAACGCCGCCAGCACGGCGGCGGTGAGGCGGATGTAGCTTGCCG
>LVAP01000134.1 GCA_001603025.1 Clostridiales bacterium Firm_10 | reverse complement strand
TCCCCGGGGCGCGGCTGGGCCGCGTCGGGCGCAGCGGCGCCGCGCCGCGCCGGGCGACGCTCCGGCACGAACTCCTCCACCTCGAACGAGGCGCGGGCCCGGCCGGTATATTCGCCGGATGCGCCGGGTCTGTTCTGATTCTGCCTCTGACCACGTTCGGACATGCCCATTCCTCCAAAGCTTCAGTATGACTGCACGTATGTAATAGTATATCACACTTTCCGCGCGCCGCCCAGCCTCTGCGCAAAAAATGTCGGATATTAAATGAGGGAAAACACGTTAATTTCTTCGATGTATGAAACAAACAAATCATGATCCGCGTCTTATTGATAAAGACTGCGGAAACGCCTGCGCGGTTGCGGAAAAAATAGGAAAATTCCATGAATTTTGTCTCCCCGGCGTTGACGAATCCGCCGTTTTGTTGTATTGTAATATAGAATGAATATCAGATGCGGGAAACGGTGTTTTTCCGCATCGTTCGACCGTATTTTCAGGATGTTTTTTACAGGCGCGGCGCAAATCCGTCCCTGTTGATCCAACCAAAGGAGTAATGACCATGGCCAGAGGCAAGACATTCAAATTCGGCAAAACGCTGGTTAATATTTCCAGCCGCGGCGTCGCCACGAAGGATACTTCGACGGGCGAAATCAAACGCCACGCCTTCCCCTGGACCAAGGCCCCCGCCCCTGCGCAGCCCGAGCCCGAACAGCCCGGCTACGAGGAGGAGGCCGAGGGTCAGGAACCGTATTACGACGAGCGTGAAGAGTCCGGCTATTATGACAGCGGCGCGTATCCCGGCGAGGAATATCCCGACGGCGAGTACGACGACGCCCAGGACGATTACGACGAGGAAGGCGAATACGGCGAGGAGGACGAAGAAGAGCGCGCCAAACCGGCGGGCCTGCTGGGTTCTTCCTGGTTCATGTGGCTGATGCTCATCGTGCTGCCTCCGCTGGGCATCTGGCTGCTGTGGCGTCACAACCGCTATGAGATCACCCCGCGCTCGGCTATTTCCGCCGCGGCGGTGGTGTGGTTCATCATCATCCTGATCTGGCTGTTCAGCCATCTCGGCGGCCGCGACAGCACGGTGGTCAATCCGCCCGCCGGCACGCCCAACCCGACGTCCACCGTTGAAACCGAGGTCACGCCCAGCCCGACGCCGGACGTCAGCGCGACCGACGCCGGCCAGACCGTGAACGCCCCGGTGAGCACCGACGCTTCGAACGTCAACATCCCGGTGAACAACGACGGGACTGGCGCCGGCAATAACGGCACCGGCACAGGGACAGGCACTGATGGGGCAACGACGGCACGCCCAGCGCCACGGACGACGTTTCCGCTCAGCCCTCCCCCACGCCCAACACCGATGGCGTCGTCACCGCGACGAGCGATCCCACGACACCTGACCTGGCAAACGCCACGTTCGTCTATTCCGCGGTCGGCGGCACGTATTACCACTCCTACGCCACCTGCTCCAACATGACCAACGCCCAGCGCGTGGTGCTGAGCGTGGCGCTCGGGCGCGGCCAGAAGGCCTGCCCGTACTGCTGGGCGCAGGCCAGCGCGACTCCCGCGCCGACCAATACCCCGCTGCCCGCCGGCATGTACTATTACCGGCCGGACGGCACCTACTACCACCTCGACCCCAACTGCCAGGGCATGAAGAGCGCCGTGCTGGTCTCCGAAGCCGAGGCCATCGCGGCCGGCAAAATCTCCTGTCCCGTCTGCCTTGGCTCCGTCTACATGACCGATACCGGCACCTGGTACCATTCCGATTCCACCTGCCAGGGCATGAAGAACGCCAAGAAGGTCACTGTGACCGAGGCCCGAGCCGCCGGCAAGACCGAGTGCCCTGTGTGCATGAACGGCACGCCCACCACCGGCACCAACACAGCCACCGGCACCACCGCTTTCTACGCCACGGACACCGGCAAGTGGTACCATTCCGACCCCACCTGCCAGGGCATGACCAACGCAAAGCAGATTTCCGCCGCGGCGGCTGAGCAGGCCGGCAAGACCGCCTGCCCCGTCTGCCTGCGCGGCAACAGCGGCACCGCCACCTACTATGCCACCACGGGCGGACAGTGGTATCACACCGACCGCACCTGCCAGGGCATGACGAACGCCGCGCGCGTGACGCTGGCCACTGCCCTCTCGCGCGGGCAGACCGCCTGTCCGGTGTGCGCGGGCGGCACGGTGACCACCAACACCAAGAACAACAACACCAAAACCAATAACGTGGTGACAGTCAACACCGGCACCGCCAACACCACGACCAATATCAAGAATTCCGACTCGACGTACTACTCCACGGTGGACGGCAAGTATTTCCACAAGGACGCCACCTGCTCCGGCATGAAGAACGCCACCGCCGTGTCCTCCCGGGAAATCGCCCAGCGCGGGCAGCAGCCCTGCCCGAAGTGCATCGGCACCTCCGGCATCTACTACTCCACCGCCACCGGCAGCTACTACCACTCCGACCCCACCTGCTCCGGCATGAAAGGGGCCACCATCGTGACGCTGGCCATGATCCGCAGCCGCGGGCAGACCGCCTGCCCGAAGTGCATCGGCGGCGCGTCGGGGACGACCGGTGAGCCCAACGGCGATTACTGGGCCACCGCCACCGGCGAGCATTACCACAAGGACCAGAACTGCTCCCACATGAAGAACGCCGTGCGCGTGACCAAGGCCACGGCTGAGGCGCGCGGACAGACGCCCTGCCCCACCTGTATCGGCTCGGTGTACTCCGCCGGCGGGCAGTACTATCACAAGGATCCCACCTGCCAGGGCATGAGGCACGCGGAACTGATCACCATCCAGGCCGCTGAAAAGGCCGGTCAGACCGCCTGCCCGGTGTGTATCGGCGGCGGGGCGACGCCCACGCCGACCCCAAAGCCCAGCGACGATTCCAACCTCTCCTACTATGCCACGGATGACGGCGCGTTCTACCACCGCACCGCCACCTGTTCCGGCATGAAGGGCGCCACCAAGGTGAGCGAAGCCACGGCCAAGGCCCGCGGGCAGGCACCCTGCCCGGTGTGCATCGGCACGGTGTACGCCACCGAGAACGGCGATTACTACCACTCCGACCCGAACTGCACCGGCATGAAGGGCGCAAAGCTGATGACGGTTGACCAGGCCGAGCTGAGCGGCAAGTCGCCCTGCCCCACCTGCCTGGGCGGCACGCCGATCGAAGGCGCGAAGCCGAACGGCTCCACCGACGACGGCGCCGCCACGGCGGACGGCGCGACAGAGGTGTGGGTGAGCATCGAAGGCGCGAAGTACCACAGCACCTCCACCTGCTCCGATCTGAACAGCACCACCGCCGGCAAGGCCCGGCTGGACTGGGCGGTGAAGAATGGCTACACCCGCTGCACCACCTGCGACGCTCCCGCCCTGAAGAATTAAACGACACGACGAAAAAGCGGCCGCTTTCCAAATGGAAAGCGGCCGCCGTTTTATGCCTGACCCGGCGGGGGCGAATTTCGCGTGTTCCCATGCTGGACAAGCCGGGAAAACTGTATTATACTGGTGATAGCATCTGGCGGCGCACCAGGGGAACGACCTTTTTCATCACGGGATAGAGCAGCAGCACGTCGACCGGGTATTGCAGCAGGTTTTTCAGCGCGCGGCCCGGCAGCAGGACGAGGAACGCCTTGCCGTAGAGCATGTGAATCCAGAGCGTGTTCAGCAGCAGGTTGCACACCACGTCGATCAGCAGCTTGGTCGCCAGCAGGCGCGTGAGCGTCAGGTCGCGCTGGTACAGCATCAGCCCGTAGATGAGCCCGCTCACCAAGCCAGTGATCGTGAAGCCCGGAAAATACGGCCCGGTGGGCCGGATGAGAAACACGATCACGTCGGCCAGCGCGCCGTTGACCGGGGCGACGGCCGGGCCGAGCAGCGCGCCGGCTGTGCTGAGCGCCAGGTAGCCGAAGGAGATACGGATGCTCGGGCCGACAGGGATGGAGGCGACCAGCCCCAGCACAACCTGAACGGCCAGCAGCATGGCTGCCATCACCAGCGAGCGCACGCGCTTCAGCTCCCTCGCCGACTGAACAAAAACACCCTTCGCATTCACGCGCGCCGCCTCCCGGAACAGAGTTTTGATTATCCTGATTATAATGGATGAAAGAATCGAAATAAAGTGGAAATAAGGCAGGTTATGTTAAATGAATAAAAAGACAGCCAAGGCGGCCAAACAGCCCCATCCCCGCATTCTCACCGTTGATCCGTACCTCATGCCCTACGCCGGGAAGATCGACGAGCGCATCGCCTACTGCCGCAGGACCCGCGAGCGGCTGCTGGGGCAGCGGGACATCGTCTCCTTCGCCAACGGCCACATGTACTACGGACTGCACCGCACGCAGACCGGCTGGGTGTTCCGCGAGCATGCGCCGAACGCCGCCGCCGTGCACCTCTTCGGCGATTTCAACGGCTGGGACAGGCAGTCCCACCCCATGAAGAGCGCCGCGCCCGGCGACTGGGAAGTCGAAATCGAGGGCGGCGACGTCTTCCGGGACGGCCAGCGGATCCTCCTGCAAATCACCACAAAGGATGGGCGCACGCTCGACCGCATCCCCGCCTATGCCCGCAGCGCCGTGCAGAACCCCGAAACGCGGCAGTTTGACGGCCGCGTGACCCTGAGCGATTACCAGTGGCACGACGAAGGCCGCGCCATGTCACGGCCCACGCCGCTGCTCATTTATGAATGCCACGTGGGCATGGCGCAGGAAGAGCCGGGCATCGGCAGCTACCGCGCCTTTGCGGACAACGTGCTGCCGCGCGTCAAGGCGGACGGCTACAACGCCGTGCAGCTGATGGCCATCCAGGAGCACCCTTACTATGCCAGTTTCGGCTACCAGGTGACCAACCCCTTCGCCGCCTCCGCCTGGTACGGCCTCCCGGACGACCTCAAATACCTCATCGACACGGCGCACCAGCTGGGGCTCAGGGTGCTGCTCGACCTGGTGCATTCTCATTCCAGCAAAAACGAGCGCGAGGGCATCTGCAACTTCGACGGCAGCGGTTCGCTGTACTGCGAGGGCGAACATCCCGCCTGGGGCAGCATGCTGTTTGCCTATTACCGCGACGACGTGCTGCACTACCTGCTTTCCAACATCAAATTCTGGATGGACGAATACCACTTCGACGGCTTCCGCTTCGACGGCGTCACCAGCATGATCTACAAGGATCACGCGCTGGGACACGCCTTCTCCGGCTATGACGACTACTTCTCCGGCAACGCGGACTATGCCGCCCTGGCCTACCTTTCGCTGGCCACCGAGCTCATCCACGCGGTGAACCCGGACGCCATCGCCATCGCCGAGGACATGAGCGGTTATCCCGGCATGTGCCTGCCCGTGGCCTGGGGCGGCATCGGCTTCGATTTCCGGCTCAACATGGGCGTGCCGGATCTGTGGATCAAATTCATCAAGGAATACCGCGACCAGGACTGGGATATGTTCAAGCTGTGGTACGAGCTGACCACCCGCCGCCCGCAGGAAAAAACCGTGGGCTACGCCGAATCGCACGACCAGGCGCTCGTGGGCGACAAGACCATCATCTTCCGCCTGCTGGACGCCGAAATGTACATGGGCATGGACCGCATTTACCACACGCCCACCATGGACCGCGGCATCGCGCTGGCCAAGCTCATCCGCTTCATCACCCTCACCGTGGCCTGCGACGGCTACCTCAACTTCATGGGCAACGAATTCGGCCATCCCGAATGGATCGACTTCCCCCGGGAGGGCAACGGCTGGAGCCATCATTACGCGCGCCGCCAGTGGTCGCTGGCCGAGAACGGCTTCCTCAAATACAGCCTGCTCGGCGCGTTCGATCGCGGCATGCTCGCCCTGGTTAAAAAGTACCGCGTGCTCAGCGACCACGCCGCCCAGAGCCTGTGGATCGATCAGGAGAGAAAGCTCATCGCTTTCAAACGGGGGCCGCTCACCTTCCTGTTCAACTTCGATCCGGAGCGCGACTGCGTGTCCATCCCCTGCCGCCAGCTTGAACCGGGCAGCTATGAGACCGTGTTCGACAGCGACCAGCCGGACTTCGGCGGCTTTGGCCGCGTTTCCGAGCGCTTCGAGCTGAGGTGGGACGGCGAAATGCGCGGGTGTCTGCCCGCCAGGACGGCGGCGGTGCTGCTGCGGAAGGAAAAGGCATGACGCCTGCAACGCGCACTCTGCCGCCGCACCGTTGCGAAAACCGCCGGTTTGTGGTAAGCTTGGCGCAGCACGAAGGACAGCGGCTCTCCCTGTGCCGCGGCCGGCACGACACGCGGGAAATCACCTGAAGACCTCGTTTATCCTCTCATTACGCCACGCCCTTTACGCACTATCTTGAAGGAGGAACAAACACCATGCTCAACATCGCCATGATCAGCAAGTGGCACGTCCACGCCGGCGGCTATGCCCGCTTCATCCAGAACCAGCCCGACGCGCAGATCACCTGCGTGTGGGACGAGGACCCCGCTCGCGGCCAGACCTGGGCCGACGAACTGGGCGTGCCCTTCGTGGCGGATTACGACGCCCTGCTGGCCCGCGCGGACGTGGACGCCGTGGCCATCGACTCCCCCACCAGCATGCATAAGGAGCTGATGGTCAAAGCCGCCAGGGCAAAGAAGCACATCTTCACCGAGAAGTGCATGTGCCTCAAAACAGCCGACTGCGACGAGGTCATCAAGGCCGTTGAGGAAGCGGGCGTGATCTTCACCATCAGCTTCCCGCAGCGCACGCTGGGCCGCAACATCTTCATCAGGCAGTGCATCGAGGACGGCACCCTGGGCGACGTGGTGGTGCTGCGCGTGCGCGACTGCCACGACGGCGCCACGGCCAACTGGCTGCCGGATTACTGGTATGATCCCGAGACCGCCGGCGGCGGCGCCATGATGGACCTGGGCGCGCATCCCATGTACCTTTCCCGCTGGATGCTCGGCAAACCCGTGCGCATCCAGTCCATGTTCAACGCGCGCACCGGCCATCCCGTGGAGGATAACGCCGTGTGCACCATCGAGTTCGAGAACAAGGCCATCGCCGTGGCGGAGACCGGCCTGGCCTCCGGCATGAACCCCCAGACCATGGAGGTTTACGGCACGAAGGGCGTCATCCTCTGCGAGGGCGACAAGCTGCGCCTGCGCACCAGGGAGATCAACAAGTACGCGGCCGGCGGCTGGGTGGAAATCAGGCTGCCCGAGAACCAGCCCGCTCCCCTGCGTCAGTTCATCGACAGCGTGCTGTACGGCAAGCCCGTCTCCTTCGGCCTCACGGAAGGCCGCCAGCTCACCGAGCTGATGGAAAACGCCTATATCGCGGATCGTGAAAAGAGAGAAGTCAGGTTCTGAGGCTTCGGGTACACAAAGCACCGGCAGACGTGGCGCCTGCCGGTGCTTTTATTATTGGTTTTACACGGAAAGCTTTGGGGAAGGCGGCGCGCAGCGCCGGATGAGGTGTGCCCGCTGCGTCAGAACGGGCTCTCCTCCGGATCGGTGATGGCGATGTTCACGCCGTTCACCTCCACGCCCTCCTCGGCGCGGATGAGCAGGTATTTCCGCCCGTCGATCACCCGGGTCTCGATGAGGTCCGCGCGCTCCGGCGCGATTTTGATCACCACGTCCGGCAGCTTCACGCTGAACGACTTCGGCTCCACGATGTTCACCGGACTCAGGTCCACGCCGGCGCCCAGCCGTTCGTCGTACTGAACGCCGAAGGCCTCCACGCGCTCCGGTGAAACGCCCGCGTCGCGCAGCATGCCGCGCATCTCGTTGCGGGAGATCCTGAGCGGGTCGGCCTCGCGGTCGGCCTTCTGCTCACGGATGCGCTCGCTGAGCTGCTCGTGCACGGACTGCACCAGGTCGTAGCTGCACTCCTCCTCCAGCGAGTCCTCCAGGAGGCTGCGGAAGGTCTCGCGCTGCTCATCCGCGGACAGGGGCTTTTCCTCCGCGTTGAACAGCGCGGCGGAAAGCTCGTCGTGGGGGGTGCCGGGGTCGCGCAGGTAGTAGACCGCGCTGTAGATGTTCGCGGCGCGGTCGTCGAAGGCGGGAAACATGAAGCCGGTCTCCGGCGCGTTGACGATCCAGTCGACAGCGCGGGTGCGGAACTCGTTCTTGGCCGCGTCCCAGCGGAGGGCAGGCTTGCTCTGCCGCACCGGGCACACGCTGCAGATGATGTAATGGAACACGTCCGAGCCGTCCTCGGCCCTCGCTCCATCGGCGGAGAAAGAGGGCACGTCGTAGGCGTCGTGCATGAGCAGGATGAGATAGTTGTCCTCGGCGTCCAGCGTGGAAATGACGTGTTCGCAGAAGGCCTGCACGGCCGCGTCGTCGGTGAGGGCGGAATCGCGCAGCGCCATGAGCAGGCGATGCTCTTCGCCGTCCCGCACCTGGTCGGCGGAAAAGCCGATGTTCACGAGGTTCTTGTCCGGCGTGCCGGAGAGCGTTTTGCTGAACAGCGCGAGGTACTTCTCGGCTTCTTCCTCCGGCATGGCCAGCGGGGATTGGGCGAACTGCGAGATGATCTCGCGGTCCCGGTTCACATAGCAGCCGCGGATGAGCGTCACGTTGGTGCGTTCGGGATTCAGCCGGCGGCGGATTTCGGCAATTTCTTTTCTGTTCATATCGTCCTCAAAAATGCAAATGAATTTCAGTCACACGGGCACCCGGTAGAGCCGTTCCATCAGCGGAAGAAAGACGGCTTCATCGCCGGAGGTCATGAAGGTCACGCCGCCTTCACCCTCCGCGCGCAGCATGTCGCCCTGCTCCAGCAGGCTCTTCAGCCGGCGGGCCGTGCCTTCGTTGCCGTCGAAAAGCGGAACGCCGGGGAGCAGCCGGGCCAACTCGCGCTTCAGGAAGACGTAGTGCGTGCAGCCCAGCACCACGGCGTCCAGCTGCATTCCGCGGTATTCATCCAGCACGGCGGTGAGATAGCCGCGAAGCCGCCCGCCCTCCAGCTCGCCGGCCTCGACCAGCTCCATCAGCCCCGCGCAGGGACGCACCAGGGCGTGTTCGCCGTATTTCTCGCTGAGCGCGAGGAACTTCTGCTGCCTGAGCGTGGCCGGCGTGGCCAGAACGAGGATATGCCCGCCGTGCCAGGCCAAGGAAGCCGGCTTGAGCGCGGGCTCCATGCCGATCACGGGAATGGCGAGGCGCGCGCGCAGCGTCGCCGCGGCCGCGGAAGTGGCCGTGTTGCAGGCGATCACCAGCGCTTTTACGTCATACGACAGAAGCACGTCGGCGGCATGTGTCGCCAACGTGCGGATGGTATCTTCGCTCTTCGTGCCGTAAGGCGCGTTGAGGTTGTCGCCGTAATAGAGAAAGCGTTCCCGGGGCAGCAGGCGCACGGCATCTCGCAGCACGCTCACGCCGCCCACGCCGGAATCAAAGAATCCGATGGCACTGTTCCTGTCCATGGCGCAGGCTCAGTCCTCCTCGTCGTCCTCCTCGGGCAGCTCGGCGTCGTGATAGACGTTCTGGGTGTCGTCGTAATCATCCAGCTCGTCCAGCAGGCGCTGCACCTTGGCCGCCACCTCGGGGTCGGTGATGGGCGTGGTGGTGGTGGGCACCATGCGGCGGTCGGCTTCCAGGAAGGTGCAGCCGGCCTTTTCGAGATTCTCGCGCACTTCGGAGAAGGCGGTCGGGTCGGTGTAGATGACGGCGGTGCCTTCGCCCACTTCGACGTCGTCCGCGCCGGCGTCCAGCGCCAGCATCATCAGCTCGTCCTCGTCCAGGCCCTTGCTGTTGTCCAGCACGATGACGCCCTTGTGCTCAAACTTCCACGACACGCAGCCGGTGGCGCCCAGGCCCTTGCCGAACTTGTCGAACAGGTGGCGGATCTCGCTGGCCGTGCGGTTGAGGTTATCGGTCACGATATCGACGATCACGGCCACGCCGCCGTCGGCATAGCCCTCGTAGGTGATTTCCTTGTAGGATGCGCCGCTGCCTTCGCCCGCCGCCTTCGCGATGGAGCGCTTGATGTTATCGTTGGGCATGTTGTTCGCCTTGGCCTTGGCAATGACGTCGCGCAGCTTGCCGTTGGTAGCCGGATCCGCGCCGCCGCCCTCGCGCACAGCGATGGCAATCTCACGGCCGATCTTGGTGAAGATCTTGCCGCGCTGCGCGTCGGTCTTTTCCTTTTTGTGCTTGATGGTCGTCCATTTATTATGCCCGGACATAAAATCAGCTCCCGATCATTTTTTTCATATACTTTATCATACCATAGATTTCCGACGGAATCAACTTCCGACGGCACATTTTCCCGCCATTTTTCACGAAAAAATAAAGCGGGCCGCTTCATCCCCGGCGATGCCGGGAACCGCCGGGCGGCTTTCCTAAGCCTTCTGCAGCGCCCGGATGAGCCGCGAATGAGGCATCCACTCCACTAAGTAGCTCTCCCCCAGGGCGAACAGCGAAGCCGCATCGCTGCGGCGGGCCGCCACGCTCAGCGACAGCAGCTGGCCGGACTGCTCCTCGTCCTCGAAGATGAGCGTCCAATGCACCATGCCGCGATGGCGGTGGATGGCGATGGCGTACT
>LVAP01000133.1 GCA_001603025.1 Clostridiales bacterium Firm_10 | reverse complement strand
ATCGCTGCGGCGGGCCGCCACGCTCAGCGACAGCAGCTGGCCGGACTGCTCCTCGTCCTCGAAGATGAGCGTCCAATGCACCATGCCGCGATGGCGGTGGATGGCGATGGCGTACTCCTCGCTGACGTCCCGCAGGCGCAGCCGGGCCGTCCGGCGTTCGCCGCGGCGCAGGTCCCGCGCCAGCTCGCCGATGCGCACGATATAGGGCATGGTCAGCGCCAGCACGCAGACCGGCACCAGCCACACCACCCAGGCCATATCGCCCTCCAGGAACCGGCTCAGCGCAAAGGCCGCCGCCGCGCTGAACAGCGGCATCTGCCACGTCAGCGTCACATAGGAATTCAGCCGGAATTCATGTCTGTCCATACAGCGCCTCACTCAAACAACTGCCCGAGAATGGCGTTCACAAACACGTCGTGCATCTCGCTTGTGGGATGGTTGATGCCGTTTGCCAGCAGGCTTGTGGTGTCCACGCCGCAGCGCTCCAGCGCCTGCCAGCGGGCATACGCGTCCGCCACGGGCACGCCGCGCGCACGGGCCGCCGCCCGGGCCGCATCCACAAAGCGGGTGAGCGAACCTTCATTCTGCCGCCGGGCGCACTGCGCCGCTATGGCGCGCAGATCCCCGCGCGTCACAAAGGCCGGCACGTAAGTACACATGTAATTGGGCGTGAGCAGCATACATTCCGCGCCGGTTTCCAGCACGCGGTCGAAGATGGCGGCCATATCCGCGGCATAGGCCGCAAGGCCGGCCTTCACGTCCTCGCAGCTGACGGCGTCGTTCAGCCCGAAGTTCACGATCACCAGGTCCGGATTCAGGCTCAGCACGTCGCGTTCAAGGCGCCGGAGCCCGCCCGCCGCGCTGTCGCCCGAGATGCCCGCGTCCATCACGCAGGGCGCAGCCGCCGGGAACAGCGTGTTCAGCCGCCGCTGCAGCCTGGCCGCGTAGCCCTCGTGCGGGCGATAGGTGGTGTCAAAGCGCCCATCCGGCAGGTCGACGAGCTCGAAGCAGCCGTGGGTCACGCTGTCGCCCAGGCAGGCGATGACCGACGGCCGGCACGCGCGCGCGTCCCGGCATCGCAGCGCCATTTTTTCCGTGGTTTTCACTGTTGTTCTCCTCTCCCGCGTCATACCGTTTCCCACTGCGTCTATTTTATCATTCCCGCGCCCGCTTGTCAATTTGTCTGCGCGCGGGCGGGCAAACGCAAGGGGGAGGCGCTTCACGCCTCCCCCCGGAATCGTTGGCAAAACGGCCTGAAAACTGCTGAAGCCCCTCATTGGGCAGTCGGCGATTCCTCCAGCGCCGCCCGGTATCCACTCTCCCTGTCTCCGGAAATCACCACGCCGCAGGTCTCGCCGAAGCGAACCGGAACGGCAATTTCGTTTTCAGCCCAGAGGGTACGTCCGGCCGCGTCAGGCACATCGCCGTTTTCTATGCGGTCGCTCAAGCCAAAGCGGATGGAAAAGCTTTCGAGGTCGGCGCCCTCCGGGAAATCTCTCTCACTGAAAATCTCATATACCGTACGGCTGAGCGGCGATTTCAGGTCCGCCGAGCATGTCGCTCCGCCGCCCGCCATCTCGCCGTCCAGCCTGTAGATGCGGGACAGCATGAACACCTCGTCCGCCGTGTCCAGCCTCACCCGAATGATAAACTCGTCTTCAGCGGCCGTCGGCGCAGCCTCGCGGCCCGCGCCGCTCATGCCAAGCAGCAGCGCCAGCAGGATGCCGGCAATTCTCACGATCATTTCAACTCTCCTTTTCAAAATGTCAGCCGTTCATTCTCATCAGTTCACGCTCCACGCGCCGCACGCGGGCGAGCATTTCCTTCACCGCCTCGCGCTGGTCGTTGATGCGCCCCTGCATGTACAGGTCTACAAAAAAGCCGTCGAACAGCACGTCGGCCACGCGGCCGAAGCCGCCTTCCCGCACCGGCGCCTCGCCCACATACGCCTCGGGCATGATCGCCTGCACGCGCTCCATCAGCCGGGCGGCCTCGCGGATGCAGTCGTTGGCGTCGTCGGTCTTGCCGTGCTTCACCAGCGTGCTGATAATCCCGCCGCCCAGGATGTCCCAGATGCCCCAGCTGCGGGCGCTGTCCAGCTTGTCCTGCGCGCGAACCAGCTGGTATTCCGCCTCGCGCACCATCGGCAGCGCCTTGTTGACAGCCTCTCTGTTATACGTCGTCATCATCGACGCCTCCTCTCCTGTTTGTGAACTGAGGATACCACGCCGTGCGCCGCCGCGCAAGAGAAGGCCGCCCAAATGTCGCTCCGGACGTTCAAAAAATACATTCCAGTGATCCGGCCACCTCCCTTCACGCCGTATCATACCATACAGGATCATCGCATGTCAATATATTTTTATTGTTTTTCAGAAAATTATTTCTGTTTTGCATGTTTATCGGGCTGTCCGGCAAAAATAACTTGACAGGCTGGCGCGAAAGGGCTATGCTAACTCATGGAAAAACTGCATACAGCGCCAGCAAACGCATCTTCAGGGCGGGGTGAAAGTCCCCACCGGCGGTGAAAGCCCGCGAGCCGAAAGGCCGATCCGGTGAGATTCCGGAGCCGACAGTGACAGTCTGGATGGGAGAAGTGCATGTTCTGTTTCCTGCAAATAGAAAGGCCCCCCTGATGCCAGGCTGGGGCCTGTTTTGCAGTAAACCGGAAAGGAGAAACAGGATATGTTCCAAAGGAAAAGCTGGCTGATTCTCGCCGTCGTGTTCGCCCTCATGGCGCTGGCCTTCTTCCTGCCCTTCGAGCGCATCACCGCGCAGAAGGGCGATAGCGTCTTCGCCTCCTCGCTGAACGGCTGGAAGCTGGTGAGCACCAGCGGCAGCGTCCCGCTGGAGGGTGGGGCCTCAGCGCCCGTGAAGCGCCTCACCGACGAGGCCGGCGCGCCCCGCGCGGACTGGGCGCACGTCTATTCGCTCATCCTCACCGCGGCCTTCGTGGGCATGGGCTGCGCCCTGCTGGACAGGAGCGGCCGCCGCAAAGGCTGGGCGGGCGTCGTCTGCGCCGCCTTGGCGCTGGGGCTGAGCGTCTTCATGATCACCCAGGTGAAGCAGGCTTACCTGCTGGGCCCGAAGCTGGCCGACGCGGTTCCCGACTATGCCGACTACCGCCTCCTCGCCGTTCCCTCCGCCTTCGGCTTCAGCGCCGTCATAATGCTGAGCAGCTGGGCCCTGGCGCTGGGCATCATCATCCTGGCGACGACGCCCAGATCCGCCGCGGACGAAAGCCTGAGCCACACGAAGATGGTCACCCGCGTGGGCGTGCTGGGCGCGATCGCCGCCGTGCTGTTCTACATTCCCGGCATACCGGTCATCCCGCCCATTTACAAGCTGGACTTCAGCTCCGTGCCGGTGCTGCTGGGCGGCTTCTCGATGGGCGTGGTGCCCGGGCTGTGCGTGCTGCTCATCAAGGACGCGGTCGGCCTGATGCGCACCACTTCCATGGGCGTGGGCGAGCTGGCCGACTTCATGACCACCGCCGCCATGATGATCACAGCCGTGATGATCTACAAGCGCAACCGCACGCTGAAAGGCGCGCTGAGCGGCCTGCTGTGCGGCATCGTCTCGATGGTCGTGATCGGCGCCGTGGCCAATTACTTCATCATGATCCCCTTCTACGTGAACGTGATGAACATGCCGCTGGAGACCATCATCGCCGCGATCGCGCAGGTGGTGCCCCCGGTGGACACGCTGCCCAAGCTGATCCTGCTGGCCACCTCGCCGTTTAACCTGCTGAAGGGCGTGGCGCTGGCGCTGGTGACATTCCTGCTCTACAAGCGGCTGTCGCCGATCCTCAAGTGATAAAAACAGGAATTGCTGGTGTGAATAAAGTGCTTACATACAAAACGGAATCGCCGGAGGCCACAACCGAATTCGGCCGGACGCTGGGAGAGCTTCTCCGGCCGGGCGATGTGGTCCTGCTCACCGGCGACCTGGGCGCGGGCAAATCGGTGCTCGCGCGGGGACTGGCGAGGGGACTCGGCATCACCCGCGCCATGCCCAGCCCGACGTTCACCCTGATGCAGCCCTACCAGGGACGCATCCCGTTCTACCATTTCGACCTGTACCGCCTGGACGATCCCGACCAGTTCTTCGAAGCGGGGCTGGACGAGTTCGTGGGAGACGACGGCGCGGCGGTCATCGAATGGCCGGATCGGGCCGATCTCGCGCCCGAAGCCTGCATCGCCGCGAGCCTCGCCCGCTGCGGAAACGACGACGACGCCCGCACGATCTCCATCGCCCTCACCGGCCTCGACGGCCGGCGGGAGGCCATTGAAAACGCCCTCGCAAAATGGAGGCTTGAACCATGAGAATCCTTGCCGTCGACACTTCCGGTCCTTTCGCGGGCGCCGCGCTCATGGAGGACGGCGTGGTGACGCACGAAATCGCCGCCTGCCACGGACTGACCCACTCGCAGACTTCGCTGCCCATGGTCGAGCAGGCCCTCGAAGCCGCCGGCCTGGCGCCCGCTGACATCGACCTGTTCGCCGCCGTGACCGGACCCGGCTCCTTTACCGGCGTGCGCATCGGCGTGTGCGAGGTCAAGGGCCTGGCGCACGCCTGTGGGAAGAAGGTCGTGGGCGTGGACGCCCTCGAGGCGCTGGCCGTGAACGCCTTCGGCTTCCCGGGGGTGGTGTGTCCCATCCTGGACGCGCGCCGCAGCCAGGTGTACTGCGCCGCGTTCCGCTTCAGCGGCGGCAGCCTGCCCGCGCGGCTCCTGCCGGACGAAGCATTGCCGCTCGCGGAATTCCTCGCGCGCCTGCCGCAGGATGAAAGGTGCCTCTTCCTGGGCGACGGGCTGAAGGTTCACTTCCCGGCTGTCCGCGCGGCGCTGGGCGAACGCGCCGTTACCGCGCCGGCGCCGGCGGCATACCTGCGCGCCTCGGCCGCCTGCTTCATCGCGCAACAGCGTGCCGGGGAGGCCGTGGACGCCATGGCGCTCGAACCCGCTTACCTGCGCGCCCCGCAGGCCGAGCGCGAGCGCAGCGCCCGCCTCGCCCAGGCCGGAGGTGAATGAGACGTGCCGGAGATCGACATTTCGCTCATGACGCTGGAGGACGTGGACGCTGTTCACGCCATCGAGGCGGCCACGTTTCCCGCGCCCTGGTCGCGCGAATCGTTTGAAAAGGAAGTCACGGAAAACCGCTGCGCGCGCTACCTGGTGCTCAGGGAGGACGGCGCGTGCGTGGCTTACGCCGGCATGTGGCTGGTGCTGGACGAGGGCCACATCACCAACATCGCCGTGCGGCAGGACAGGCGCGGCCTGGGCTACGGCGAAGCGGTGACGCGCGCGCTGATCCAGCTGGCCGCGGATTCCGGCCTCTCCTTCCTCACGCTGGAGTGCCGCCGCTCGAACCTCGTCGCCCAGGCGCTCTATCACAAGCTGGGTTTCAGGGATGTGGGCTTCCGCAAGCGCTATTATGAAAACAGCGAGGACGCGCTGATCATGTTCCTGCAGCCGCTGCCCGAGGGCCATCCGGAGAACGATCCGTTTCTCGCCAGGGAATGAAGGACGCACTCAAGCCGCCTGCTCCGGCGCACACGCCGTCCAATGGGCGGCTTTTTTGTGCCATTCCTGTAAATAATCGCGAAAAACGCGCGCTGCAACCTTTGTCCCGTGGCATTTCCCCGCGGGATGTGCTATAATTGCTATAATAGATAACCAGATGTGATCAGTTCCTGTGAGGTGATTCCAATGCTTACAGGCCAGTTTGGCGAAATATATCCCCCGTATCTGGACGGGGTTGGCCAGGTGATGCTGGCCTACTGCAAATATCTGACGGAGCGGGGCAACCGCACGATCTACATTGCCCCGGAAAACCCCTCCTTCCACGATGAACCCGCCTGCGAAACCATGCTGTACCGCAGCCTCCCGTTCGGCTCGCTGGTTTATCATTTCGGTTTTCCGCTGCTGCACCGCAAATACCGCCGGCAGCTGGAAGCCCTGCCCTTCGACGTGGTGCACGCCCACGCGCCGTTCCTGGCGGGGCTCGCCGCGCGCCGCATCGCGCACAAGCGCAAGATTCCGCTGGTGGTCACCTTCCACAGCAAGTACTACGACGACGTGGTGAAGGGCACGCACTCCACATTCCTGGGGCGGCTGGTGGTAAAATATGTGCTGTCCTTCTATAAAACCTGCGATGAGGTGTGGACGGTCAACAAAAGCACCGCCGGGGTGCTGCGCGAATACGGCTATCAGGGCGAGATCGTCATCATGCCCAACGGGACGGATATCGTGCTGCCCGAGGATGTTCCCGACGCGCTGCCGAACGGCCTGACCCTGCGGGACGGCGTGCCCACGCTGCTGTTCGTCGGCCAGCAGGATCTAAAAAAGAACCCCCATTTCGTGCTGCAGGCCTGCGCGCTGCTGAAGAAGCGGGCGCTGCCGTTCCAGCTTGTGCTGGCGGGGGACGGCCCTGACCGCCACCACCTCGAGGCGCTGGCCCAGGAGCTGGGCATCGCGGAGGACGTGGTGTTCCTGGGCCGGGTGAGCGACCGCGAAAAGCTGATGGCGCTGTACAAGCGGGCGGACCTGTTCGTGTTCCCCTCGATCTATGACAACGCGCCGCTCGTGGTGCGCGAGGCCGCCATGATGGATACGCCCTCGCTGGTCATCGAGGGCAGCTGCGCCGCCGAGGGCATCGAGAACGGCGTGAACGGCTTCACCTGCCAGCTGTCGGGCGAGGATATTGCCGCGGCCATCGAAGCCGCGCTGCCGGAATGCGCCGCCGCCGGCCTCCGCGCGCGCGGCACCATACCCATTCCCTGGGAGAAGGTGGCGGAGATGGTGGAGGCGCGATACAGCGCGCTGTGCGAGAAGAAAAAACAGCACAAATAGAAAGAAGCCCGGGCGATGAAAACCGTCCGGGCTTCAGATTGCACGCAAACCTCCCGACATGATATAGAATAACACAGGATTCGAGGCTTTGGGGTTCGGGGCCGCAGCCCCGATCTCATAAAGGCAGCCGGAGGGCGGCATGTACGGCCGCAGACTGCCTTTTCCCGACCGCATGCAGGATTGCCCGTGCATCGCAGATGCACAAATCCTGCATCCCGGCATTGACAAACGCAGTGCGTCAATGCCGCAACGCCCGGGCGGTGAAAACCGTCCGGGCGTTTTGATGGCATGCCGCGCTTCAGGCGAGGGATGCGATGAGCGCGTCGCAGTACTCGGCGCAGGTGGCGCCGTCCTTCCCGCCGGTGATGGCCAGGGGGCAGGCGTCCATGGCGCGCGCGAGCGCGTCCGCCTTCTCCGGCAGGGCGATGTGCCGCAGCATCATCTCCGCCGCCCGCAGGATGCTGGCAGGGTTGGCGTAATCGCCGCGGCCGGTCTCGATCATGCGGGGCGCGGAGCCGTGGATGGCTTCGAACATGGCGTACTGGTCGCCCACGTTGGCGCTGCCCGCCGTGCCCACGCCGCCCTGGATCTGCGCGGCCTCGTCGGTGATGATGTCGCCGTACAGGTTGGGCAGCACGAACACCTGGAAGCGGCCGCGCGCCTCCTTGTTGATCAGCTTGGCGGTCATGATGTCAATATACCAGTCCTCCGCCTCGATGCCGGGATAGTCCTTCGCCACCTCGTGGCAGATTTCGGAGAAGGTGCCGTCGGTCTTTTTCATGATGTTGGCCTTGGTCACGATGGCCACGTTGGTCTTGCCGTTCTTCCTGGCGAACTCGAACGCCGCGCGGGCGATGCGGCGGCAGCCGGGCAGGGTGGTCACCTTAAAGTCCATGCAGAGCGTGTCCGGAATGGTCACGCCGCGGCCGCCGAGCACGTACTCGCCCTCGGTATTCTCGCGGAAGAACGTCCAGTCGATGCCCTCCTCCGGCACGCGCACCGGGCGCACGTTGGCAAACAGGTCCAGCTCGCGGCGCAGCGTCACGTTGGCGCTCTCCATGGTGCCGCCCTTGGGCGTCTCTGTGGGGCCTTTGAGCAGCACGTCGCACTGCTTGCAGGCGGCCAGGATGTCCGCCGGCACCGCCTGGCCCTTCGCCAGGCGGTTTTCGATGGTCAGGCCCTCAATGCGCCTGAGAACGATCTTCCCCGCCGCGATCTCGTCTTTCAGAAGCGCCTCCAGCACGCGGGTCGAATGCCCGGTGATGATGGGACCGATGCCGTCGCCGTCGATCACGCCGATGGTGACGACGGGCAGCTTTGTGAAATCCTTGGCCGGCGCGGCGTTCTGCATGCGGCCCGCCCGGGCAATCTGCTCCTCCAGGAGGGTGCGGAACTGGTTCACGGCATTGTCAATCGCGTTCATTTGTCGTTTTCCTCCTTTGTGTAAGGCAGAAGGCCTCCCGCCTTCAGGATGGCTTTCTGGCGCTGCGTAAAGGCGCAGGCCAGCTCAAAGCTTTCTCCGGTGGTATCGTCGGTCAGCGTGACGAGGCCCCGGTCCATGCCGGCAAACACGTCCGTCAGGCGGAGCGCGTCGCCCTGGTTCAGCCTGTCGTAGTCGGCGGGATTCCGGAAGGTCAGCGGCAGGATGCCCGCGTTGATCAGATTGGCGGCGTGAATGCGCGCAAAGCTCTTCGCCACCACCGCGCGCACCCCCAGGTACAGCGGCACCAGCGCCGCGTGTTCGCGCGAGGAACCCTGGCCGTAGTTGGATCCGCCCACCACAATGCTCTGCCCCGCCGCTGCCGCGCGCTCGGGGAAGCTCTTGTCGCACACGCCGAAGCAGAACTGCGACAGGTACGGGATGTTCGAGCGGTATGGCAGGATCTTCGCGCCGGCGGGCATGATGTGGTCGGTGGTGATGTTGTCGCCCACCTTGAGCGTGAGCGGCGCTTTGATTTCATCCGTCACGGGCCGGCTGGCCGGGAAGGGCTTGATGTTCGGGCCGCGCACCACCTCAAGCGAGGCGGCTTCTTCCGGCGCGGCGGGCGCCAGCACGGCGCTGTCATCGATCCTGAACGCGGCTGGCATGGCGATTTCCGGCATGGCGCCCAGCAGGCGCGGGTCGGTGATCCCGCCGGTGAGGGCGGCGGCCACAGCCGTCTCCGGGGAAACCAGGTAGACCTGCGCGTCGGCGGTGCCGCTGCGCCCCTCGAAGTTGCGGTTAAAGGTGCGCAGGGACACGCCCGCCGAGTTGGGCGAGAAGCCCATGCCGATGCACGGGCCGCAGGCGCACTCCAGCACCCGCGCGCCGCTGGCGAGGATGTCGTTCAGCGCGCCGCATTCGGCCAGCATGGAAAGCACCTGCTTCGATCCGGGCGAGATGGACAGGCTCACGGAGGGCGAAACCGTGCGGCCCTTCAGGAGCGCGGCCACTTTCAGCATGTCAAGAAGCGACGAATTGGTGCAGGAGCCGATGCACACCTGATCCACCTTTGTGCCCTTGAGGCTGGCCACGGGAACCACGTTGTCCGGGCTGTGCGGGCAGGCGATCAGCGGTTCGAGGGCGGAGAGGTCCATGTCGATCACGCGGTCGTAAACCGCGTCCGGATCGCTGGCGAGGGGCGTGTAATCGCCGCCGCGGCCCTCGGCCTCGAGGAAGGCCCGGGTGACCTCGTCGGAGGGGAAAATGGAGGTGGTGGCGCCCAGCTCTGTGCCCATGTTGGTGATGGTGGCGCGTTCCGGCACGGAGAGGGTGCTCACGCCTTCACCGCCCC
This sequence comes from Clostridiales bacterium Firm_10, assembly GCA_001603025.1. GTDB lineage: Bacteria > Bacillota > Clostridia > Christensenellales > Aristaeellaceae > Firm-10. The sequence goes on along the minus strand of LVAP01000133.1, from coordinate 3,170 downwards.
ACTCGATGATGGAACCCACGCCGCCCTTCACGGACAGGATGCGCAGGATCTCCAGGCTCACGTCCTTGGCGGTGACGAACGGACGCAGCCGCCCGGTGAGGTTCACCCTGATCATCTTCGGCATGGTGATGTAGTATGCACCGCCGCCCATGGCCACGGCTACATCCAGCCCGCCCGCGCCGAACGCCAGCATGCCCAGGCCGCCGCCGGTGGGGGTATGGCTGTCCGAGCCGATGAGCGTCTTGCCGGGAACGCCGAAGCGTTCCAGGTGCACCTGGTGGCAGATGCCGTTGCCGGGCCGCGAAAACCAGATGCCGTGCTTTTTCGCCACGGACTGGATGTAGCGGTGATCGTCCGGGTTTTCAAAGCCGCACTGCAGGGTGTTGTGGTCGATGTAGGCCACGCTGCGTTCGGTGCGCACGCGGTCGATGCCCATCGTTTCAAATTCAAGGTAGGCCATGGTGCCGGTGGCGTCCTGCGTGAGCGTCTGGTCGATTTTCAGGGCCACTTCGCCGCCCGGCGTCATATCGCCGCTCACAAGGTGCGCCCTGATGATTTTCTGGGCGATTGTCAGTCCCATTGCTCACAGCTCCTTTTCGATGATGTTTTTCAGCGCGTTCTCCACATGCCGGGCCATCAGAGCCTCGGCCAGAGGCGCGTCCTTGGCGGCGATCGCCTCGCAGATGGCCCGGTGTTCTTCCACCGATTTCACCGCGCGGCTGCGCTCCTGCATGGATTGGCGGCGGAACTTCTGCACCTTCTTGTGCAGGGGGGCCAGCGTGTCGCGCAGGATGGTGCTGCCGCAGCGGTTGTAGATGGTTTCGTGGAAGCGGCTGTCCATGTTGCGCAGATGGTCGGCGTCGCTCCGGGTGAGATAGAACTCCTGGAAGTCGATGGCCTCCCTGAGCTCCCTGATTCCCTCCTCGGTGAGATTCTCGATGAATCCGCGCACCGCCAGCCCCTCGATGCGGATGCGGATGGCGCACATATCCTCGAAATCCTTGCGGCTGATGCCCATCACCACGGTGCCCTTGGGCGTTTCTTCAATGAGGTGCTCCTGCGACAGCCGCCTGAGCGCCTCCCGCACGGGCGTGCGGCTCACGCCCAGCTCGCCGCACAGCCGCAGCTCTGTGATGGTCTCGCCCCGCTGATACTTGCCGCCCAATATGTCCGCCTCCAGCCGTTCAAATACCTGATCGGCCAGGGAAACCGTTTTGTACTCCATTCTGATCCCCCCTCACAGTCTCATGAAGCGCCCGCCGGAGAGCTCTTCGATTTTTTCTTCCAGCTCGTGGGTGGCCAACGCCGTCTGGCGGCCGTCCTCATACGCCCGGTCGATCCATTCCTTGAGCGCTACCACCAGCGGATCCTTCTTGTCCACCGCTTCGGCCGGCGTCAGGCGGTAGTTCTCGTTGATCCAGTACGCGATGCCGGCCAGCCCGCTGGCCTTCCCCAGCAGTACCGATGGGCTGCGCTTCAGCAGCTTGCGCGTGTCGAAGATCGAATAGATCTCCGCGTCCTTGAGGAGCCCGTCCGCGTGGATGCCCGCGCGCGTCATGTTGAAATTCCTGCCGACAAACGGCGTCATGACGGGAATATCGTAGCCGATCTCCCGGTGGAAGTATTCGGCGATGTCGGTGATGGCGGTGGGATCCATGCCGTCCAACGAGCCGCGCAGCGAGGCGTATTCCATGACCATGGCCTCAAGAGGCACGTTGCCGGTGCGCTCGCCGATGCCCAGCAGCGAGCAGTTCACGCCGGACGCGCCGTAAAGCCAGGCGGTGGAGGCGTTGGCGACGGCCTTATAGAAATCGTTGTGACCGTGCCACTCGAGCATTTCGCTGGGCACGTCCGAATAGTGCTGCAGGCCGTAGATGATGCCCGGCACACTGCGCGGCAGCGCCACCTCGCTGAAGGGCACGCCATAGCCCATGGTGTCGCACGCCCGGATGCGCACGGGAATGCCCGCGTCCGCGCTCATCTTCATCAGCTCGTTGACGAACGGCACCACGAAGCCGTAGAAATCGGCGCGGGTAATGTCCTCCAGGTGGCAGCGCGGCAGCACGCCGGCCTCGAAGGCGTCGGCCACGGTGGCGAGGTAGTAATCCATGACCTGCTTGCGCGTCATCTTCATCTTTTTGAAGATGTGGTAATCGCTGCACGACACCAGGATGCCCGTCTCGCTTATGCCCATGTCCCGCACAAGCTTGAAATCCTCGCGGCTGGCGCGGATCCAGGTGGTGATTTCCGGGAAGCGCAGCCCCAATTCCTGGCATTTTTCAACGGCGCGCCTGTCCTTCTGGCTGTATACGAAGAATTCCGTCTGCCGGATGACCCCATACGGACCGCCCAGGCGGCTCATGAGCTTGTAGAGCTCCACGATCTGCTCCACGGAATACGGCTCGACGGATTGCTGCCCGTCGCGGAAGGAGGTGTCGGTGATCCAGATGTCCTCCGGCATGCCCATCGGCACGCGGCGATGGTTGAAAGCCACGCGCGGCACTTCCTCATAGGGATAAATGTCGCGGTAGAGGTTGGGATCCGGCACGTCCTGAAGGGAGTATTTGTAGCTCTTTTGCTCCAGGAGATTTGTTTTGCTTGAAATTTCCAGCACACCACGCGCCTCCTTTTAAACGGGAGAGTGAATTTAAGTATCATTGTATACAAAAGTACCGCACTTGTCAACAGGTCGGACGGGCATATTTATGCATTTTCAGCAAACTTAATAATTCAAAACAGGCATGGAATCGCCGCAATTCCTCATAATAATGATTAAACGATCAATTCATCCTGCTTTTCAGGCGAAAGCCCGGGGATACGGCCTCCATGACCGCCGCGCAGAAAAAACAGGCCGTGCCCCTTGACAAATGGCACGGCAGCAGATATAATATTTCCGTAACAGAAGGACGAACGGATTATCCTGGGGTGTGCGCCACGGCTTCTGCTTTTACCCACATCTTCACAAAAGGATTCCGGGTCGGTATGTGGATGTCAGGCCCCCATTGTCAGGGGAAGGCAGCAAGCAGCCGCAGGTCTCCGTCCTGCCTGAGCGGCGGGTGAAAAAGCAGGGTCGAACGGCACTCATGGGATAACTTTTGAGGGGAGTCGGATTTGTCCGGCTCCCCTGCTCTTTATGCCGGCGCGCGTCCCGTCGGGCGCGGTCTGGATCG
>LVAP01000132.1 GCA_001603025.1 Clostridiales bacterium Firm_10 | reverse complement strand
TTTGGTGGAGAGCAGGCAGCTTTCGCCCGGCGCCAGGGCCAGATCATCCCGCTGAAGGGCGTTGAGCTTCGGCGTCGCCTTGGCGCTGGATATCGAGGTGACCGAGCCGCTGCTGGTGGGGCACGTAGTCTTGTTCTCGGCGTCGTAAGTGACGAAATACACCGTGACGGCGCTGATCACCGAGCTGGAGTTGTTGGTGACGGTCACCACCAGCGCATCCATCTGATAGCCGAAAATGTCGCTGGAGTCAAAGCATTCCTCGACCACTTTTTTTTCGGTCACCTGTACGTCGAACAGTGAGGCCGCCTCACAGTCCTTCATGGCGGCGGGATCGATTTCGTAGCCGTATTCGCCGGCAGAAGCCGTGCCGCACAGGCACAGCGCCAGGATGAGCGTGAGCGCGGCCAGCCGGCGCGCGGCGCGATGAACCTTCATGCGAAAAACCTCCATGTCTGCTGAATTGTATATTTCCTTACATATTTTCTGCGCGCGGCGGGCGATTCCTGCCGCGCGGGCGGAGTGGAACAAAAATTTACAGGCCTGCGCGGCGATTGACAGCGCCAGGGAATATGCTTATAATGGACGCGGAACGAGGGGGGTGTGCGGATTGAAAAGGCGCGCTGTGGCCGCCGCGCTGCTGGCCGTGCTGCTGGCGGCGCTGCTTCCCATGCCGGAAGCGGAGGCGGCCGGGAAAGAGCTGACGCTGATGGTGTACATGTGCGGCAGCAACCTGGAGAGCCGGAACGCGGCCGCTTCGGCGGACCTGATGGAAATGGCCACCTCCGGATGCGACGTGAAAAAGGTGAACGTGCTGGTCATGACCGGCGGCACGGAGAGCTGGGCGCTGAACCTGCCCACGGACGCGCTGTGCGTCTATATGCCCGGCCGCGGCACGCTGCGCATGCTGTACGCCTTTGAACCCATGAGCATGGGCTCGTCGGACGCGCTGACCGCCCTGCTGGCCTACGGCTACGAAAACTATCCGGCCGACCGCTACGCGCTGATCTTGTGGGATCACGGCGGCGGCCCGATGAACGGCGTGTGCTGGGACGAGCAGTACGGTTCCGATCACCTGACCATGGACGAGCTGTACGCGGCGCTGGCCGCCAGTCCGGCCGCCAGTCAGGGGCTGGAATGGATCGGCTTCGACGCCTGCCTCATGGCCTCGGCGGAGGTCGCCGCGCTCATGGCGCCTTTCGCACGCTACATGATTGCCTCGGAGGAGACCGAGCCGGGTACCGGCTGGAATTACGCCTTCCTGAAAGACATTGAGAACGACGCGGATGGCGCGGCCACCGGGCGGCGCATCATCGACGGCTATTTCGAGGAGGGCGGCGACGCGGGCCTCACGCTGTCCTGCACGGACCTCTCGCGCGTGGCGGGGCTGAGCGCCTCGCTGGACGATTTCTTCCCGGAGCTGGAGATCAGCGGAGGCAATTACGCGCTGTTCTCCTATGCCGCCCGCAACACGCGCGCCTTTGGCAAGAGCGCCGTGGCCGGCGACAGCTACGACCTCATCGACCTGGGCGCGCTGGTGGACCAGCTGGCGGCCCAGCGCCCGGCGGAGGCCGCGGCCGTGCGGGAGGCGCTGGAAGACGCCGTGGTGTACAGCCGCAGCGGAGACGGCGCGGGCCGCGGGCTGTCGGTATACCATCCTTATGAGAACAAGGCGGAGTATGCGCAGGCCTGGGGCGGACTGTATCCGTCGCTGGGCTTTTCCTCCGGCTACACGGATTACATCGCCCGCTTCGCCAGCTACCTGTTCGGCGCCTCCGACGTGGCCTGGAGCAGCCTGAGCGCCACGGCAACCAACGAGGAATCCGTCTACGCGCTGCCTCTGACGGAGGGACAGCAGGAAATGCTTTCCTCTGCAGTGATGAACCTGCTGCGCTGGGACGCGGACAGCGGCGCTTACGCGATGGTGTGCGCTGTGAACCGCGTCGCGCTGGACGAGGGCGTGCTGTACGCGGCCTGCCCGGGGCAGGCGCTGGCTGTTGTGGATGGCGAGGGCGGCGCGCTGGCGTCTGCCGTGCCCTACGAGACGCTGCCGGATGGCGCCTTCGCCGTCTATGTCAACTACTGCCGGGCCGGGGCCGAGACCTCGGATGAAGCCGCCGCCCTGGTGGCTGTGGATACCCGCGGCGTGCGCAAGAGCTTCGGTTCCTATACCTTCGAGGACAACGGGGCCGGCAGCACCAGCCCGGACGTGTCCAGCGGCGGGGAGATGACCACCGCCGGCTCGAACGTGCCGGAAGGGGAGAACGGAGCCGGCAGCACCAGCCTGGGCGACCTGATCCCGCTGAGCGAATACCGCGTGGAGAGCCTGTCGCCCCTCTCCGCGGACATCGCGCAGACGCTGAGCGTGCCCTCCTCGGTGAGCCTGGATACGGGCGTCACTCCGGTGTCTGCCGGGCAGGGGCTCTTCTTCGCGCCGTCCGGCGCGGGCAACGCCGAGATCGTCCCCCTTGAAATCACCAGCATGCAGCTTGAGGGGGCGTCGCCCGTCATCATGGGCACCGTGAGCAGCCAGATTCCCCTCGACTCCTTTGCCACTGTGAGCGTGGAGAGCTTCAACCCGGAGCAGGTGACGATCGACCTGAGCGGTTTTGAGCTGCCGTCCGCGGACGCCGACGCGCAGCCGGACGTGGTGCATGCCTGGCTGAAATGCGCCGCGGACGAGACCGGCGCCGTGACCGTGTTGGAAACCTGGCTGTACGATGAAAAGACCGGCATCTGGTCCACCCGCGGCACGCTGGACGCGTCGGTGTATCCCGTGGCCGCCTTCCCGATCTCCTGGCGCCAGCCCGTCACCGCGGACGATGCGCTGACCGGCTTCGACAGATGGCAGGAGTGCCTGACGACGGCGTCGACAGTGCAGGGCGGGGCGTGGAGCCTGCGCTTCATTCCCCGCGAGGAGGAGGATGGGCTGTGCGTATCCTTTCAGGTGACGGATGCCCAGAACCGCACCTTCAGCAGCGCGCCGCTGACAGTCGGCTGAGCGGCGGCAAGCGGAAAAACGTCCCCGCGCCATGGCGCGGGGACGTTTTCGTCATTCCGTGAGGCTGAGGGGATTGGACAGGTGCTGCGAGAAGGATTCGATCTTTTTCAGCAGGCGCAGCTGGTCGGCGCGATCCTCGATGGGGGTGGGCTGGCAGTTGTTGCTGGCGTCGTAGGGCACCGAGGTGATCTTGCAGGGAATGATGTCGTACCGGCTGTCGATCAGCCGGCCGGTGCCGGGATTGACGATGAACTCGTGCTGGTAGATGAAGGTATCCTTGTCGGTGGGGTTCGATTTGCCGCCGAAGCAGAAGTTGCCCAGGCTGTACACGATGTTCACGCCGTTGTACTGCTCAATGCCCTCGATGACGTGCGGATGGTGGCCGATGACCAGGTCGGCGCCCAGGTCGACGGCCTTCTTGCCCCACTCCTGCTGGCGGTCGGTGGCATTGTACTCGAGCTCCGTGCCCCAGTGGATGGAGACGACGAGGATGTCGCACAGCTCGCGCATGGTTTTGAGGGTGGTTTCGAATTCCTCCGGCGGGGTGGTCCAGTAATTGATGCCCACGAAGCCGAAGCGGACGCCCTTCACGTCCATGGTGGCGGTATAGCCGTATCCGCAGAAGAGCAGGCCGTTTTCCTCAAGCAGGTCGGCCATCCAGCGGATGCCGTCGTCGCCGAAGTCGGTCATGTGGTTGTTGGCGATGTTGCACACCTCGACGGACGAGCCGGTGAGCATGTTCACGTATTCGGGTTTGCCGCGCATGATGTAGATCTTGTCCTCGCGCTCCAGGAAATCGCTGGAGTTGGTGAACACCACCTCCAGGTTGACCAGCGTGATGTCATCCGCCTCGAAGATGGGCGCGACGTTGCGGAAGCAGTAGCCGTAGTCGGTGGAGCCGTCCTCTGCCTTCACCAGCTCGGCGAAGCGCGCCTCGGAAGGCCCCCGCATGTCGCCGCCCAGCGTGCAGTCGCCCACGGCGCTGAGCACGATGGAGACCGGCTCGGGCGTGGGTTCCGGGGTAGGCGAGGGCGTGGGCTCGGGCGTGGCCGTCGGCCGGGGCGTGGGTGTGGGCG
>LVAP01000013.1 GCA_001603025.1 Clostridiales bacterium Firm_10 | reverse complement strand
AAAGCCTGACTTTGTTTTTTCTTTTGTGAAAATACAAACCAGAATATATGAGGGGGGTATATTCTTTGGCTGCGAGAACCAAGAAGAAATCGTTCCTGCAGAGGATGCGGGGCAACTGGGATCTGCTGTTGTTCTGCCTGCCGGGCATGATTTTCACTATCATCTACCACTATATTCCCATCTATGGCGTGCAGATAGCTTTCCGCAACTACAAGCCGAAGAAGGGCATATGGGGCAGCGACTGGGTTGGCCTGAGGAACTTTGCAAGGTTCTTTAACGGGGCAGACTGGTTTGTGCTGGTCCGCAACACCCTGCTCCTGAGCCTGTACTCGCTGGCGGCCGGCTTCCCGGTGGCCGTCATTCTGGCCCTGATGCTCAACTCCTTCCGCCATAAGAGATACCGCAAGGTCATCCAGGCCGTCACTTACGCGCCGAACTTCATTTCGACGATCGTCATGTGCGGTATGCTGATCCTGTTCCTCTCTCCCCGCGTGGGCGTTGTGAACAACGTCATCCGGGCACTGGGCGGTGAAACCATCAACTTCATGGCCGAAATCACGATGTGGCGCCACATTTACGTGTGGTCCGGCGTGTGGCAGGGCATGGGCTGGTCCTCCGTCATCTACTTCGCGGCGCTGGCCGGCGTCTCGCCCGAATACCATGAAGCCGCCATTGTGGACGGCGCGACCAAGTTCCAGCGCGTCCTGCACATCGACCTGCCCTTCCTGGCCCCGACAATGACCATGCTGCTCATCATGAACATGGGCTCGATCCTGTCGGTCGGCTTTGAAAAGGCCTACGCCCTGCAGAACGACCTGAACATGCCGGTTTCGGACATCATCGCCACCTATACCTACCGTTACGGCATCATCAAGAGCGATATTTCCTACTCGTCCGCCGTCGGCCTGATGAACAGCCTCGTCAACTCGGTCCTGCTGGTCACTGTGAACTACATCACCGGCAAGCTGAGCGACAACGCGCTGTTCTGAGGAAAGGAGGAAGGATAAATGGAAAGTACACATAAGCATCTGAGGCGCGCCCGCGGCGACGTCATCTATGATACCGTCATCTTCATCATTCTGACGTTCCTCTTCCTGATCGTCGCGTATCCGCTGTATTTCGTCATCATTTCCTCCATCTCCGATCCCATCGAGGTGTCGGCCGGCAAGGTCGTCCTGACGCCCGTGGGCTTCACGTGGGACGGCTACAAGGAAGTTTTCAAGACGAAGACCGTTGTGCGCGGCTTCCTCAACTCCCTGATCATCACCCTGTTGGGCACCTCCATCAACCTGCTGGTCACCATTCCCACTTCCTACGCGCTGAGCCGGCCGGACTTCACGCTGAAGCGGCCCATCACCCTGTTCTACATCCTGACCATGTTCGTCGGCGGCGGCATGATGCCCACCTATGTCGTGGTTCGCAATACAGGCCTTTTGAACACCTGGTGGGCGCTGGTTCTGCCCGGCTGCCTGGGCGTCTACAACATGATCGTGGCGCGTACATTCTTCAAGACCAACATTCCGCTGGAGCTGATGGAAGCGGCCAAACTGGACGGCTGCGGCAACACGAAGTTCTTCATCTACGTCGTGCTGCCCCTGTCCGGCGCCATCACCGCCATCCTCTGCCTGTACTACGGCGTGGGCCACTGGAACAGCTACTTCAGCGCGCTGATCTACATCCAGAAGCGCGAGCTGTGGCCGCTGCAGCTGGAGCTGCGAAACATCCTGGTTCTGAACACGAGCGTACAGACCCGCCAGGTCATGACGGAGGCGGAGCTGCTGGAAAAGAAGCGCCTGGATGCCCTGAAGGAAATGATGAAGTACTCGCTGATCATCATCTCCTCCATCCCCGTGCTGGTGATTTATCCCTTCGTGCAGAAGCACTTCGTGAAGGGCGTCATGATCGGCTCCGTGAAGGGCTGATCCCCATTTCAGTATGATGCGTCCTTCGGGGCGTAGCATAAATATCATTTCAAGGAGGAACCCCAAATGAAGAAACTGGCTCTCGTGCTGGCTGCTCTGCTGGTTCTCTCCAGCGTTCCCGCGCTGGCTGTGGACTGGAACGAGACTGGCCTGCCCATCGTCAACGAGCCCTACTCCTTCTCCATCTTCCTCGATGACAGCGGTCTCCCGGAAGACAAGATCATGTTCCCGATTCTGGAGGAGATGACTGGCATCACCATCGAGTGGCAGATGGCGCCCTATGCCGTGCAGACTGAGAAGCTCGGCATCGCCCTCTCCAGCGGTGACTACGCCGACGTCATTGCCGGTTGGGTTCTGGGCGACCAGCACCTGATCGACATGGGCATGGGCGATCAGACCTTCCTGCCCCTTGAGGACCTGTTCGAGAAGTATGGTCCCAACATGATGGAAGTTCTGGACAAGCCCGGTGTGCGCGCTTCCATGACCCTGCCGGATGGACACATCTATTCCATCCCCTACGTTGTGGGCGAGCCCGAAGTCTTCTATATCCCCTATATCAACGCGCAGTGGCTGGATCGTCTCGGCCTCGAGCTGCCCACCACTCCTGAAGAGCTGAAGGAAGTCCTGATTGCCTTCCGTGACCAGGATGCCAACGGCAACGGCGATCCCACCGATGAAATCCCCTTCTCCGGCGACCCCAACAACCTGGACATCAGCAAGCTGGCTGGCTGGTGGGGCGTGGACGCGGCTGGCCAGAAGAACCAGTTCCCCTACTTCGCGCTGGTTGACGGCAAGATCACCTTCAACGCCAACACCGAAGGCTACAAGAAGTTCATCGAGTACTTTGCCGACCTGTACAAGGAAAACCTGATCGACCCCGAAATCTTCACCCAGGACGTTGCGACCTGGAGCGCGAAGGGCAAGCAGGATCTGTACGGTGTTGACATCTCCTACGGCCCCGGCGATGCCTACGACGATTTCCTGGAAGGCACCGAGGAGTATGAGAAGTACGTCAAGAACGCCATGCATCCCCTGCCCGTGCTGAAGGGCGTCGAGAACCCCGTGTACCATCGCACCACCCCCGGCGTCACCCTGTTCCGCACCCAGGCCGTCGTGACCGACAAGTGCGACGACGAGAAGGCCGCCATCGTTATCCGCTGGTTCAACAACCTGTTCGAGGCTGACGTGTCTCAGCAGACCTCTTCCGGTCCCCTTGACATCTGCATTGTCAAGCTGGCGGACGGCCTCTATCAGGAGACCGACCAGTCCGACTGGAGCGACGAGCAGAAGGAGAAGTACAGCTGGGGCAACCGCTTCGCCAACTCCCTGCCGCGCTACTATCATGACAACGTGGTCCTGCCCTTCGGCAAGGACGAGAAGGATCCCGACCTGCAGAACGAGATGAAGATGGAGCTGTACGGCCCCTATCTGAACGAGAAGTTCCCCGAGGTCTGGAGCACTTCCGAGGAAGACACCACCCGTTCCGCCGAGATCCAGGCTGACCTGAACAACTACATCAAGACCAAGACCGCGCAGTGGATCGCCGGCCAGGCTGATGTTGAGGCTGAGTGGGATGCTTATGTTGAGCAGCTCAACGCCTATGGCCTGGAAGAGCTGACCGAGATCAACCGCCGCGCTCTGGGCGAGGAATAATCTGATTATTCCCAGCTTGTTTTAACGGCACAAAAGGAGCCGCCGCGTTTTCGCGGCGGCTCCTTTCTGCTGTTGTGAGGCGGGAAGTCAGGCCGTCTGCATGGGTCCGGCGAACTGAGCGTTGTACAGCTCGCTGTAGAAGCCGCCGCGGGCCAGCAGCTCGGCGTGGCGGCCCTGCTCCACGATGTCGCCGTCGCGCACGACGAGGATGTTGTCCGCGTTTTCGATGGTGGACAGCCGGTGCGCGATGATGAAGCAGGTTTTGCCGCGCATGAGTTCGATCATGGCGTCCTGGATGGCTTTCTCGGTCTGCGTGTCGACGTTCGAGGTGGCTTCGTCCAGGATCAGCATGCGCGCGTCCAGCAGCATCGCCCGGGCGATGGTCAGCAGCTGCTTCTGACCCTTGGAGATGTTGCCGCCGTTCTCGGAAAGCACGGTGTCGTAGCCGTCCGGCATTTGCTCGATGAAGTTCTCCACCTTCGCCAGCCGGGCCGCGCGTTTCACGTCCTCCGGCCTGGCGTTTGGGTTGCCGTAGATCAGGTTTTCATACACCGTGCCGTTGAACAGCCAGGTTTCCTGCAGCACCATGGCGTAGGCCGCGCGCAGGTCGGCGCGCTTCAGCTTTGCGATTTCGTGCCCGTCCACGCGAATGGAGCCGCTGTCCGCGTCGTAGAAGCGCATCAGCAGGTTGATGATGGTGCTCTTGCCTGCGCCGGTCGGGCCGACGATGGCCGTCACGGAGCCGGGTTTTGCGGTGAGCGACAGGTCGTGCAGGATGATTTTGCCCGGCACGTAGCCGAAGGACACGTGGTCCATGGAGACGTCGCCCTCGGGCGTCGTGAGCGGCAGGGCGCCGGGCACATCCGGCGTTTCGGGCGGCTCGTCGATCAGGCGGAAAACGCGCTCGCCCGCCGCGAACGCGGACTGCAGCTCCGCGATGATGTTCGCCACTTCGTTGATGGGGCCGGAGAAGCGGCGCGAATACAGCACAAAGGCGGAAATCTGCCCGAGCGTCATGCGCCCCGTGAGGAACAGGATGGCCCCGAACATGCTCACGAAGGACAGCGACAGGTTGTTGATGAAACCCACCGCCGGGCCGGTGATGCTGCCGTAGTAGTCGGCGTTGTAATACGCGCCGACGGCTTCCTCGTTCTTCCGGTCGAACCGCTCGATCATGGTCTTCTCCTGGTGATAGGCCTTGGTGGTCTTCAGCCCGGAGATCATTTCCTCCACAAAGCCGTTCATCTCGCCCAGCGCGCGGCTGCGCTTGCGGAAGAGGGGCCGCGTGCGGGAGGTGATGTAGCGCGTGAGGAGGATGGAGAGCGGGATGGTGACGACGAACACCAGCATCAGCAGGGGAGAGAGGCGCACCATCATGATGAGTGAGCCCACCACTGTGACCACGCTGGAGAGGATCTGCACCACGTCATGCGAGAGCGAGGTGTTCACCGTGTCGATATCATAGGACAGCTTCGAGAGGATATCGCCGATGGGGTGGGAGTCGGTGTAGCTGATGGGCAGCCGGGAGATGCTCTCGAAGGCGTCCTGGCGCATGCGCACCACAATTTTCTGGGAGATGCGGATCATCAGCACCGAGATGCCGTAGCTCAGCAGCGACGAGGTGACGTAGAAGATGATCATCAGCAGGGCGTAGTGTCCCACCACGCCGAACCGGACCTGCCCTTCGCCCACGATGGCGTCGATGGCGCGGCCGGACAGGCTCGGCCCGATCAGAGACAGGGCGTTGGAGAGCAGCGTGAGCGCGAGGGCCAGCGCCACGAGGAAGCGATAGCGGTAGAGATAGTGCCCCAGCTTTTTCAGGATGTATTTCGTGTCGCGCTTGCCGCTCACGTCGCCCATCGGGCGCGTGCCGGGCGCGGCCATCGGCATGCCTCTAGGCACTTAAACCGCCTCCCATCTGCGTCCGGGCGATGTCCGCGTACACCGGACAGGTCTTCAGCAGTTCCTCGTGGGTGCCCTGGCCGATCACGCGGCCTTCGTCCATCACGATGATCTGCGTGCAGTGCGCGATCGAGCTCACGCGGGAGGCGATGAGTATGCTGGTCACGCCGCCGTAGTTCTTCTGGAGCGCCAGACGCAGGTTTGCGTCCGTGCGGTAGTCCAGCGCGCTGGAGGAGTCGTCCAGGATCAGGATGTCGGGATTGCCCGCCAACGCGCGGGCGATGAGTAGCCGCTGGCGCTGGCCGCCGGACAGGTTCGTGCCCTGGGCGTTGAGGTGTGCCTGCTGGCCGTCCTCGAGGGTGGAGATGAAATCGGCCTGGGCGTTTTCGACGGCCCGGTCGATCTCGGCCTGGGCGATGTCCCGGCCCAGGGTGATGTTCTCGCGCACGGTGTCAGAGAACACCGCGTCGCTCTGGAACGCCACACCGAACATGGTGTGCAGCGTCTCCTCGTCAATGGTGCGCACATCGCGGCCGTTGATGCGCACCGCGCCGCTGTCCGCATCGTAGAAGCGCATCAGCAGGTTGATGATGGTGGTTTTGCCCGATCCGGTCGCGCCGATGATGCCCAGCGATTCGCCGCGCCTGAGCCGGAAGCTGATGTGCTCCACGGCGCTGCCGCGCTTGTTGTAGGAGAAACACACGTCGTCGAATTCCACGTGCCAGGGGGATTCGGCCGCCTCTTCGCCGGCCACGGTCAGGTCGGCGGGCATGTCGAGGATTTCGGCGATGCGGTTGGCGGAGGCGCTGGAACGGGAGAAGATGACGAACAGGCGCGTGAGGCCCATCATGGCGCCTGCGATGATGGTGAAGTAGCTCAGGAAGGCCACGATGGTGCCCGGTTCCATGTGCCCGGCATTGACCCGGCGCGCGCCCAGGAGGATGACGGCCACCATGCCGGCGTTGAGCAGCACGTTCATGATGGGATGACCCATGCCCATGACCACGTTGGCGCGCACTTCGTTGCCGCTGGTGGCCTTGTTCTGGCGGCCGAAGCGTTCGATCTCATAATCGCCGCGCGAGAGCGCCTTGATGACGCGCGCGCCGGTGATGTTTTCGCGCACGATGCGCACCAGCGCGTCGATGGAGGCCTGCAGCTTCTGGAACAGCGGAATGCCCTTCATGGACACATAGGTGACAGATACGCCGATCAACGGCACAGTGGCCAGCAGGACGAGCGTGGAGGGCACGTCCAGCGTCAGGGTCATCAGGATGCCGCCGACCAGCATGATGGGCGCGCGGACGCCCAGCCGCTGGATCATGCCCACCATCTGGTGCACGTTGTAGGTATCCGTCGTCAGGCGCGAAATCAGCGAGGGGATGCCCACCTTGTCGATCTGCGCGCAGGAAAGGTAGGCGATGCGCTCGTAGAGGCTGTGGCGCACGGCGCGCGTGGTATCCCGCGCCACAGCGGAGGCCATGCGGTTGGCGGTTATGTTGGCCGCCACGCACACGGCGGAACAGAAGACCATCAGCCCGCCCCACAGGAAGATCAGGCCGAGCCGCCCCTGCGGCACGACGTTGTTGATCATGTAGGTCAGGATCCAGGGCAGCCAGAGCTCGCCGATGGTGCCGATGAATTTGATGACAAACCCCAGCCCCATCCGCCCCGCGCAGGGCCGCAGGAATTCCAGTATTCGTCTCATGAGAAAAACACAACCTTTATCGTGATGAGGCGCGTTCCCGCGGCGCCAGGATCAATGATCCAGCCTGTACGCAGCGGGAGCAAGGCCGGTCAGGCGATGGAAGCAGTTGGAAAAATGGCTGAAATGCCGGAATCCGACCTGCTCGGCGATGCTGGAGATGGGCAGCGTGGTGGTGAGCAGCAGGTGCGTGGCCATTTCCACGCGGTAGCGCATCAGGTACTGATGCAGCGACATGCCCATGTCGCGCACAAACACCGCGTTCACATAGTTCGGATGGTAGCCCAGCTCGGATGCGATGTCCGCGTTGTTGAGGGGCTCCATGTAGCGCTTTGTCATCAGGTCGATCACCCGGCTGATGAGCGCGTGCATGCCGCCGTCAGCGTGCTGGACGATCCGGGAGAGGATGATCTGCATGGCGCCGCTCAGCCGCAGCTGCCAGTGGGGCTCCTTGCGCAGGAAGGCCTGCAGCATCGCCGGCATGTCGCGATTCAGGTCGGGCACGCCGTCCAGCGCGAGGGGCTCGTTCAGGCAGGGCGCGTCCTCGAAGACGAGCGCGGCTTCCTGCCCGGCGCTTGTGTAATCAAAGCTGACGGCCAGCGCCTGCGCCGGCTCGCCCTGCGCGCGCACAAAATACGCGGTGTCAGGCGGAACGAGCATGATGCTGCCCGGCCGGAAGGGCTGGGTGCGCTTGGTTCCGAAGCGCACGTCGCCTGACCCTTCCAGGATATATATCAGTTCGCAGCGGCGGGAGCGCACGGCACGCCTGTGCTCGGGGAGAAATCTCCGTGGGGTAATGGAGTGGACAACCGGCCTGATCCCATCCAGTTTCATGAAAACGCCTCCGATTTCTTGAAAGGATTCATTTGCCGCATTCCTGATGCGGACTCAAGGCCCGGCGCGCGTTCTCAGCCAGGCGCGCCAGCAGTATGTTGACCTGGGCCTTTTCCTCGTCTGAAAAATCCACTGTAACCGCCCTGAACCACCTGGCGCGCATCTGATGAATGGGCTCGAGCATGGCTGAGCCCTTTTCAGTGGGATACAGCCGCTTGGCCCGCCGGTCGCGATCGTCCGGCTCGATGCGGATATAGCCGCTGTCCTTCAGCTTGCTCACCGCGCGCGTCACCGTTCCGTTGTCGTAGGCCCCGTTTTCCGCCAGCTCCGCCATGCTGACGCCGGGATTTGACGCGATATGCCACAGGAAATACTGTTGGCCGGCGCCGAGTCCGTAAGGCCTGAGTTCTTCGGCGTAACGCATCTGCGTCAGGCGATAGAACGTCGAACAGTTTTTCAGAATATAGTATTTGCCCGCCATTGAATCCCTCCTTCGCGATGGTTTCGTTTTCCCCTCTGTCTCCATCACTATTATAAAAAGAAATGCTTGCGGATGCAAGTAAATATTTGTGAATGCAAACATTTTTCGCCCGGAAAAAGCCGATGGATTGTAAAATCGCTCCGAATGCGCGGGAGAAGGGAAAAGCACTTGCCAGCGGGGGAAGAAAATTGTATAATGATACGGGGCACGGAAAGCAGCCCCGGAAAGAGGTGGCAAGCATGGATATTCAGAAGATCATCAACGAGATTATCGCGAAGCTGCAGGGCGACAATGGTCTGCTGAAGGATTTTGCACTGAATCCCGCCGAGCTGGTCAAGAAGATCGCGGGCATTGACCTGAACGACGAGCAGGTGAAGCAGATTATCGAAGCCGTGAAGGGCAAGATCGACCTGAGCAAGATCGACGTAAAAGAAGCGACGGGCTTGCTGGGCAAGATCAAGAGCTTTTTCGGCAAGTAAGCGCTGCGGCGCTTCATCGGCAGGGGGCGGCCTTCCGAACGGAAAGCCGCCCTTTCCGGCGAAGGGGCGAACGCGCAGGATATGGGGCAGTTGAGAATGAACAATCATCTCTTTGGCGATCGGATCTTCTATAAAAAGCTGTGGCGGCTCACGCTGCCCATCGCGATGCAGAGCCTGATGCTGGCGGCCGTGGCGGCCTGCGACGCGTTCATGCTGGGCCGGATCGACCAGAACCAGATGGCCGCCGTGTCGCTGGCGTCGCAGATCCAGTTTGTGCAGAACATGTTTCTGTTCTCGGCCACGTCCGCTGGCGCGATCCTCGGCGCGCAGTACTGGGGCAAGGGGGACACGCGGACCATCAACGACATATTCTGCATGATGCTGCGGCTGTGCGGCTTCGTGTCGATCCTCTTCTGCGCCGCCTGCGAACTGGCGCCGGGCGCGCTCATGCGGCTGTTCGCGCATGATCCCGAGCTGATTGAAATCGGCGTGGGCTACCTGCGCATCGCGGGCTGGTCTTATCTGCTCACGGGTCTGTCGCAGTGTTACCTCACCATCATGAAGGTGAGCGATCACGCGGGGCGCTCCGCCGCGGTCAGCTCCACGGCGGTGGTCATGAACATTGCGCTGAACGCCGTGTTCATTTTCGGCCTGCTGGGCCTCGCGCCCATGAACGCGAACGGCGCGGCGCTGGCCACGCTCATCGCCCGCGCGGCGGAACTGGCGCTGTGCGTCGCCTCCTCCCGGCGGAAGGGCTACATCCGCCCAACCTGGCGCCGCCTGTTTCACCGCGACCCGCTGCTGGAGAAGGATTTCACAAAGGTGGTGCTGCCGCTGCTGGGCGGCTCGATGTTCTGGGGCGTGGGCTTTACCTCCTATACCGCCATCATGGGTCATATGGGCGCGGACGCCGCGGCCGCGAATTCCGTGGCGGCGGTGGTGCGCGATCTGATCTGCTGCGCGTGCAACGGCATTTCCAGCGCGGGTGGCATCATGGTGGGCAACGAGCTGGGCGCGGGCCAGCTGGAGCGGGGCCGGGTGTACGGCGACCGGCTGAACAAGCTGTCGTGGCTCATCGGCCTTGGCTCCATGCTGGTCGTGCTGGCGCTGACGCCGCCGGTCGTCGCCTTCGTGGAGCTGAATGAAACCGCCCATGCGTTCCTCATCCGGATGATGATCATCATGTCGGTATACATGATCGGGCGCTGCGTGAACACCGTGGTGATCAACGGCGTATTCGCCGCGGGCGGCGACACGCTGTTCGATGTGTACAGCCTGTCCGTATGCATGTGGGGCGTCGCCATTCCGCTGGCGCTGCTGGGCGCGTTTGTGTTCCACTGGCCGGTCATGGCCGTGTACGCCTGCACCTGCCTGGATGAAGTGGGGAAGCTGCCGTGGGTGATGGCGCATTACCGCAAATACAAATGGGTGAAGGACCTGACGAGAGACATTAAGCCGTCCTGAGCGGATGAAAAATGAGCCCCGCGACAAGTGCCGCGGGGCTCATGGCATTGACGCACTGCGTTAGTCAATGCCGGAGGCGTGGTTTTGGGCGCGGTGTTTTACAGCAGGTGCGCGCAGGAGGGGTCAAAGGAGATGAACGCCGCGTCGCCCACGTTGAAGATCTTCTTGTTTACGGGGCAGTTGTCGGTGATCTTGACCAGCGTGTCGCCCACGCGCACGTGGTAGTTCTGATAGCTGCCCATGAAACAGCTCAGCTCTACCCGGCAGGGCAGCATGCCGCTCTCCGCGATGGCGATGGCTTCCGGGCGCAGTACGATTTCGCACTCCGTGCCGGCCTCCCGCGGGCTGTCGGTCGCCACCGAAACCTCGCCTTCGGGCAGTACGACCTTCGTGAGGCCGGCTCCGCTGGAAGCGACGCAGCCCTTGAGGAAGTTGCACTCGCCGATGAAATCGGCCACAAATTCGCTGTTCGGGCGATAGTAGATCTCCATGGGCGTGCCCATCTGCGCGATGACGCCGCCCTTCATGAGGATGATCTGGTCCGAAATGGACATGGCCTCGCTCTGGTCGTGCGTCACGTAGATGGCCGTGATGCCAAGCGTCTGCTGGATGCGGCGGATCTCCGTGCGCATCTGCACGCGCAGCTTGGCGTCCAGGTTGCTGAGCGGCTCGTCGAACAGCAGCACGCCCGGCTCGACGACCAAAGCGCGGGCCAGCGCCACGCGCTGCTGCTGGCCGCCGGACAGCTGGTTCGTCATGCGCTGCTCCATGCCGGAGAGCTCGACCAGCTTCAGGATATCGGTCACGCGGCGCTGGATTTCCGGCTTGGAAATGTGGCGCAGGCGCAGGCCGTAGGCGACGTTGTCGAACACGTTGTAGTGCGGGAACAGCGCGTAGGACTGGAAGACCATCGCCGTGTCGCGTTTGTTGGGCGTCAGCGCGTTGATGGGCTCGCCGCCCAGGTAGATTTCGCCTTCGTCCGGCGATTCAAAGCCCGCGATCATGCGCAGCGTGGTGGTCTTGCCGCAGCCGGAGGGGCCGAGCAGCGTCACGAAGGAACCGGGCGCGATGTCCAGCGCCACGTCGTGAACCGCGTAAAAGTCCTTGCCCGTCTTGGGGTCCTGGTAGATTTTCGAGATATGATCCAGCTTCACGCCCTTGGGCTGTTTCACGCGCATGTCAGCCATGATCACTCAGCCTCCTTTATTTTTCTGCTTGTGCCAAAGAACTTGATGATGAGGTTCATCAGCAGCACCGAGCCGTAGGTGATCGCGATCAGGATGGTCGCGAACGCGCAGGCGATGCCGTAGGAGCCCTTCTCCGCGAATTCGTTGATCTGCACGGTGATGAGCAGGTAGCTGGGCGTGACCAGCAGGATGATGGCGGAAATGGCGGTGATGGAGCGCACGAAGGCGGTGACCAGTCCGGAGAGGAAGGAGTCCTTGATGAGCGGCAGCGTCACGGAGGTGAACACCTTGAGGCTGCCCGCGCCCATGTCGTAGGCGCTCTCTTCGATGGACTTGTCGATCTGCCTCAGCGCCGAGATGCCGCTGCGCGTGCCGGTGGGCAGGCTCCTCACCACGAACACGATCACGAGGATGACGCCCGTGCCGTAGATGTTCTGCAGGAAACCGGTGCGGAACATGCCGCCCGCGAAGCCGCGGATGTAACCGATGCCCAGCACGGTGCCGGGCACGGCCATGGCCAGCATGGATACGAACTCGATGAAGGCCTTCGCCTTGAATTTTCTCTTGACCACCAGGTAGGAGATGATCATGGAGAGGAGCGCCGTGATCGGCGCGGCGATGAGCGACAGGACGAAGGAGTCCTTGAACGCCTTCAGGCCCTTGTACTTCCTGAACACCTGCACGAACCACTTGGTGGTCAGGTGGAAGTCGTAACCCCAGGTCTTGAACAGCGCGCCGAAGGGCACGCAGATATACATCATGATGACGAACAGCGCCATCACGGAGCACAGGACCGTCAGCGGCACGGTGACGCTCCTGTCCTCGATCAGCATGCGCGCGCGCGAGGCCTTGCCCGTGAGGGTGGCGGCCGTCTTGCGCTCCAGGTAGTACTTCTGCACCAGGAACATGACCATCGTGATGCCCAGCAGCACCACGGCCATGGCGCAGGCGCCGTTTTTGTCATAGGCGCCGGTGATCTGCAGGTAGATGGTGGTGGCCAGCGTATCGTAACTGCCGCCGATGATCATGGGGTTGGCGAAATCGGCGATGGATTCGATGAACGTGACCAGGAAGGCGTTGCCGATGCCGGGCAGCAGCAGCGGAAGCGTCACCGAGGTGAACACCCTGAAGCGGCTGGCGCCCATGTCGCGCGCGGCTTCCTCCATCGAGGGGTCGATGTTCTTCAGCAGCCCGCGGAACATCATGTAGCACACGGGGAAGAACGTCATCGTCTGCACGACGGCGATGCCCCAGAAGCCGTACACGTTGTTGTCGTAGATGTGCAGCAGGAAGCGGGTGATGATGCCCGCCTTGCCGAACAGCATGATCATGGACAGCGACAGCACAAACGGCGGCGACACGACCGGCAGCATGGAGACCACCTTGAACAGGCCGCTCATGAAGCGCGTGCGCACCTTGACGTAGACCTCCACGTAGGCGAACAGCAGGCCGATGGCCGCCGAGAGCAGGCCCACCAGGATGCCCACCTTCAGCGTGTTGGTGATGGCGGTGATGAACGTGCGCTTGCCGAAAATGCTCTTGAAGAAATCGAAGGTCAGTCCGGATTCGGCGGAATAGACGCTGTCCACCAGCAGGATGGCCAGCGGATAAAGGATAAAGATCGCCAGAAAAGTAATCAGCAGCACAATGGTGGTGACCATGGCCGGATCGCCCAGCAGCTTTTTCCGGTCGAGCGAGGCGCTCTGTCCCTTGGCCATGCGCTCAGCCCCCTTTCATCTCAAAAGGGAGATGGTGACGGGCACCATCCCCCTTTGACGCACACAGGATGCGAGGTATTATTCAGTCTTGAAGCGATCGTCCGCGGCGTCGCCCAGGGCGGTCATCACTTCTTCGATGTAGGTCTTGATGTTGTTCTTGGCGTCTTCAAAATCGTAGTCCATCACGTTTTCGGGATCCAGGCCGAACTCGGCAGCCTGCTCGGGCTGCTGGGCGTTGTCGATCACCAGGAACTGATAGGAGCCGTTCTGAGCGCCCAGCTCAACGCACTCGGGGCTCAGGGCGTACTCGATCCACAGCTTGGCGGCGTTCTCGTGCTTGGCGCCCTTGAAGATGGCGGTCGCGCCGATCTCGTAGGAAGTGCCGCTGGAAGGCACGATCAGGCCGATGTTGCCGTAGCCGTTGTCCACGATCTGGGTGATGCCGTCATGAAGGAAGCCGATGCCGATGACGCACTCGCCGGTGCCCACGTTCTTGGAGGGGCCGGAGCCGGACTTGGTGTACACCTGGATGTTCTTGTCCAGGTCCACCAGGTACTGGATGCCCTCGTCGTGGCCGTACTTCTGGATCATGGTGTTGATGACCAGCTTGGCGGTGCCGGCGGTGTTGTAGTTGGACAGCCAGATCAGGCCCTGATACTTCTCGTCGAGCAGGTCGGCCCAGTCTTCCGGCTGGTCCAGCTCCATGCGCTTGAGCTCGTCCACGTTCACCATGAAGCCCAGGATGCCCTTGTAGATGCCGTACCAGCAGCCGTCGGCGTCACGATAGGCGTCGCCCAGCAGGTGGGACGCGTTCTTGGCTTCGTAGGATTCCAGCAGGCCTTCCTTGGTGCAGACGTTGTAGGGATCGGTGGTGCCGCCGAACCAGACGTCCGCGGAGGGGTTGCCGTTTTCCTCTTCGATCTTGGCCTGCACCTCGCCGGTGGACAGGCGCTGATAACTCGTCTTGATGCCGTACAGCTCTTCAAAGTGCTCGCATGCGGCCATCAGGTATTCTTCCTCGCAGGAGCCGTACACGATCAGCTCGCCCTCGGCCTGCGCCGCGGCGACCAGCTCAGGATCGATCTCGTCGGCCAGCGCGAAGGACGCGCAGGCAAACGTCATGACCATTGCCAGCAGGACAGCCAGAAACTTTTTCATAAGGCATTTCCTCCCAAAGAATAAAAATAGACGTTCGCGTCTGTAAAATAATTATATGCTTGCGGGGTAGTGTTGTCAAGAACTTAATGCGCGCGGGCGCGAAAATTGACGGTGTGACAGGACCGCGCGTTTGCAGGTTTCCGCCGTTTATGATACAATAAACGGCGGGTGATCAGTATGTTTTTTGCGGACCTGCACATTCATTCCCGCTATTCCCGCGCCACCAGCCGCGACGGCGACCTGCCGCACCTGGCGCTGTGGGCGCGCCGCAAGGGCATCGCGCTGGTGGGCACGGGCGACTTCACGCATCCCGCCTGGCGCGCCGAAATGGCGGAGCAGCTGGAGCCGGCGGAGGAGGGCCTCTATCGGCTGAAGGATGAATTCGCCCTGCCGGACAGCACGGCCGGCGAAGCCGGGCCTGCGCGCTTCGTGGTCAGCGGGGAGATCAGCACCATCTATAAGAAGGACGGCAGGACCCGGAAGGTGCACCATGTGATTCTGCTGCCCTCGCTGGAGGCGGCCGACAAGCTGGCTGAGCGGCTTTCGCGGGTGGGCAACATCCGCTCCGACGGGCGGCCCATCCTGGGCCTGGACAGCCGCGACCTGCTGGAAACGGCGCTGGAGGCCTGCCCGGACTGCGTGTTCATTCCCGCCCATGTCTGGACGCCGCACTTTTCCGTGTTCGGCGCGTTTTCCGGCTTCGAGCGGCTGGAGGACTGCTACGGCGACCTGTCCGGGCACATCCATGCGCTGGAGACCGGCCTCTCCTCGGACCCCGCCATGAACCGGCGGCTGTCCATGCTGGACGGATACCAGCTGGTATCCAACTCGGACGCCCACTCGCCCGCGAAGCTGGGCCGCGAGGCCAACATGCTCTCGTGCGGCCTCTCCTATCCCGCCGTGAAGCGCGCGCTGGAGACCGGCGAGGGCCTGATGGGCACGGTAGAGTTCTATCCGGAAGAAGGCAAATATCACCTCGACGGCCACCGGGCCTGCCGCTGCTGCCTGGAGCCGGCGCAGACGCGGGCGCTGGATGGACGCTGTCCCGTGTGCGGGAAAAAGGTCACCGTGGGCGTGCTGCACCGGGTGGAAGAGCTGGCGGACCGCGCTGAGCCGGGAGCGTCCGCGCCTTTCGAGAGCCTGATGCCCCTGCCCGAGCTGCTGGGCGATTGTCTGGGCGTTTCCCCGGAAAGCAAGCGGACGCAGGCGGTTTATTTCGATCTGCTCGCCCGGGCGGGCAGCGAGTTCCACATCCTGCGGGAGCTGCCGACAGAAGACGCCGCGTCCCTGGCCGGAGCGGCTGTGGCGGAGGGACTGCGGCGGCTGCGGGCGGGACAGGTGATCAGGCGCGCGGGCTACGACGGAGAGTACGGCGTCATTTCGCTGTTCGCGCCGGGCGAACTGGCCGTGTTCAGCGGACAGACCACCTTCCTTGCTCCGCAGGCGTCCGCTCCGGACCGGCCCGCTTTCGCGCCGCTGGAAACCGCCCGCCCGGCGCCGGAAAAGCCCGCCGCCGGCGGAGCCCTCAACCCGGAGCAGGCTGCCTGCGCGGAAACCGGGCTGCCCCGGGTGGCTGTGGTGGCCGGGCCGGGCACCGGCAAGACGAAGACGCTCACCGCCCGCATCGAACATCTGCTGGCGCGCGGCGTGCCCGCCGGGCAGATCACGGCCGTTACCTTCACCAATCAGGCCGCGCGGGAGCTGAAAAAGCGGCTGGAAACCCAGCTGGGCAAGAAGGCCGTGCACGGAATCACCGTGGGCACCTTCCACGGCGTGTGCCTGGGCCTGATCCCGCCGAAGCCCCTGCTCGATCCGGCGCAGGCGCTGGAACTCGCCGCCGAAATCGCTCCGGACGACGCGCCCACGGATACGCTGCAGGCCATTTCCCGACAGAAATGCGAGGGCGCGCCTCAGGATGAGCGCTTCGCCGCGTATCAGGCAAAGCTGGCCGAGCTGGGCGCGCGGGATATGGACGACATCCTCCTGGAGGCGCTGGAGACGGACGCGGTCATGCCGCACCTGCTGGTGGACGAATGTCAGGACATCAACGCCGTCCAGCGCCGGCTGATGGTGAAATGGAGCGAAAAGGGCGAAACCCTGTTCGCCATCGGCGACCCGGACCAGTCCATTTACGGCTTCCGCGGCGCCAGCGCGGCCTGCTTTGACCAGCTGAAGGAGGCCTTCCCGGACCTCGCCGTGATGAACCTGACGCGCAACTATCGCTCCACGCCGGAGATCCTGGATTTCGCCCGCCAGGTCATCGTGAAAAACCCGGGCGGGGACCGGACGCTCACGGCTGCGCAGCCCCACGGGGTGGCCGTCCGCGCCGGCGCCGCGCCGGACGCCCTGTCGGAGGGCGACTGGATCGCTGGGGAAATATCGCGCATGGTGGGCGGCATGGACATGCACGAGACCCGCTCCGACCGGCCCGCGCGGGCCTTTTCGGACATCGCGGTGCTGTGCCGCACCCGGCGCCGCCTGCTGGAAATGGAGCTGGCTCTGCGCCGCGCGGATGTACCCTGTGAGGTGTCCGGCGGCGGGGACATGCTCGCCGACCCCGAGGTGCAGGCGGCCGTGGCCATCTTCCGCAGCATGCTGGATCCTTCGGACACAGCCAGCGCCCGCCGGGCGGCGCGCCTGCCGAAGGCTGAAACCGTGCGCGCCGGACTGGCAGCCTGCCCGGACGCCGCGCCGGAGGCGCTGGTTCGGGCGTTCATGCGCCTGAGCGGCGCGGAGGGGCAGGGCATGGAGCGCCTGGCGGCCGCGGCCGAAGGGCATCCCGACATGGCCCATTTCCTGCGCGCGCTGCTGATGGGCGAGGAGGCGGACATCGTGCGCCAGGCCGGGCGAAAGACCGCCTCCGGCGCCGTGCGGCTGATGACCGTTCACGCGGCCAAGGGCCTGGAATTTCCGGCCGTGTTCCTCGCCGGCCTGGAGGATGGCGCGTTTCCGCTGCGGCGAAAGGGCGAAACGGAGAATCCCCAGGAGGAGCGCAGGCTGTTCTTCGTGGGCGTGACGCGGGCGCGGGAGGAGCTGATCCTCACCTGCGGCGGACAGCCTTCCCCCTTTTTCCGGGAAGCGCCCGCCGCCGGCCGGTTTGAGATCCGCCCCAGGATCCGGGCGGAGCAGCTGTCGCTGTTTCAGGGCCTGGGGGACTTGCAATGAAGGGGCTTGTTAGCGTATAATTGACGCCGAGGTGACATGCGTGACAGGAATCAAAAAGAACATTCGGCTCAACACGGACACATCCTTCCTGAAACTGATCGCGATCGCGACCATGCTTGTAGACCACCTGGGCGCGATTGTGTTTCCGCAGTATAAAATCATGCGCGAGATCGGGCGCATCGCGTTTCCCATCTTCGCCTATTGCATCGCGGTGGGCTGCATCCGCACCCGCAACATCGGCAAATACGCGCTGCGCGTGCTCGTCATGGCGGTGCTCGTACAGCCGCTGTACGCGACCACGATGAATCACCAAACACGCATGGCGTTCGACTGGGCGCACAATTTCTACCGGCTGGATCTCATCTTCAGGCACTACTACTGGAATATGAACCTGGCGATCCACTTTACCCTGTTCATGGGCATCCTGCTCATCTGGACGCTGCAGGACAGGAAATACATCGCCACGGCCATCGTGTTCGCGGCATGCTGGTATCTGCAGGACAGCCTGGACTACGGCATGTACGGCATATACCTGATCCTGCTGTTCTGGGCGCTGATTGACCGGCCGCTGGCCTCGCTGGTGTGGGTGGCCGCGTACATGACGTGGTACGGCCTGCCCACGCTGCGCCTGAAGCTGTGGCCGGCAGACAATGTGCGGGTATACGTGCAGATTTACGCGCTGATGGCGCTGCCGCTCATATACATCCCGATGAACACGAAGATAAAGCTGAACAAGTGGGTGTTCTACCTGTTCTATCCGGCGCATCTGGCGGCGATCTATCTGATCTCGACGCCCTGATGACGGGAAGCGGGGAAATGAGATGACTGAAAAGAAGTATCCGGCGCGGGATGAGGCGGAAAGGCTCGTTCGGGAGGCGGAGGCCGTGTGTCCCGGCCTGTGGGGCGACCACAGCCGGGTGGTGGCGCGCTGCGCCGAGGCCATTGCCGCGGCCTGCGGCATGGATGCCGGGAAGGCGTATGCGCTGGGCCTGCTGCACGACATCGGCCGCCGCTTCGGCCACGGGCACATGGCGCACGTGTACGACGGCTACAAATACATGCTTGATCTGGGCTACGGGGACGCCGCGCGCATCTGCCTGACGCACTCGTTCAACACGCAGGTGTTTGAAGACTATATCGGCAACGCCGATATATCGGAAGAAAAGCAGGCGGCGCTGCGCGAAGCGCTCGCTTCGTGCGTGTTCGACGACTACGACCGGCTGATCCAGCTGTGCGACGGCATCGGCACCGCGGAAGGTCCGGCCTCGCTGGAAGCGCGTATGGGCGACGTGAAGCGCCGCTACGGGCGCTGTCCGCAGGACAAGTGGGACAGGAACTTTGAATTGAAACGGTATTTTGAGGAAAAAGCGGGCGGGCCGCTGGAATCGCTTCTGGCCCAGGCCTTTGAAAAGCAGAGATAGCGCAGAAGGAGTGTTGTTTTTCCATGATGAATCGCGCCGTGTTCAATCTGCCGCCGCTGGGCAAGAACAGCATGGCGGCGCTGCCGTTGGGAGCAATCAAACCCGAGGGCTGGCTGCTGGAGCAGCTGAAAACCGCCGCCGGCGGCCTCACCGGCAGGCTGCATGAGTTCTGGCCAGACGTGAAGGACAGCGCCTGGCGCGGCGGCGACGGCGATGCCTGGGAGCGCGCGCCCTACTATCTGGACGGCCTGGTGCCGCTGGCCTGGCTGCTGGAGGATGACAGGCTCAAGGCCGTGTGCATGGAATACATCGAGTGGACGCTCGCCAGCCAGCGGGAGGACGGTTCGTTCGGCCCGGAGAGCAACGACGACTGGTGGCCGCGCATGGTCATGCTCAAGGCGCTTATGCAGTATTTCACCGCCACGGTGGACAAGCGCGTGCCGGAGTTCATGTTCAACTATTTCAAATATCAGTACAGGACCATCGACAGGAAACCGCTGGTCAACTGGGCGGTGGCGCGCGGCGCGGAGAACATCGAGGCGGTCGTGTGGCTGTACAACCTGACCGGCGGGAAGCATAAGTTCCTGCTGGAGCTTATGCGGAAGCTGAAGGAGCAGACGCTGGACTGGACCAGCCACTTCTCCGCCTTCCCGCACACGCGGGCCATGCAGAAGCTCATTCCCTGGGAAGAGATGAAGGCGGGCTGCGCGCGGGAAAACGAAAAGGGCGAAAGGCTGGCGGGCACGGAGCGGCCCTATTACGCCACGCAGTACCACCTCTCGCACGTGGTGAACGTGGCGATGGGCCTGAAAGCGCCGGGAGTCATCGGCCAGTTCAAAAGCGGCCCGAAGGAGCGCGGGGCCTTTGCGGCGGGCTGGCAGAAACTGATGAAGCACCACGGCGTGGCCTACGGCATGTTCACCGGCGACGAGCACCTCAGCGGCAGCAGCCCCACGCAGGGCACCGAGACCTGCGCGGTGGTGGAGCTGATGCACACGGTGGAGACGCTGCTCACCTGCGGCGTGCCGGAGGACGGACTGGGCGACATTCTGGAAAAGCTGGCCTTCAATGCGCTGCCGGGCGCCATGTCGGGCGATATGCTGCTGCACCAGTATGACCAGCAGGCCACCCAGGTGAAATGCACCGAGGAAAAGCGCGGCTGGTACAACAACGGACCGGACTCAAACCTTTTCGGCCTGGAGCCAAACTTCGGCTGCTGCACGGCCAACCTGCACCAGGGATGGCCCAAGTACGCCGCCAGCCTGTGGTACGCCACGCCCGACGAGGGCTTTGCGGCGGTCAGCTACGCGCCCTGCACGGTGCGCTTCCGCTCGGGCGAGACGCCGGTGAAGCTGAGCGTGGAAACGGCCTATCCCTTCGGCGAGACGGTGCGGATCCATGTGGACGCGGGCGCGCCGAAGGCGTTCCCCATCTGCCTGCGCATTCCGCAGTGGGCAGAGTCGGCAACGCTGCGGGTGAACGGCGGCGAGGATATGGCACCCGTCGCCGGGCAGTACAGCGTGATCGAGGGCGAATGGCGGCAGGGGGACGTGATCGAGCTCACCCTGCCCATGACGCCGCGCGTGACGCGCTGGAGCCGCCGCTCGGCTGCCGTGGAGTTGGGACCGCTGCTGATGGCCTTCCATCCGGAGGAGAACTGGACGGTGCTGCGTGAGCATCCCGTCGTGCCGGACTGCGCCGTGACCACGCAGGAGAAGTGGAACTGGGCGCTCGTCGAAGGCGGCGCGATGCAGGCGGCGCTTACCGGGCGCGAAGGCGCGTTCGGCAGCGGGGGCGGCGCGCGCGTGACCGTCGAGGCCGTGGAAGCGGAAGGATGGGGCATGCAGGGCGGCAGCTGCGCGCCCACACCCATCGACCTGAAGGCGAAGCGGGACGGCGTGGTGAACATCAGCCTGGCGCCCTATGGCGATACCTCGCTGAGGATTTCGCAGTTCCCCGTCGCGCAGGTTGAGGATTGAAGCGCTTCCGCCGGGGAAAGCAACGCAATATCTGCCATAAATACTGTTTGGAGGAGTGAACGTCATGCCAATCGTCGATATGCCGCTGGAGGAGCTTTACCGCTTTGGGGGACTCAATGAGCGTCCCGCCGACATGGACGCATACTGGGACCGCGCCGTCGCCGAAATGGAAGCGCTGGGTACGGGCTGCGAGCTGCAGCCTGCGGCCTTCCGGGTGGATGGGGCGGAGTGTTTTGAGATGTATTTCATCGGTATGGGCGGCGCGCGCATCCACTGCCGGCTTGCGCGCCCGGCAAAGCGCACTGACAGGCTGCCCGCCATGTGCCTCTATCACGGCTATACCGGAGACTGCGGTTCGTTCAGCGGGCTGCTGAGGTGGGTGGCCGCAGGCTATGTGGCCGCCGCCATGGATTGCCGCGGCCAGGGCGGCTCTTCCGAGGACATCATTCCCGTGCTGGGCAACACCCATCATGGCCACATCATCCGCGGCCTGGACGATTCCGACCCCGACAAGCTGTACTTTCGCAACGTGTTCCTGGACGCCGCGCAGATGGCGCGCATCGTGATGGCGATGGAGGATGTGGACGAAACCCGCGTAGGCGCGACGGGCGGCTCGCAGGGCGGCGGCCTCACCCTCGCCTGCGCCGCGCTGACGCCGAAGCTGAACCGCGCCGCTCCCATGGTGCCCTTCCTGTGCGACTACCGGCGCGTGTGGGAGATGGACCTCGACGTTGCGGCCTACGCGGAGCTGCGGGAGTTTTTCCGGCATTCCGATCCGCGTCACGAGCGCGAGAGGGAGATTTTCACCAAGCTGGGCTACATCGACAATCAGCATCTGGCGCACCGCATCCGCGCTGAGGTGAAGATGTTCACCGGTCTGATGGACACCATCTGCCCGCCATCGACCCAGTTCGCCGCCTACAACAAGATCACGGCGAAGAAGAGCGCGGTCATTTATCCGGATTTCGGCCACGAGAATCTGCCGGATTCAGACGACATCTGCATGGCGTTTATGGAAGAGATGAAGTAGTTAGGAACGGGGAGGAACCGGCTTTGCCGGTTCTTCTTTTTTGCTGCCCGCCGCTTATTTAAATTAAATGAAGGAACGGAAGAATGGATTGCCGGACGGCGGCGCGGGCATGCCGTTCCCGCCGGCAGGGCTCGGGGAAAGACCGCGCGGCTGTGATTCATTCAGGCGACACAAACAGTTAACAAACGAAATAGATGCAAAAGGATGGGATGTAAAATAGGAAACGAAATTAAAAATGCGGGCCGAAAAAAAGTGTTGACAAACGCGAGCGGGAGGCGTATAATATCTTCTGTTGTCGCGAGCGAGGGGGGTGCTCCGAGGGAGCGACAGGAGCGATCCTTGAAAACGATATAGGGAAGAATGGGAAAGAAAAGAAACAGTCAGATTCCGAGAGAGCAAGAAACGCGACCCGGCAGGTTGGCGCCTGCGGGGGGGAGCGATAAGGATTGAACAAGAGAGTTTGATCCTGGCTCAGGACGAACGCTGGCGGCGTGCCTAACACATGCAAGTCGAGCGGGGATAAGCGGGATGAGAGCTTCGGCAGGAATCCGGTTTATTTCAGCGGCGGACGGGTGAGTAACGCGTGAACAATCTGTCCCGGACAGGGGGATAACACTTGGAAACAGGTGCTAATACCGCATAAGACCACAGCGCCGCATGGCGGGGGGGTCAAAGGAGAGATCCGGTTCGGGGTGAGTTCGCGTCTGATTAGCTGGTTGGTGAGGTAACGGCCCACCAAGTCGACGATCGGTAGCCGACCTGAGAGGGTGATCGGCCACATTGGGACTGAGACACGGCCCAAACTCCTACGGGAGGCAGCAGTGGGGAATATTGGGCAATGGGGGAAACCCTGACCCAGCAACGCCGCGTGAGGGAAGAAGGTTTTCGGATTGTAAACCTCTGTTGTGGATGACGAAGGAAGTGACGGTAATCCACAAGGAAGCCCCGGCTAACTACGTGCCAGCAGCCGCGGTAATACGTAGGGGGCGAGCGTTGTCCGGAATGACTGGGCGTAAAGGGCG
>LVAP01000131.1 GCA_001603025.1 Clostridiales bacterium Firm_10 | reverse complement strand
CAACCAGACATTCCACCAGGAAGACTACCTGCGCGACGTGTACCTGATCCAGGAGCGGCTGAGCAAGCTGGGCTTCCTGGAAGGCAAGTACAACGGCTATTACGGCGCGAAGACCGCGCGTTCGGTCATGGCGTTCCAGAAGAGCGTCGGCCTGCAGGCCGATGGCGTCTGCGGTCCGGCCACCTGGGCGGCGCTGTTCGGTGAACCGATGGCCAACTGAAAACCACGAGAAAAGAATGGCAGCCCGCGAAGGCGGGCTGCCATTTTGTTGTGCCTGGAAATCAGGCGTCGTCTTTTTCCCAGCCGCGGGTGTATTCCACGGCCCTGTGCCACTTTGAAAGGCGCTTTTCCTGTTCGATGGGGGAAATGGCGGGGCGGAAGGTGCGGTCGATGCGCCAGTTGCTCATCACGTCCTCCTTGCCGGCCCAGTAGCCTACGGCCAGCCCGGCGAGGTAGGCCGCGCCCATGGCGGTGGTCTCGACGCACACGGGCCGCGCAACGGCGGCCTGAATGATGTCGGACTGGATCTGCATCAGCAGGTTGTTGGCCGAAGCACCGCCGTCCACCCGGAGCGTGGCCAGCGCGATGCCGGAATCCGCCTCCATGGCCTGGAGCACGTCATAGGTCTGGAAGGCCAGCGATTCCAGCGTGGCGCGGATGATGTGGAAGCGGTTCACCCCGCGCGACAGGCCCACGATGGCGCCGCGCGCATAGGGATCCCAGTACGGCGCGCCCAGTCCGGTGAAGGCGGGCACGACATAGCAGCCATTGGTATCTTTCACCTTTTCCGCGAAGTATTCGCTGTCCTCGGCGGAATCCAGCAGCTTGATCTGGTCGCGCAGCCACTGGATGGCGGAGCCGGCCACGAAGATGGACCCCTCGAGGGCGTACTCCACCTTGCCGTCCAGCCCCCAGGCGATGGTGGTGACCAGCCCGTGCTTCGAGAACACGGGCTTTTCACCGGTGTTCATCAGCAGGAAACAGCCGGTGCCATAGGTGTTTTTGGCGTCGCCGGGCTGGAAGCAGGTCTGGCCGAACAGCGCGGCCTGCTGGTCGCCGGCGGCTCCGGCGATGGGAACGGACTGGCCGAACAGATCAGGCTCCGTCTCGGCGTAGACGCAGCTGGACGGCTTCACTTCGGGCAGCATGCAGGCGGGGATGTCCAGCTCGCGCAGGATGTCCTCATCCCATTTGAGGTCAATGATGTTGAACAGCATGGTGCGCGAGGCGTTGGAGTAGTCTGTCACGTGCACCTTGCCGCCGGTGAGCTTCCAGATGAGCCACGTTTCCACCGTGCCGAAGAGAAGTTCGCCCATTTCAGCCCGTTTCCGCGCGCCGGGCACGTTCTCCAGCAGCCAGCGGATCTTCGTGCCGGAGAAGTATGGGTCTATGACCAGACCGGTCTTGCGGCGGAAGGTTTCCGTAAGGCCGCGCGCCATCAGCTGGTCACAGTAATCTGCCGTGCGGCGGTCCTGCCACACGATGGCGTGGGCGATCGGTTCGCCGGTGACCCGGTCCCACACGATGGTGGTTTCGCGCTGGTTGGTGATGCCGATCGCGGCGACGTCCGCGCCGGTCGCGCCGACCTTGGCCAGCGCCTCCGCGGCCACGGCATACTGCGTGAGCCAGATTTCCATGGCGTCGTGTTCCACCCAGCCCGGCTTGGGGAAATGCTGCGTGAATTCCTTCTGCGACACGCTCACCATCCGGCCTTCCCGGTCGAACAGGATGCAGCGGTTGGACGTGGTGCCCGCGTCCAGGGACATGATGTATTTGGCCATATCTGTGCTCCTTTATGCCAAAATGAACCGGTCGTCTTCCGTGAGACCCAGCGCTTCGACGACGGCGGGCGCGCGATCCGGCACGAGGTCCAGCTCGGCGGGATGATGCGCGTCGCTGGCCAGGTAGAATTTGCAGCCTTCCTCTTTGGCCAGCCGGTAGAGCCTCAGCACGGCGTCTTCATGATCCTGCCACCCGGGGAAGAAGGAGGCGAGGTTGATTTCGATGCCGGCGCCGAAGCGGGCGTATTTGCCCATGACTGCGCGGAAACGCTTTTCATCCACCAGCTCGTACACGCGCAGCGGATCGCCCTCCGTGAAGATGAGTCCGCAGATCATGTGGGCGATGCCCACTTTGCGCCAGGGCAGGTCCAGACGGCTGATGTCCTCCAGCCGCTCCACGAACAGGTCGGCGATCTTCTCCTCGGTATCGCAGGTGGACGGGCGGACGAAATCCTTCATGTGGAAATGGTTCGGCGGGATGACGATGAAATCGAACTGATCGTAATTACGCGGATCGAGCCCCAGCTTCGTGCCGCCGCAGAATTCCGTTTCACAGCCGAATACCAGCCGGACCTGGTCATCGTGCGGCAGGGGCAGGTTTCTTTTTACGTGCCCGATGTCCTGCGGGGCGTACCAGTTGCTCGAGCCTGGCACGAGGCTGTCCCACAGGTGGTCGGTCACGCACTGCAGCGTGTAGCCGCAGCGCCTGGCGTGCTCGAGCAGCGCCTGAACGGATTGCGCCGCGTCGCCCGAGCAGGAGGAAAGACACGTGTGGCAGTGCATATCATGATCAATGGGGAATGCCATGGGAACACCTCCTAACGCTTCTATATTACATCTTTTTACCTGAAATTTCAATCTGTTTTTTACAGTACGGCCGCGACTGGCCTTTATTATTTGGCAGAAATGTTCGCTGTTTTTACATTTGTGTGATACACTCAGGAAAACAATGTGGGTATATGGAAGTTGATGATATGTCGGAACGACTCTGGCGCATCCTGGTTGATTCTTTTCCGAAAATCCTGCTGCCCGGCCTGAAAATGACCGTTCCGCTCACGGTGATCGCCTTTTCGCTGGCCATGGTGATTGCCACTGTGGTGGCGCTGATTCAGTTCGCGCATGTGAAGGTGCTCACGCAGATCGCCCGGTTTTACATCTGGGTCATCCGCGGCACGCCGCTGCTGGTGCAGCTTTTCGTGGTGTATTACGGCCTGCCGAAGGTGGGCGTCGTGATGGACGCCTTTCCCGCCGCCGTGCTGGTGTTTTCCATCAACGAAGGCGCGTACTGCGCGGAGACCATGCGCGGCGCGCTGGAATCGGTGCCGGTGGGGCAGATCGAGGCAGGCTACTGCGCGGGGCTGAACTTCGTTCAGGTGATGCGGCGCATCGTGCTGCCGCAGGCGCTGAGGACGGCTTTCCCGCCGCTCTCCAATTCGCTCATCTCCATGGTGAAGGACACTTCGCTGGCCGCCAACATCACTGTGACCGAAATGTTCATGGCCACGCAGCGCGTGGTAGCCCGGACCTATGAGCCGCTAGCGCTGTACCTCGAGGTGGCGCTGATCTATCTCATCTTCTCCACCGTGCTTACCTGGGTGCAGCGCATGGGCGAGAAGAAGCTGAGCGCCTATGGCGTAAAGGAGGCGCGCCATGCTTGAAGTGCGGCATCTGAAAAAGTCGTTCGGCGGCCTGACGGTGCTGAAGGACGTGTCGCTCAGGGTGAACCAGGGCGATGTGACCGCCATCATCGGGCCGAGCGGATCGGGCAAGACCACCTTCCTGCGCTGCCTGAACCTGCTGGAGAAGGCCGACGAGGGCGAGCTGGTGTTCGATGGACAGACCTACGATCTGGGGCATGTTTCCCGGCGCGACATCGCCGCCATCCGCATGCGCACCGGCTTCGTGTTTCAGAATTTCAACCTGTTCAGCAACAAGAC
The DNA here is from genome assembly GCA_001603025.1 of Clostridiales bacterium Firm_10. Taxonomy (GTDB): domain Bacteria; phylum Bacillota; class Clostridia; order Christensenellales; family Aristaeellaceae; genus Firm-10. The sequence goes on along the minus strand of LVAP01000131.1, from coordinate 768 downwards.
GGCGCTGCAGAACGTGACCGAAGGCCTGATCATCGCGCGGAAGATGAAAAAGGACGAGGCCAACGCCGTCGCCATGCAGGCGCTCGGCCAGGTGGGCCTGAGCGACCGCGCCGCCTACTATCCCAGCCAGCTGTCCGGCGGGCAGCAGCAGCGCGTGGCCATTGCCCGCGCCATGGCGACAAAGCCGGACATCGTCTATTTCGACGAACCCACCTCTGCCCTCGACCCGGAGCTCATCGGCGAGGTGCTTGCCGTGATGCGAGACCTGGCCGCCTCCGGCATGACCATGCTGGTGGTGACCCACGAGATGCGCTTCGCCCGCGACGTTTCCAATCACGTCGTCTTCATGGAAGGCGGCGTCATCGCCGAGGAAGGCTCCTCCCGCGAGTTTTTCGCAAACCCCCGCGAGGAACGCACCCGCGCTTTCCTGCGTTCGATCAGCGAAGAAAACCGCTGACCTGCGCTGAAAGATATAAAAACCTCACTGTGAAAGGAAGATGAGACATGATGCGCAAACTGATTTCTGCCCTGCTTATCCTGGCGCTGGCGTTCTCCATGACCGCTGCCTTTGCCGAGGAGGGCAAACTGGCGGAGCTGCAGGAGAGAGGTTCCATCATCATCGCGACCGAAGGTGAATGGGCGCCCTGGACCTTCCATGAGGAGGGTACGGAAAACCTTGTCGGCTTCGATGTGGACGTGGCGCGCGCCGTGGCGGAGAAAATCGGCCTGGAGCCGGATTTCGTTGAAGGCGTGTGGGAAGGCCTGCTG
>LVAP01000012.1 GCA_001603025.1 Clostridiales bacterium Firm_10 | reverse complement strand
TTATCCGCCTGCTTCATTATGTTTGCATTCTGATCGTTCGCTTTTATGGCGCAACGCACTACTTCAGACGCAGCTTTTCCAGCCAGTTCATAAAGCGCGGTTCTGGCGGCGCTTCAAAAAGAAACTTCTCACCAGTCGTAGGATGGATAAAGCCAAGTCTGAAAGCATGGAGCAGCTGTCCGCCCTCAACGGGATAGGGCGATTTCTTCGGTCCGTAAACCGGATCCCCCAGTACGGGATGTCCGATTGAAGCCATATGAACGCGAATCTGATGCGTGCGTCCGGTTGTCAATCGGGCCTCAACAAGCGTAGCGCCGCGCAATTCCTCCAGTACCGTCCAATGAGTGTGCGCTTCGCGTCCGCCGGGAACAACAGCCATCTTTTTCCGGTCATTCGGATGACGGCCGATCGGACCATTCACATCTCCCTCGGGCTCTTTCATGCGTCCAATCAGGATAGCCCGATAGGCTCTTTCCACACTGTGTTCTTTGATCTGTTCAGAGAGCAGCAGATGACTCCGGTCGTTTTTAGCCACGAGCAGAAGCCCGGATGTATCTTTGTCGATCCGATGCACGATACCCGGACGCATTTCCCCACCGACTCCCGACAGGTCCTCAAGCTTCATCAGCAAGGCATTCACCATCGTGCCGTCGGGATTACCAGCAGCCGGATGAACTACCATGCCGCTTGGCTTATACACCACCGCCAAGTCAGCGTCCTGATAAATAATGGAAAGGGGCAAATCCTGAGCTTCAAGGGCGGCAGGTTTCAAGTCCGGAAGCGTCAGCTCGACAACCATGCCGGTTCTGAGCAAAACTCCAGGTTTCACCGCCGTTTCCCCTTCCACGCTGACACAGCCGTCGCGAATAAGTTTTTCGGTGCGCGAACGGGTAAAATCGTTTTTCTCAGCCAAATAAACATCCAGCCGTTTTTTCTCTGCTTCAGCCTCGACCTGATACAGCATGGCGTGACCTGTCCTCCGCTTTCAATATGCCGATGACCAGGCAGGCAGTGCCTGTCACCACAAAAACATCCGCCACATTGAATATCGCAAAGCGCACAAACAGCGCTTCTATAAAATCGATCACATAGCCAAACCGCACGCGGTCATAAAGGTTTCCCAACCCACCGGCAATGAGCATGACCAGTCCGGTCTTCGTCCACCACCCGCAGTGGGGCCGCCTGATGAGCCAAACCAGCGCCGCAGCAATGATCAGGCCTGTCAGCGCACACAGCAACACGCCTGCTCCCGCAAAGGCGCTGAATGCGGCGCCTCTGTTCTCAGCGTAGCGCCACCCCAGGATGCCGGAAACAACCTCCACGGATCCAACAGGCGCCAAACTCTGCGCTGCCCACTGTTTGGTTAAGCGATCAAGCGCCAAAATGACGAGCATCGGTGGGACGAGCAGCCCCAAACTCTTCCAGTTTGACTGTTTCCTTTTCATGCCTTTTCCCAAGCCTGTTAAAGTCGTTCCAGGACAGCCCGGATAACCTCGGCAAGATAACCGCCGAGAAGCGGTGTACTCAGGGTCGCCAACCGCCGCAGCAAAACGACTGCCAGAGTGCCCAGCAACGTGAACCCCACGGCCATGCCAAATCCCCGGGCCAATCCACCGGCAAAACTGGCGAACAACTGTTGCTTCAATGATCTGCCACGGCAAGGACATGCGCCGCACTCCAAGCGTTCCAGACGAAGCAGAATCCTTTCAAGTTTGCCTTCCATACTCATCTCCCGCCCTTCGATCTGCCTATTATTCCCTAAGGATAAGCAAGGCATTCAGAAAGAGCGGTCGTCATGTGGCAAACAGAACAAGAAAAGAAGCCTCGCCGCAGCGAGGCATCACTTGTGAAAGGAAAACGCCGTTTTCCGCGCGGCTGATTATTCAAACAGCGTTTCGTCCGCCTTGAGCAGATGGGCTTGCTCCTCAAGCAGGCGCAGGAAGCGGCTGCGATAATCCACCGCCGCAGTCTTGAGTTCCTCAGACTCGGCACGCGCGGACTCAGCCTCAGCCTTTGCGGACGCTGTGATCGCGGCGGCCTGCTCTTCTGCGTTGGCCAGAATGGCGTTGGCTTTCTTGCGAGCCTCAGCAACGGTCTCATCAGCCAGGCGCTGCGCGTTGATGAGCGTTTCGCGAAGTGTGGTCTCGAGGTTCTTGAAATACTGGGGCTCGTCCATCAGAGGCGCAGGCGCACTCTGCTGCGCAGGCTGGGAAACCTCAACGGATACCGGCGCGGGCTGGGCAACGACCACGGGAGTCGCGCTCTTCGCGGCTTCAAGCTCAGCGGCGGTCTCACGGTTTTCCTTGATCATGGCCTCCATCTGATCAGCCAGCTCATCCAGAAAATCATCAACTTCGTCGATGCTGTAGCCGCGAACCTGCTTAGTAAACTCCTTTTCATGAATATCTTTAATGGTAATGGCCACGCGGATCATTCCTTTCCTAAATAATTGAACACTATGTCGAGTACCTTATTTCGACAAAATTCTCGAAATTCCTGCTTGTTTAAAAAAATAACAATTATTTCTTTCCACCGAACAGAAATAGCCTCACCGTCCATCGTCCCTTACGCGTTTCGCCTTCCACTGCTTCCATTCTGAATCGTCCCTTGCCTCGCAGGGAAACGAGCGCGCCTTCCCGCACAGCAGCATCTGTCCGCATCGTCTGAATCTGATCAATGTACGCATGACCCTGCCCGATTTCACGCGCCGCCTCTGCCCTGCTGAGCGAGAACGCCGCGGCTATCAGCACGTCAAGCCTCATGGAAGCGACCGTTTCGCGGACGTAGCGGCCTTCCGGCTCCGGCAGGTCAGGAACATTCTCAGCAATTGTACACTTCACACTGATCCGCCCGGCGCCATTAAAATTCGATGCGATATAACCCGCCATTTCCGGTTCGGCAAACAACCACGCGCATTCACGATCCATAACGATGTCACCGATGCGTTCACGTTCAAAACCCAGCCCCATCAGGGCTCCCAGAATATCCCGGTGCCCGGGTGAGCCGAATTGCGGACGCCATCCTATCTTCACGGGGCAGATCGGCCATTCCTCGTCAGCGGGCGGCTGCTCAGTGTAAAATGCCGCGATGCGGCGTTCAGCGTCTTCATATCCTCCGTTCAGCATGATGAAAGCACCCGCTTCGCGGGCCGCGGACAGCGCCGTCTGCGCCTGCGCCAAATCAAGGAAATGAGTGAACACAGTTCCTCCGCGACGCACTGCCCTGAGTGCCAGCTCGCGCATGCGTCTGGTGAAAATATCATCTTCCATCGTCACAGCAGAAAACGGAAGAAAATCACCTGCACGATATAGCGGACAATGCGCACGCCGAAGATGGCCAGAAGCACGGAGATATCAATCATCAGTCCTTTTTCCATCAGGCGCATGGCCAGGGGCCGGAACGGAGCAACGATGGGTTCGACCAGTCTGCGCATAAAAACATAAATCTGACTGTTGGGACGCACGAACCAGGTCATCAGGCAGTATACCAGCAGAATGCCGGATACAATATTCAGAAAGTAATTGATGCCGGTATAAATCTGCAGTATCACGGTCTGATACATCCGGAACGCCTCCTTTCCTTATCTCCGTCAGTTATACCTGCCATAGCCGCCATAGCCGTCGTCATTGTCCAGACTGGATCTTTCGACTTCTACATTGCTCGGCGTGATAAGCCATGTGCGGTCCGATGCGCGGCTGAGCGTCGCGCCGATGGCGTAAGTTGCGCCGCTCATTGTATCAAGTGCGCGCTGGGCCTGCGAGGCGTCCAACTCGTCCAGATTCATCAGAACGCTCTTCTTGTCGATGAGCGAGAGAATCAGTTCCTTGCATTCATCCACAGAATGCAGCATGAAGATCACGGTTTGATGACGCTGATAGACAGGGCTGGCGCTGGATGACTGAGTTGCTTCATAGGAACCCGCACCGCGTCTGGGTTGGGAGGAATAGCCCGATCCCGCAGACTGGCTCCTGTATCGGGGCTGTGGTTCCGCCTCGCGACGGTTCGAAGCGGTACGGCGTTCGGAATAGGAGGAGTATCGCGGTGTGCCGCGGCTTTCATCGTTCCGCACGGCTGCATTTCGTGAGAACGACGGCATGCTGCGTTGGCGGGTGTTCCGGCTCCCGTATCCGGGGGAGGCATTTGTCCAGCCCTGGGATTCGCCGAATTCGTCCTCGTCGTTCTCGAGATTGACCCGACTGTTCCGGCGGGAAGCCGAGGCGGAAACGCTTGCATTTCTGCGCTGACGGACGGGCGCCGGGTCTTCAAAATCAGCGAATTCGTCAAAATCATCCGCGGTGGCGCGCCGGGAACCGGCGTTTCTCGCTGTGCGGACCGGCGCTTCCTGTTCCGCTTCGTCGTGTTCAGAATCCACAAGACCGATCAGGTCAAGGAATCGGTTCAGTCTCTTCGAGGTTTGCTTGCGAGCCATATTTAAAGACTCCTCCTTGTATTGAAAGCGGGGCTGCCCCAAGCTTGATCATTTCACTCTGACGTAACTTCCCACATACAACGCCGTGTCGTACTCTGTACTGATGAGTACGCCCTCATCGTCGGTGGACAGCACGATGACGGGAATGAACGTGCCACCGGCGCCGTCATAGACATAAACGCCAGTTTGCCCGTTTTCGCGGTAAATGGCGCCGCGCGGTACCCGCAAACCCGTGAGGTCAGTGCTTATTGTAGCGTCTCCGCTGCGTTGATTCAGCATCGGGCCCAAAGGATCGTCAATCTGAAGGAGCGTCATGACGGTATTGCCGGACTTGACACTGGACACGACCGTGGCATCGTATACCACGTCCTCAAAGCCCTCCATCTGGAACCAGAAGCTCTGGTTGGTAACCGGGTTGAAGCTGCCGTCGTCAGTCAGAATGTACACATACCATCGGCCAGGATCAACCAGACGGTAGATGTTGGTGGTCAGGCGGGAACCGGTGTCACTCACGCTTCTTCCCTGAAGGACACTCCGAAGCGAATCAAGCGTGATATTCGCCGTGTTGTCAGGCGAGAGGAACGCCTCGCAGTCGTCCAGATAAAAACTGACGATGCCGTCCGCCGATGCCGTTTCAACAGACCGCCATGAGGAAATCAACGATTCACGCTTGCTCTCGGTCTCATAAAGCGTGGTAAGCGTAACGTCCTCGCGCTGATTCTGGCTCAAGTAGGTTTGCCGGGCATTCATCGCGTCGGTGAGCTGGGCTTCAAGATTCAACAGATTGCCGGAGGAACGCCGGTTGACCAGCGACTTGAGCTGCAGCGCCAGATAATGCACGTTCGCCTCCAGACGATCAAGCCGCGTGTCAATGATCGTGCCAAGGATGGACAGATGGTAAGCCCGGATATCAGAACGGACTTTTTCGAGCGCCTGTAACTGGCTGGCAGAGTAACCTGCCGAATATATATAGGCGATCACATCCCCCTCAGCCATCATGGAGCCTTCCTGGGCGACATAATTGATGGTGCCACCGCTGTCCATGGAGACGACCTTTTCATTGCGCATGATGACAGCCTGAACGCGCCGAGTATCGCTGCTTGATCCGCTGCGTACAATGTCGTAGCGTACCTCGCCCGGCCTGAACAGATTCATGACGGCGAACAGGACGACGCCGATGACAAGCATAAGCAGGATGAAGAAACGCCCTGTCGGCCTGCGACCTCCCATATCATGCGCCTCCGAGCATACTACAAACATTTTATATTTTATTATATCGCTTCTCGCCGGGTATTGCAAGAGTTTTAGCGTAATAGCGCATATACTTAATCTGCACGTCATTTTCGCTGAGCGTCACCGGGCCGGAACGTTGACAAATCGAACACCCACAAATATAATAATAGATATGGAGGAAAACCAAAATGCATACGCCCAATCGTGTTGTTCTGTCTCTGTTCGGGTTCCCTATATATTGGTATGGCCTGCTGATTGCCGTTGGCCTCGTGCTGGGCGTCATATGTGCGTCAATGCGCGAGAAAAAATTGGGGCTCAAAAAGGACACCTCTCTTGACTTTCTCCTGGTGGCTTTGCCTGCGGCGCTTCTGTGTGCCAGAATTTATTACGTCGTCTTTTCATGGGAAAACTACGCCGGCCATCCTCTGTCCATATTCAACCTCCGTGAGGGCGGTCTGGCTATTTACGGCGGCGTTATCGGCGGCATACTCGCCGCGCTGGTCTTTTCAAAATGGCGCAAGGTGCCATTCGGTGCGCTGGCCGATCTATGTGCGCCCGCGCTCGCGCTTGGACAGGCGATCGGACGCTGGGGCAATTTTTTTAATCAGGAAGCCTACGGCATAGCGCTGAGCAATCCCTCGCTGCATTTTTTCCCTGCCGCCGTTTATATCGAAGCGGATGGCCTATGGCATGCCGCTGCGTTTTTCTATGAATCCATGTGGTGTCTGCTGATTTGCGCGGCCATGCTGATCGGCGAGCAGAAAGGGTTCTTCCGTCGGCGCGGTGATCTTTTCACCGCCTATCTCTTCCTCTATGCCGCTGAGCGCGTGATCGTGGAAGGGCTTCGCACTGACAGCCTGATGCTGGGCGCTTTCCGCATCAGCCAACTGCTCAGCGGCGCCCTGATGTTAGGCGTGATGCTCTGGATTCTCCGGCGCCATTTATCCGCGCGTTCGCTTACCCTGTTCTGCGCCGGCGCGGTGCTCCTTGGGCTGCTCGGTCTGAGCATTCATCGCGGATGGTTCGCGCCTCAGGTTCCGCTGGCTGTATGTCTCATCATATCCTCTGCCATGCTGTACCACAGCGTCTCACCGGCAACTGGGCAGCAAGGTTCGTCCGCATAAACAAAAGAGACCGTGCAATCGCACGATCTCCCTGTGGATCCGCTCAACCCAGCGTCTGCCGGAGCTGGCTGAACTTGTCACGCGCCGCGGTGATGTCCGCCTCGGGCGCCGCCTTGGTCGGATACCATCCCAGCTTGTTCATCTGGTCAAAGATGGCGTACTGATTCTCTGCGCACTCGCTCAGATTCTGCGTCAATACCTGCCGCAGCTGCGGGCATGCAGCTTCGGGGATAAACGTTCCGTAAGAGCCGATCAGCGCCTTCTCTTCGGACAGCAGGTCTTCAAGTTTGTCCTGATCGTTCAGCACCTGGATGCCGTTTCCGTTCATCTGCATCATTCATTCCTCCTCTCAGGCATGGCTGTTCAGATAATTGAACAGCCGGTCGAAGCGCTCGCAATGGCGCTGGGCCACCGTTTCCGCCAGATTCTTCAGCGCCGGGTTTTCAAAGCTCTGCGCGTATTGTCTGGCCTTTTTGCAGGCCAGAAGCTCATGCTGCATCTGGTCTTCGAGAATCGTCAGAGACTTGGTCTGAATTGCCGCGGAACCGTTTGTCATGGTATGCTGCCTCCCTCCGCATTTTGCCGGATTTCCGGAATCCGTTTCTATTGTGTCCAAAAAGGAGCTGCCTTTTCATGGGAATCATTACCACGATTGAACTGACAAAGCGCCGCGCCGTAATCTACGTGGATGGAGTGGCGTTCCTGCGTGTCAAGCGCTGTGACTACGACGAGCTGCCGCTCACAGAAGGTGAATCGCTTGATGAGGAAGAGTATATGAATCGCCTTTGCGCCCGGCAATCCAAGCGGGCATACGAAGCCGCGCTGGACATGCTTTCCGATCGCGACATGACCGCTTCGGGACTCGTCACGGGGCTGGTACGAAAAGGCTTCCTTCGCCCCGTGGCGGAGTCTGTGTGCGGACGGCTGGCAGAAAACCGTCTGATCGACGACAAGCGTTTTGCCGAGCGTTATGTCGAACTTCGCCAGGATGGACAAGTCGGACGATATGCTCTCAAGCGCAAGCTGCGCGCAAAGGGCATCGATGAGGACACAGCCAACGAGGCGCTCGGACAGCTGGACGACGCCGCGCAGCTGGAAGCCGCGACCGGGCTGGCTCGCCGGCTTGCCCGCCGCTATGTCTCGCTGGAGTCTTATGCAGCGCGCGGCAAGCTCAGCCAAGCGCTGGCGCGGCGCGGCTATTCGTGGGACATCGTGCGCGAGGCCGTTGAGAAAGCCGGCCTCGGAGGAGATGATGATTTCGTAGATGCGCCATGAAGGGCGAGGCGTAATCACCTCGGCCGTCCGAAAGCCGCTGCAGAAGCGACATATTCTTTTGAGTACAGGATGTCTCTGAAGTCACGCAGGGGCCAGGGGTGAAAAACGGGTTGATTGTTTCTTGTGAATTCATTAAAAATGACCATTCATTATCCCCACAGGACAATTTATATGCTATAATTGGAGAAAAGCTGACAACTGCAGCCTATACCCCCCGAAAGGAGTTATCCTCCCATGAAAATCCTGATCCTCTCCTGCAATACAGGGGGCGGCCATAACACGGCCGCCAAAGCCATGAAAGAAGAAATTGAACGCAGGGGCTATACGGCTATTATTGAAGATTACCTTGCGTTCGGAACCCAGATCACCAGTGATCTCATCAGCAATTCCTATATCGGTATGGCGCGCCATTCCCCGCACTTTTTCGGCATGATCTACCGGGCTGGCATGGCCGTCAGCACCACCCGACATCTCTCAGCCATTTACTACGCGAATATACCTATCGCAAGGCGGCTGGAAACATATCTGACAGAGAACTCTTTCGATGGCATCATCATGACGCATCTGTTCGCCATGGAGGCCATCAGTTACCTCAAGCGGCGCGGCTTCAGGCTGCCATGCACGGTTGCCATCGCCACGGATTATACCTGCCAGCCTTTCTGGGAGGATTTGGAGTGCGATTACTATATCCTGCCGCATGAAGACCTGACGGAAGAATATGTCCGGCGCGGCCTCCCGCGCGACAAGCTGCGCGCCTATGGTATCCCCGTCAGCAGCCGTTTCACCCGAGACGACAGCCGCGTGGAGGCGCGCAGGCGCTTGGGCCTCTCCGAGGACGCGCCTATATTCCTGGTGATGGGCGGCAGCATGGGCTCAGGTCACATTCTCAAATTCACCGAGCAGCTGAACAAGGCAGTGGAAAACGGCATCATTGTGGTCATTTGCGGTAACAACGAACGCCTGCTGGCCAGCATGAAGGAAAGCTTTGAGGGCATCGACAACATCCACCTTATCGGTTTTACGAACAAAGTGGCAGATTACATGACCGCTTGCGACGTGCTCTACTCCAAGCCGGGCGGACTGACATCCACGGAGGCACTGGTGCGCAATGTTCCGCTGATTCACACAGCTCCCATTCCCGGCTGCGAATCCGCCAACAGCCGTTTCTTCGAGGAACGCGGCATTTCCCTCTCGGCGCATACCATCGAGGAGCAGATTTCCTATGGATGCGAACTGGCGCAGAACGCCGTCATTCAGAAAGAGATGATGCGCCGCCAGGCTCAGAATGCAAGGCCCGACGCCGCTCGCAACATACTCGCGCTGATCGAAGAGAGCGTTTGATTATGATCGGTTATCTTCTTTACTCGCTGATCGGGTATCTGTCCGGCAGCTTCCTGTTCGCCTGGTGGATCCCCAAGGTATTATTCAACATCGATACCGTATCAGTCAGTGATGATAAAAACCCCGGCCTGTTCAACGCTTTCCGGTATGGTGGAAAAAAGTGCGGTGTTCCTGCCCTGGTATGTGAAATCACAAAGGGCGGGCTGCCCGTTTGGCTTTCACTCTCCAGGCTGGATCCCGAAAGCATATTGTTCGCTATCGTGCTGGCTGCGCCGGTCATCGGGCACGCCTTTCCCGTATGGCATCGTTTTCGTGGTGGAAAAAGCATCGCCGTTTCTTTCGGGGTTCTGCTGGGCCTTTTCCCGCAAACTGTGCCTTTTCTTCTGTTGGCCGGGCTGTATATCTTCTTCTCGGTCGGGCTCATTATCGATACAAACCTGTGGCGCTCCGTCACTGTGTTCAACTTATTCGGTGCCGGAGCCATTGTACTCATCTCCGCACCGGGTATCAGGTTGGGCTGCCTCGCAGTCAGCGCAATCGTCGTGGCAAAGCACCTGGCAAAACGCAAGGGTGAGCCTCTCAGCGTGCGTCCATTCTGGCGACGAACGGAACAGAATCGCAGCAATTGATAAATTTCTGTTTTTCGCACGACGGCGCTTGACACATCCGGCGAATATACCTAAAATAGCATACGATGAATCTTTAACTCGGTACAGAGATGCCGGCAAGATCGCAGACTGACGCCCCACGCGCGGGTTTAAGTTCGTCCAGCCATGCCCTGCCGGTTGCCGGCGGGGCATTCTGTCATATCTCTGGGAAGGAGCTTTGCCTTGGATTTTACCGTGAAAGGGTGTCAGGTTTTTTCTCAGGCGGAAAACCGCTTTGTTTCCGCTGATCTTCCCGTCCGCGGCAATCGCGCCGACGCTTCCTTCGGTGTTTCAGTCATTCGGTTTAACGATTGCGTTTTGCTGCCCGGTCTCGTGGATGTGCATGTTCATCTGCGCGAGCCGGGTTTTTCTTACAAAGAAACCATCGCAGCCGGCTCGCGCGCGGCGGCCCGAGGTGGATTCACCGCAGTGTGCCCCATGCCGAACCTCAATCCTGTTCCCGATTCTCTAGAATCGCTTGACATGCAACTCGATATCATTCGCCGCGACGCTGTCGTCCACGCAACCCCCTACGGCGCGATTTCAAAGGGTGAGAAGGGTGAGCGGCTGGCTGATCTGGAGGCAATGGCCCCTTACGTCTGCGCCTTCTCGGACGACGGAAAGGGCGTGCAATCTGCTTCCCTTATGAAAGAAGCCATGCTGCGGGCCAAATCGCTCGGCAAAATCGTCGCCGCGCATTGCGAAGATAACTCGCTGCTGGCCGGCGGTTATATCCACGATGGCGAATACGCCCGCGCGCACGGTCATGCCGGCATCAGCTCTGCGAGTGAATGGCGTGCCATTGAACGCGACCTGCGGCTGGTTGAAGAGACAGGATGCGCTTATCACGTGTGCCACGTCTCTGCAAGAGAGAGCGTTGCCCTCATCCGCGAGGCCAAGAAAAAGGGGCTGGATGTTTCCTGCGAAACCGGGCCGCATTATCTCGTTCTGGACGATGGCATGCTGCAGGAGCACGGGCGCTTTAAGATGAATCCGCCCATCCGTTCAAAGGCCGACCGCGAAGCGCTCATCGAGGGCATGCTGGATGGCACCATCGATATGATCGCCACCGACCACGCGCCGCATTCAACCGACGAAAAATCAAAAGGCCTCAGAAACAGTCTGATGGGAGTCGTCGGACTCGAAACTTCATTTCCCGTCATGTATACGCATTTTGTCCGCACGGGCATGCTGTCGCTTGAGCAGCTGATTCGGCTCATGAGCATAAACCCCGCCCGTCGTTTTGGCCTGCCTGTCGGATTGTCCGAAGATGCGCCAACCGATTTCACCGTGTTTGACCTGAAAAGCGAATATGCTGTTGATCCCGACGCCTTTCTGAGCAAAGGCCGTGCGACGCCATTTGAAGGGATGCGGGTATTCGGCGAATGCCTGATGACGGTGTGCGGCGGCCGGATTGTGTGGCAAAAATGAAAAATATCCGGAGGATGACATGAATCAGGGGATCTATACCGTCAAATCAAACCGAGCGCTGAACGGCAGCTATTACGAAATGCGGCTGCAGGGTGACACTTCATCTGTCACTGCGCCAGGCCAATTCATCAACATCAAGCTGGATGGCTTTTTCCTGCGCCGTCCCATCTCGCTTTGTGACTGGGACGGGCAATCGCTCACCATCCTCTATAAGGTTGTGGGCGCAGGCACAGAGGTTATGGCTGAACTGCGGCCCGGACAGACGCTGGATGTGCTATGCGGTCTGGGCAACGGCTTTCAGACCGGCGGCAGCGAGCGCATGCCGCTGCTTCTGGGGGGCGGCGCAGGCATTGCCCCGCTGTACGGCCTGGCCAAAGCGCTTCTCCGGCAAGGCAAACAGCCTGCAGCCATCCTCGCTTTCAACACCGCGGCTGAGATTTTCTATAGCAGGGAATTCGAGGCGCTTGGGTTGCCCGTGCGCGTCGCCACGGCAGACGGCAGCGCGGGTATAAAGGGCTTTGTGACGGATGCGCTGGCAGGCGTCGATTACGATTATTTCTACACCTGCGGTCCCATGCCCATGTACCGCGCCATCGAACGGAGCGTGACAACATCCGGCCAGTACAGTTTCGAGGAGCGCATGGGCTGCGGATTCGGCGCATGTATGGGATGCTCCTGCATGACGAAAAACGGCAGCAAGCGGGTCTGCAAGGACGGTCCTGTGTTCTTGAGGGAGGAAATCATATGGTAGACACGCGCGTCGTGCTCAACGGTGTCACGCTGGATAATCCCGTCATACCCGCCAGCGGTACGTTCGGCTATGGCCATGAATTTGCAGAGCTTTACGACATTAACTGCCTTGGCACATTCTCATTCAAGGGAACAACACTGTCGCCGCGGTTCGGCAATCCCACACCGCGCATTGCGGAATGTACCGGCGGCATGATCAATGCCGTGGGGCTGCAAAACCCGGGTGTCGCCAAAGTTATATCGGAGGAATTGCCCCGCCTCAGGACATATTTTCACAAGCCGGTCGTGGCCAACGTCAGCGGGTTCTCGGTTGGGGAATACGCCGAAACATGCCGCCTGCTGGACGCCTGCCCGGAGGTTGGATGGCTCGAAGTCAACGTAAGCTGCCCCAATGTCCATGGGGGCGGCATGGGTTTCGGCACTTCACCCGAAATGGCGGCGGCCGTCACGCGGGCTGTGAAAGCCGTAACGACAAAGCCAGTCTGGTTGAAGCTGACACCCAATGTCACGGATATCGTATCCATCGCCAAAGCCTGCGAGGACGCAGGCGCGGATGGCATCAGCCTCATAAACACGCTGCTGGGCATGCGAATCGATCTGAAAACGCGCAAACCCGTCATTGCCAACAAAATGGGAGGCTTATCCGGCAGCGCCGTAAAACCGATCGCGCTGCGAATGGTTTACCAGGTCTACGAAGCAGTTAAAGTACCGGTCATCGGCATGGGCGGTGTCAGCAGCGCGGAGGACGTGCTGGAAATGATGCTCGCGGGCGCGACGGCAGTGCAGGTCGGTGCCGCGAATCTGGTCAACCCCTTCGCCTGCCGGGATATCATCAAAAAACTGCCCTGTGTCATGGAAAAGTATGGCGTTGAAAAACTCACCGACATTATAGGAGGCGCGCACAATGGGTAGAGATGTTATCATCGCATGTGATTTTCCCGGAAAGCGGGAAGTCCTGGATTTTCTGAACAAGCTGGGCCGCCGCAGGCCTTATCTCAAAATCGGCATGGAGCTGTTTTATGCTGAAGGCCCGCAGATCGTGCAGGAGCTCAAAGCGCGCGGACACAGCGTATTCCTCGACCTGAAGCTTTGTGATATTCCCAATACCGTCAGGAAAACCATGAGCGTGCTGCGCGATTTGGGAGCCGACATGGTCAACCTGCACGCTTTCGGCACCATCGATATGATGAAGGCAGCTCTCGAAGGCCTGACCAGGCCTGACGGCACGCGGCCGCTGCTGATCGCCGTGACGCAGCTTACCTCTACCAGCGAAGAGCGCATGAAGCGCGAGCTGCTCATCGATCTGCCTTTGCCTGAAGTGGTCATGCACTACGCAAAAAACGCGCAGCAGGCCGGGCTGGACGGTGTGGTCTGTTCGCCGCTTGAGGCGGGTGGGGTGCACAATACCTGCGGAGCTTCATTCCTGACAATTACCCCCGGCGTTCGCTTCTCGGACGGGGATGTCGGCGACCAGGTGCGCGTAACTACGCCCGAGAAAGCGAAGCTCCTGGGGTCCGACTACATCGTCGTTGGCCGTCCGATTACCGCCGCGAATGATCCTGCCGCCGCCTATGAGCGCTGCATGTCAGAATTCGTCGACTGAATGGCAAAGGAGGATATAGCCTGATGAACGAACAGATTGCTGAAAAGATTGCCCGGGGCCTTCTCTCCATCGGTGCTGTGTTTCTGCGCCCCGAACAGCCTTTCACCTGGGCCAGCGGCATTAAAAGCCCCGTCTATTGCGACAACCGCCTGACGCTCACCGCGCCGGAGGTGCGTGCCGATGTCGAGAACGGAATCGTTGAAACCATCCGTCGCGAATATCCGGACGTTGAAGTCTTGATGGGCACAGCCACCGCCGGCATTGCCCACGCGGCCATCTCGGCGCATATCATGGGGCTCCCCATGGGATACGTGCGATCCGGCGCGAAAGATCATGGCCGCGGCAATCAAATCGAAGGAAAGCTTGAGAAAGGCCAGAAGGTTGTTGTGGTGGAGGATCTGATCTCCACCGGCGGGAGCGTCATCGAGGCGGTTGACGCGCTGCGGGAAGCCGGCGCTGACGTGCTGGGCATCGTGAGCATTTTTACCTATGGAATGAAAAAAGGACTCGAACGCCTCACTGCTGCCGGCGTTAGAAACGTCAGTCTGACCAATTTCGACACCGTGACGGCAGTCGCCGCCCAAACAGGCTACATCAGGCTGGAGGACGTCGAGCGCCTGCTCCGCTTCCGGGATAATCCTTCCGACGAAAGCTGGATTGGAGGCAAGAACGCATGAAAAACCTGATCGACATTCGCGATCTCTCAACGGAGGAGATCAGACAGCTCATTGAAAAAGCGAACGACATCATCGCCCATCCCGAAACGTACCGTGAAAAATGCCGCTACAAGAAACTGGCGACACTGTTCTTCGAGCCTTCCACGCGGACAAGATTGAGCTTCGAAGCCGCCATGTATGAGCTGGGCGGCCAGGTGATCGGTTTTTCCGAAGCGGCTTCCTCTTCCGCCGCCAAAGGCGAAAGCGTCGCCGATACCGTGCGCACCGTCAGTTGTTATGCCGACATCATCGCCATGCGCCATCCCAAGGAGGGCGCGCCGCTTGTCGCCTCCATGGCTGCAACTGTGCCCGTAATCAACGCGGGAGACGGTGGGCACAACCATCCGACGCAGACGCTGACCGACCTGCTGACCATCGTGCGCGAAAAAGGCCGGCTGGATAACCTGACCGTGGGCTTCTGCGGCGACCTGAAATTCGGCCGCACGGTGCATTCGCTTATCGCCGCGCTGTCCCGCTATGATAACGTGAAATTCGTGCTGGTTTCCCCGGAGGAGCTGAAACTGCCCAGCTACATCAAAAAGGAGATTCTGCAGGCCAAGCACATGCAGTACGTGCAGACAACGGACCTCGAATCCGTTATACCGGAGCTGGACATCCTCTACATGACCCGCGTTCAGCGCGAGCGCTTCTTCAACGAAGAAGACTACCTGCGCTTGAAGGACAGCTACATCCTCACGCCCGATAAACTTGCCGGCGCAAAAAAGGATATGGCGATCCTGCATCCCCTGCCCCGCGTGAACGAGATTTCCACCACTGTGGACAGCGATCCGCGCGCGGTGTATTTCAAACAGGTTCTCAACGGCAAGTTCATCCGCATGGCGCTCATTCTCAAGCTGCTGGAGGTGGAATAAATGAATATCGATTCGATTCAGAATGGCATCGTGCTCGATCACATCAAGGCTGGCAAGAGCATGGAGATTTACAACTTTCTCCAGCTTGACAAACTCAGCTGTTCCGTGGCTATCATAAAGAACGTCAACAGCCGCAAGATGGGCAAAAAGGATATCATCAAAATCGATACAAACCTCGACGTCGATCTTGATGTGCTCGGCTATATTGACCCCGATATCACCGTGAACATCATCAGGGGCGGCGCGCTGGTGGAGAAAAAGCACCTGAAACTGCCTGCTCAGGTAAAGGGCCTGCTGAAATGCAAGAACCCGCGCTGCATCACCTCCGTCGAGCGGGAACTGCCGCACATTTTCAAATTGACGAACCCCAGCAGCCGCGTTTACCGTTGCATCTACTGTGAAGCAAAGGCCGAATGAGTCCTTCCTGCGCTCCGGTTGGGAAAATATAGGTTAACGGACCGTGTGCTCTTGACAAAATCGACAAAGCGTGATAATATACTCATCGTTGCGTATCGCGCATGGTGGGTATGGCTCAGTTGGTTAGAGCGCTAGGTTGTGGCCCTGGAGACCGTGGGTTCGAGTCCCACTACTCACCCCACATCACCGCAGGCTGTTTTATCGGCCTGCGGTGATTCTTTGCCTATTCCACAGGGCGGACAATCACCCAGTAGCCATTGTCGCTGTCGCCCAGCCATTCATAACCCTCCAGCCCGGAAGGTGGCATTGGCGCATAATGGCCAGGGACACCGTAAAGCACCCTTGTCGGGCGGCCGCCTTCGGCGCTGATTCCGACGACGCAATGATCGAGGCCAGTCGTGGAAGCGATGGGTGCCTTCACGAGCGTAAAGCCATCCATATCGAACGGATGTGCCGCGGGCAGTGTTTGAAACATGCGGCGCAGCGGTTCGATGCTGCCAGGCCACGGATGACTTGTATCCGGCGCGTAAGGATCTGTCATCGCCTGCGCCTCGCCTTTCTGATCAGGCGCATTTGTCTTCCCTGCCGCTATGATCACGTTCTTTTTCTCTGAATGCGCCGGGATGTCGAACGCATCCGTCTCAGCCGGGATGAGTGTCTCCGTTCTCGCTGCCGTGGCGACAGCCGGTTGATCAAAGACATCCGAGGACGGAAGCGGAACCTGCTCTCCGGGTTCCTCACTGCCAACTGAAATCGGCGGAACCGGCACAGCTTCCCTCACCCCCGCGGCGTCGTCTTCATTCGGCTGCAGGTCATGCAGGTTTTGCGGCACAAGGGCCTCACAGGCTGCCTGACGCACCTGCGGCCAATCCGTCTCAAACGACCCATTCAGATAGCCCGCCAGCAGCAGTTCACACATGTCGCCGCTTATGCCGGCCACGGCGACAATCCTGTATTGCTCCAGACTCCTCCCGCAAATGCTGCGCGGATCAAAGCGGTATACCATACCAGCCTGGCCGCCGCGCGCCGGCCCCAGCTTATCCAACGCGCAGGCTCGCCACAATCCGTTCTGCTCATACAGAAGAAGCCCATACAACCCGACATCCTGCGGCGCACCGTTAATCGTGAATTGCATCGTACCGATCAACGTGCGGCGTTCAAGGCGCACATATCCCGACACGCCCTGCCTGAGGCCGCGCAGCATGATGAGTGCACGCCGGTAATCATTTCTGATCATAAAAAACCTCCTCCCGTTCACAAAAAGATATGAACAGAGGAGGTATTGATATGACTCAGATGTCAACGCCGCCGAATTTAGGCGGGCTTTCAAAGACGTGGCCCTCAAAACTGATGCGCACGCACCACAGGAGCGGTTGCGTGACCTTCCAGCGCCGGTTGGCCTCGCGGTTGCCATATTTATCGTCGCCGAGGAGCGGCAGGCCGACGTGGCTCAGGTGTGCTCGGATCTGGTGAGTGCGGCCGGTGATCAGTTCAACCTCAAGACGGGCCAGACCATTCCGGCTGGTGAGCGTTCGACAGCGCGTTTCTATGGGCTGCGCACCGGGAGATGGATGATCCAGCACGCGGACGCGAGAAGCCGCCGAATCCTTTTGCAACCAGCCGGTGAGGCGGATTTCATTCTGAGGCGGATCGCCGGTAACAACACACTGGTACAACTTTGTCAATTCATGAGAACGGAATATCGCCCGCATGTGTTCTTCAGCGGCGTCGTTTTTCGCGGCGATCAGCACACCGCCTGTCCAGGTGTCCAGGCGGTGACAGAGCCTCGCGCCGGGGCACACCGCGCGCAATCGGCTGATCATCGTGTCTGCACCTATGCCTTGACCGTCAACGTCGACCGACACACCAGCGGGCTTTTCGATCACGAGGAGATCGCTGTCCTCGTAGATGACATCCGGCAAGCCGGTCAGATACCGTTCATCCACATAAATGGCCAGCACATCGCCAGCATGGACTGCTGCATCCGGGCCGGATTTTACGCCATTGACACGGACATCCCGTTTTTTCAGCGTCTCCCGGACCAGCCAGGGCGGCATGGCCGGAAAAGCGCGCAGAAGATAGCGACGAAGAGGCATGGAAAGAACGCCGGTGGGGATAACGTGTTCCCTCATGGTCCTCAGCCCTTTCGGCGCGCCTGAACGGCATCGTGCGCAGCCTTCTGCAGCACGGTCAGTTCTTCAGGGGCAGACGTCAACTCAGGATGATCGGCAGCCACCGGCACGAAGGTGTTTCCCACCATGCTGATCCCGCTCAGTGTTTCAACCCAAACGCAGCCCAGAAGATAACGCCCGAGTGTCAGGCTGGCATGGAATCCATCCCGGTTGAGCGATTTTCCACCATGTGTGTAGTCAAACAGCGGGTTTTCCCGGGCAAGCTGGAAGGCGTCTCCACTGGGAATGATGCGTGCGCCTCCGATGTCCTTGGCCGCCTTTTCATAGGCAGCCTTCAGCAGCTGGTACATCCGCCGCTGATCTCGCCCGTAATCCGGAAAAGCAGAATGCGTGCTGTCGATCTCATAAGCCCATGTCTCATGGATCAGCTGCTCAGCTTGGGGCGCGTAACGCCGGATATAGGCCGACAGTTCGTTCAGATACGGCTGATAGGTCTCAGGCATGCCGCTGAAATGGCTGGCCTGCTGGAGCGTCACATAATCCCATTTCTCGCTTTCAAGCGCCTGGCGGATTGAGGAAGGCGCATTCGGGCGGCCGGTCCTGGAATAATCGTAAGCGGCAGCATCCTGCTGTGCGTTCTGCCAATGCCGTTCGAGCGAGCAGCCGCCGATGTACAGGTTGCCGATTGCAATATCCAATCCGGACGCCGCGGCAATTTGATGCACAAAGGTTCGCGCATCGTCGCTGAAGCTGTTGCCGATAGCCAGCACTCTGATCATGGCCCTCATCTCCTGCTATGACTTTCCCGCCGATTATTATATCATGAACGCCTCGAACATGTCCATATAAAAGTAAAAGCGGGCTGTACGCCGCAGCGTCCGGCCCGTCAGTCAGAAAAGATTCAGTGCTCCCGTGATTTGAGGTATTCGATGCAGATTTTCGCTTCCGTCATGCCATCCGGCTTGCAGGTCTCGCTTTCAACCACCATGGGAATGCCCATTTCAACAGCCTTGCGGTACACATCCGCCACCGGTGCGGTACCCATGCCCAGCGGCGTGCCATTGCCGGCTGCATCGCCATCCTTTATGTGAATGACATGGATGCGATCCTTCAGGCGCTCCATCAGCTCGACCGGATGTCCCATGCCGACATACGCCCAATAAGTATCGATTTCGATGTTCAGGTTGGTGCGGTAGACCAGCTGGTCATGAATCATGGAACCATCTTCGTTGGGACGGAATTCATGGGCATGGTTGTGATAGCCGAAGCTGATGCCTTCCGCCGCCAGCCTGGGCTGAAATTCGTTTGCCATTTCAATGAACGCGTCCAGCTTTTTCTGATCCCTCAGATCGGCACCGGGCACGATGATGTTGCTGTTGCCGATCGCCTTATGATAGGCGACTGTTTCCTCGAAATGCTCGGCGACTTCCTGCCAGCCGGTGTGGGTTCCGGAAACGCGCAGGCCGTATTTGTCAAGCATAGCCTTCACGTCAGCGGCGCTGTGACCGAAGAACCCCGCAAACTCCACGAATTTGTATCCCAGCTCACTCACCTGGCGCAGCGCATCGTCCAGGCTTATTTGAGTCAGATCACGCACGCTGTACATCTGAATGCCGTATTCCATGGTATAGCTCCTTTCGCAGCCTCTCTGCAGTATTCCAATATCATCTTATAACACACGCCAGGTTTTGTCAATGCCCAGGGCTTTTCTACATGCGGCATTCATCGGCACGGCATACGTCGAAAAACGGACATTCTGGGACAGATCAAAATTGTCAACCGATTTGATCAAGCCAATGCAGCCGATTTGAAAGAGATCGTCCACACTGTCTCCTCGTCCCTGGAACCGCTGAATGATACTGAGCACCAACCTCAGGTTGCCCTGGATGAAATCGCGCCGGGCCTGTACATCCCCCTGCCTGATCCTGACGAGCAGATCGCGCATCTCCTCGTTTTTCAGCGTTGGCAGCGCGCTGGTATTGATCCCGCATAGTTCCACCTTGTTGAGCGCCATGTGCGGCATCACCTCCTGATTCAGCAGTATTTCCCCGATGGAAATGCGGTATACTTCCCTTCAGGCCATTTTCTCCATATCCGCATGCAACTGATTGATGATGCGTTTCTCAAGCCGGGAGATATAGCTCTGCGAAATGCCCATCATGTCAGCCACTTCCTTTTGAGTGTATTCCCGACCGTCGTGAAGGCCGTAGCGCAGGCTGATGATATGCTTCTCTCGCTCCCCCAAATGGGAGATAGCCAAATGAAGCATTTGCTTCTCAACATCGGCATCAAGCTGTTTCGAAACGAGGTCAGGTTCCGTTCCAAGGATATCCGACAGCAGCAATTCGTTGCCATCCCAGTCCGTATTGAGCGGTTCATCCAGCGAAACCTCAAAACGCTGCCGGCTGTTTCTGCGCAGCACCATGAGTATCTCGTTTTCAATGCATCTCGAGGCATAGGTCGCCAGCTTGATCTTCTTCTCCGGGTCGAACGAGTTCACGGCCTTGATGAGCCCGATCGTCCCGATAGAAATCAGGTCTTCGATGCCAATGCCGGTGTTCTCGAACTTTCTCGCGATGTAAACCACCAGGCGCAGGTTCCGTTCAATCAGCGTATTGCGGACGGCCGTTTCATTCGTCTTCATCTGCTGCATCAAATCAATCTCCTCTTGTTTGCTTAAAGGAGGCGGCAGCGTATCGCTTCCGCCGATGTACAGTACAGTCCGTTTTTTCATTCGGGCCAGCATGTCTATGACAGCATGGCGCATCCTGTTCCTGGCACCCCGCAACAGCCTCACCTCCGGCCCTGTATTATTGCCGCCTCATCTGCCCTGGATGGCAGGCGGAGCAACCGCGTCAAGCCCTCCGGGTATGCGCCCCGGATACACAGCGATCCAAATATCAGGCACCTCAGTCCAACGTCCCTTCCGCCGGACAAGTAACGACTTCGGCTTGAAACAATGCATCTGTCCGCTTCCCCCGAATGTCTGATAGAACACGAGTCGGGTACCTGCCCGCACTGCGTTTTCCCCTGGACCTTGCGGCAGGATGCTGCGAAGGCATCTGCGGCTGACGATCACCACCGGCTGTCCGCTGAATGGCTCGCAAAGCCGATTGCCCGTATCAACCAGCGCTGACAATTGAGTGAAACCACGGTCAGTTTCAATACGAAGGCGCATTTGGGGCATTATGTCGCCTCTGTCGCCTTGTGAAGCGACAAGCAGCCCGCCAAAAGCAAAGGCCGCAGCACCAACGAGCTCTGGCAGTGTGAGCCGAATTCCAAGCCGGGCCCTTACCAACAGTGCAAAGCCTGCAAGTGAGCAGGACATCATCAGATACCAGGCCATCGCCTTCATCAACGACGGAAAGCTCCGTTTATCCGACGCGAAAGCCAGCCCTGCCAGCATCAGCGGCGGCGCGCATGGAATCGGCAGAAACCCTGCACTCACAGCCAGGCTTCCAACCGCGCCGAATGCCGCAGCGAGGGCGATCCGTCCCGGCCTGACGGGTCCAACCCGGCTTATTGACAGCGCCATCAGAAAAGCTTCCATCGCAAAACTGGCGACGAAATACGCCTCTATACTGACCGAATCACTCACCTCCGCCTCACACCGCACATTATATCCTTTCCCGGCGATCTTGCTTGTCGATATTTGGAGCGGAGATTGTTGACAACTGTCGATGGCCCCCTTTTATAATCAGCATGTTTTGGTTTCAACCATATTTATTATATGAAAGCCCCGACACTTTCCGACAATTCTTTCCGGTTTTTGCAGCTTTTTGCAGGCGCAAATCTTCCAGTTGTTTTATCTATAATCAGGTTGACATATTTTAATAAGAAGCGTAGAATAGACATCCGGGTTTGGAAGGAGGCTTTTTATATGCTGATTGTCTATTTGATTCTCTGGTTTATATTCAACGAGCGCATTACGCTTGAAGTGGCCGTCATTGGCCTGATCGTTTGTGCCGTCATCGAGCTTTTTACATGGAAAATACTGGGAAAGACCAAACACCCTGCCGCTAAAACCCGTCTCAGGCTGCTTGCCGGCGGCGCCCGCTACGGCTACAACCTGCTGAAAGAAATCTTCCGCTGCAATGCCGCGGTCATACGGCTCATCCTCTCACCCCGCCTCGAGGTGGAGCCTGAACTGCACACCTTCCGTACAAAACTCAAAACGGACGCCGCACGCGTCGCGCTGGCCAACTCGATCACGCTTACACCCGGCACAATCACCTGCGGCCTTGAAAATGATTCGTTCTGCGTTCACGCGCTGGACAGCACGCTTGGTCAGGGCGTAGAGGCGAGCGATTTTGAGAAGAGACTGCTCGAACTGGAGGGAATCGCCGATGACGCCCGATAACGCGTATAACGTCTTTTTCAATATTGTGCTCGCCGTACAGGGCGTGATTCTGCTGCTGTGTTTCATCCGGAGCGTCATCGGGCCGAGCGTTACCGATCGCATTGTGGCTGTCAATATGGTCGGCACGAACATCATCGCCATCATCGCCGTGTTGGCTGTCCGGCTCGGCGAAAGCTATCTGAGCGACATTGGCCTGATTTACGCCATGGTCAGCTTTCTCGCCGTTGTGCTGCTCACAAAGGTATACATGGGTGCATACCGAGAAAAAAAGCTGCGGGAAATGGAGGCCGCGAAAAAGGAGGCCGACGAAGCATGATGGCATGGATTCAGTTCATTGTGGGCGCTTCACTGATTTCCGCAGGCGTCGTTGTGCTGGCGCTTTCCGTGCTGGGTGTATTCCGCTTCAACTATGTGCTTAACCGAATGCACGCGGCGGCCATGGGTGATACGCTTGGAATCCTGCTTGTACTGGGCGGACTGATTGTGTTCAGCGGCTTCACCTTCCTCTCCCTCAAGCTGCTTCTCACCATTATCATGCTGTGGCTTACCAGCCCGGTTTCCAGCCACCTGATCGGCCGTCTGGAAGTACACATCAATGAAAGGCTCAACGAACATGTCCGGGAGGTGAAACACTGATATGGACTTTTTGAGCATGATGCTTCTGGCCTTTATCCTTATCTGCGCGCTGATCGTCTGCCTTACACGGAATCTGCTGACATCCATCATCATCCTCATGTCGCAGAGTCTGGCCATGTCGGTGATTTGGATTCTGCTCGAATCACCCGACCTGGCCATCACGGAGGCAGCCGTCGGCGCGGGCGTCACGAGCCTTTTGTTCTTCGTAACGCTCAAGAAAATCCACGCAATCGAGGGAGACAGCAAAGATGGCAAAGCTGAGAGATAATTACGAAACGAGCTTATGGGCGCGTTTCCTGCGCTGGATGAAAAGCGGCAGCAAAGGGCTCGAACGCAGCATGATTCGGGCTCTTGAGGAAGAAGCCGAACCCAGCCAGCATTCTGAAGCCGAACAACTCGCTTTAGAAAAGGCCCGGGAAGAAAGAGAAATGCAGGACCACGAACGTGAGCGCGCCATTCAGGAAAGGCTTCACCTGTGGTCGAAGACCCGCGGAGCCAGGCTCATGACCTTTGCCTACCGTCTGGCAGCCGTCGTTATCTGTCTCGCTGTCATTTTCGTGCTGCTCTCCTCGGTGAGTATGCTGCCGGAATTCGGGCGGTCGGATAATCCGGCCAACAACGAGGTGGCCGCACGCTACATTGAAAAGGGCATTGAAGAAACCGGCGCGGTCAACATCGTCGGCGGTATGATTCTCAATTACCGTGCTTTTGATACACTGGGAGAAAGTCATGTGCTGTTTGTGGCGGCCTGCGCCGTCATGATGCTCCTGCGACTCCGCCTCGATAAGGACGGCCGCCCAACGCGTGAAAAGCTGGACGCCGAGGCTGACGACCGCAAATACGAGCCGCACAACGACGTCATCCTGCAAAAAGTCTCCAGTCTCATTGTGCCTTGCCTGCTTCTGTTCGGCATATACGTGGTGTTCAACGGACACCTGTCTGCCGGCGGCGGCTTTTCCGGCGGCGCAATCATGGGCGCAGCGCTCATCCTGTATGTCAATGCGCACGGTCTCACGAGGGCAGGACGGCAGCCGCTGTTCGGTTTCAAGGTTTTCAAATATATCACCTTCGGTGCGCTGGCGTTCTATTCGCTTGCCAAAGGCTATTCGTTTTTCATGGGCGCCAATCATCTGGACAGCCACATTCCGCTGGGTACGCCCGGGAACATTCTGTCAGCAGAGTTGATCCTTCCGCTGAACATCGCGGTCGGCGCGGTCGTAGCGTGGACAATGTACAGCTTTTACGTGCTGTTTCGGAAAGGAGATTTCTGAGATATGCTTGAAAACCTGCTTGGCACGCCGTATGAAACAGCGGCAATCATCCTTTTCGGCATTGGGTTCACTTCGCTGATGCTGCAAAAAAACATGGTCAAGAAGATCATCGGCTTCAACATGATGGACAGCGCCATCTATCTCTTCCTGGCTGCCAAGGGCTACATAGAGGGGCGCAAGGCCCCTATCGTTGTCAATGGCGTTACCAGCGTCGAAGCCTACATCAATCCCATCCCCAGCGGTTTGGTGCTGACGGGCATCGTTGTTTCCGTCAGCGTGACTTCGCTGATGCTGGCGCTCACGGTGCGTCTCTACCGACGCTATCATACCCTTGATATCGACGAAATTACGGCACTTTCGCGGAAGGAGGAGTACTGATTGGAATTCTTCTGGCAGAACCTGCCGTTCTTCTGCATTCTTCTGTGCATCGCCTCCGCGTCCTTCACCTTGATCATGTCGCGGCGCGCTGCTCAGGCAACCTGCCTGACGGTCATCTCAGCCGTCATCGCCATGAGTGTGTTGCTCATTGCGCGCGTGTCGGCGTTCGGCGGATCCTACACCTTCTCGATGGGCCACTTCCCGGCGCCCTGGGGCAATGAGATTCGCGTCGGGCTGCTCGAGGCTGTCATGGCACTGGGGCTCTCGCTGATCATGCTGTTCTCGCTGCTTGGAGGCTTGGACCGCATCGGCGAGCATGTGTTCGCGGATAAGCACAATCTGTATTTCATCACATTTGAGCTGCTGCTGGCGGCGCTGCTGGCTCAGGTTTATACAAACGACCTGTTCACTGCCTACGTCTTTGTTGAAATCATGACGCTCACCGCCTGCGTGCTCATTGTCGCGCGCTCGAAGGGCCGCACGCTCGTGGCCGCCACGCGATACATGATCATGAACCTGATGGGCAGCGGCCTGTTCCTGCTGGGTTTGTGCTTCCTCTACGACCTGACAGGCCACCTGCTGATGGGCAACATCCATGAGAAAGTAGCGCAGGTCGCCTCGGATGCTGCCTACGGACGGGTGCTTACCGTCACCGTGGCGCTGATGAGTCTGGGGCTCGCCATCAAGAGCGCGCTCTTTCCTTTCCACACCTGGCTGCCGGACGCTTATGGCTACTCCACGCCGACATCCTCCGCCGCCCTCTCCAGCCTGGTGTCAAAAGGCTACATCTTTCTGCTCATCAAGCTGTTTTACCGCGTGATCGGGATGGATGTCATCAATCAAATCCGCATCAACGATGTCCTGTTTGTGTTCGGCCTGGTGGGCACCATCATGGGATCGCTCAGCGCCATCCGGGAGAAGGACATCCGCCGCATGGTTTCGTTCTCATCGGTCGCACAGATCGGTTACATTTATATGGGCATCGGCATGGGCAGCGAAGCCGGCATGGTGGCCGCTGTGTTCCACATCTTCGTCCATGGCGCCGCGAAATCGATGCTGTTTCTCTCCACGAGCGGTCTGGTTCAGGTATCCGGTGAGAGCAAGCACTTCCGCGACCTCCGCGGCAGCGGCTTCCGCAATCCGCTTGCCGGCGTCGCCTTCACCGTAGGATCCTTTTCAATGGTCGGCATCCCCTTCCTGGGCGGCTTCATATCAAAGGTGTACTTTGCTAAGGCTGCCATGATGCTGAATCCGACACGCACAGTCATCGTGCTGCTGGTTCTGGCCGCCAGCACCCTGCTGAACACCGTTTATTTCCTCAAAACGGTCATCACCCTTTACCGCAACGACAGCGCGGATGCGCCGAAACACCGCGCCGCTCCCGTGTTCGCGCTGTCCATGCTCTGCATGGTCGCCGCGAACCTGGCGCTTGGCGTGTTTTCCCAGCCTATCATCGAAGCGATTCGCGCGGGATTGAGAATGTTTGCCTGATGGCTCAGGAAGGAGAAATTACCCATGTGGCATAATATGATTCTGCTGTTCCCCGTCATTCTGCCGGTACTGGCCGGTTTCGCGGCCTGGAGGATCGAACGGCGCGGAACGCGAAACGCGCTCGTCGGCACAGCGCTCATCCTCAATGCACTGCTGACGTTCCTCGCCATAACAACCGGTTCCGAACAGTTTGTGCTGTGGCAGATCACAGAGAAAGTGCCGGTTTTCTTCCACGTGGATGGCATATCGAAGCTCTTTGCGCTGCTCATTTCCTGCATGTGGGCCCTGGTGGGCATTTACTCTTTCGAGTATATGCAGCACGAAGAAAACGAAGGGCGCTTCTACCTGTTCTACATGATCTCCCTTGGCGTGCTCATCGGCCTGAGCTTCAGCGGCAACCTCGTGACCATGTATATGTTCTATGAGCTGATGACGCTGATGACGTTGCCCCTCGTCCTTCATGAAATGAGCAAAGAAGCCATCGCCGCGGGCATCAAGTATCTGCTGTATTCTGTGTTTGGCGCTTCGCTCGCGCTGCTGGGCATCTTCTTTTTCTTCCGCTATGGCAGCACCATAGCCTTCACGCCCGGCGGCGTCCTGACTGCCGAATCCATGGCGGGCCATGAAAAACTCATGCAGTGGGGCGTTTTTGCCATGATTGTGGGCTTTGGCGTCAAGGCGGGCATGTTCCCGCTGCATGGCTGGCTGCCCACGGCGCATCCGGTCGCCCCTGCTCCGGCCAGCGCAGTGCTGTCAGGCGTGATTACCAAGGCAGGCGTGCTCGGCGTGATCCGCGTTGTCTACTACCTGGCGGGTGCGGATTTCATCCGCGGTACCTGGATCCAGACTGCCTGGCTGACACTTGCCCTCATCACTGTGTTCATGGGATCCATGCTGGCCTACCGCGAGCCGCTGCTCAAAAAGCGCCTCGCCTATTCGACGGTCAGTCAGGTTTCATATGTGCTGACCGGCCTGGCAACGCTCAATCCGCTGGGCTTTGTCGGCGCGCTCCTGCATATCGTAAGCCATTCAGTCATCAAAAACACGCTGTTCATGTCCGCCGGCGCGGTGATCTGCAAGACCGGGAAAACGCGCGTCGACGAGCTGCGAGGCATCGGCAAACAGATGCCTGTGGTCATCTGGTGCTTTACCATCGTATCCGCCGGCCTGATTGGCATTCCGCCCACGTGCGGCTTTGTCAGCAAGTGGTTCCTGGCCGGCGGCGCATTGCAGTTGGGTGAAACGGCCTTCAGCTGGGTGGTGCCCTGCGTTCTGCTCGTCAGCGCGATTTTGACGGCCGGCTACCTGCTGCCCATCACCATTCAGGGTTTCTTCCCCGGACACGACTTCGATTATGCTACGCTGGAAAAGAAAGAGCCTTCCTGGATCATGCTCGTCCCGCTGCTCACTCTCGCGGCCGCGGCCCTGCTGCTGGGCGTCTTCCCAGGTGCGCTGACAGGCTTTGCGGACCGCCTCGCCGTTCTTCTGATGCCAGTGTAAGGAGAGGTTAAGGCCATGATACTGCTAGTTCCCGTTCTTTTGCCGCTCGCCGCGGGGCTGATCGTCGGACTGGGACCGTTCAAAAAACGAACGATCCGTTCAGCATTCGTCGGCGCGGCAACCCTGGCAAATTCCGCAGTGATGCTCTGGCTCGTCTTCAATGGCCAAGGCATGATACTGCACGCCCAGCGTCTCACGGAAAACCTTACCATCGTCTTCCACGTCGATGGTCTGTCCCGCGTATTTGGCGGGCTGATTGCCGTGCTGTGGCCGTTAGCGACGCTGTATGCCTTTGAATACATGGAACATGAAGAGCGCGAGAGCACGTTCTTCGCCTATTACCTGATGAGTTACGGCGTCACGGCGGGCATTGCGCTGAGCGGCAACCTGTTTACCCTGTATGCCTTCTACGAACTGCTGACCTTGGTTACACTGCCGCTGGTTCTGCACAAGCGCGACACCGCTTCCATTCGCGCAGGCCGCATGTATCTGTACTATTCCATCAGCGGAGCGGCCCTGGCGTTTATCGGCATGATTTTCGTGCTCTCGTACGGCACCAATCCCTCGACTGCGTTCGTTTATGGCGGTGTGCTGCACACGGCCGGTTTCGCGGGCAAGAAAGACCTGCTGCTGGCTGTGTTCGTGATGTCTTTCATCGGTTTCAGCGCGAAGGCAGCCGTATTCCCGCTGCATCGCTGGCTTCCAGCCGTCTCCGTCGCACCCACGCCCGTCACAGCGCTTTTGCATGCCGTCGCGGTCGTCAAAGCAGGGGCGTTCGCCATCATTCGCATCATATACTACAGTTTCGGAACGAACTTCCTGCGCGGCACCTGGGCCCAGGCTGTGGTGATGGCTCTGGCGATGTTCACCGTGGTTTACGGTTCGGCCATGGCCGTGAAGGAACAGCATCTCAAACGGCGTCTTGCCTGGTCCACGGTGAGTAACCTCAGTTATGTCGTCTTTGGCGCAACGCTGATGACGCCGTCTGGACTCGTTGGTGCGCTGACTCACATGCTGTTTCACGGCGCCATGAAGATCACCCTGTTCTTCTGCGCAGGTGCCGTAATGGTGCAGACCGGCCGGGAATACGTTCAGGACCTGCGCGGATATGGCCGCATCATGCCGTTCACCTTCGGCGTGTTCACCATCGCCTCCATGGCGCTGGTCGGCGTGCCGCCCCTGATGGGATTCATCAGCAAATGGAATCTCGCAACGGCGGCCGCGGCAGCCGGGCAGACCGAAGCATACATCGGCATCGGCGCGCTGATCATCTCCGCCATACTTACGGCGGTCTATATGTTTACCGTGGTGGTGACAGCGCTGTTCATGCCCGTCAACGCCTCGTCTGCGGCGCTCACGAATCAGAACTACGACCCGGGCTGGCGCATGAAACTGCCGCTCGCTCTGCTCGCTGCCGCCATCGTCGTGATGGGCATCTGCTCCGTACCCCTGGTGAGATTCTTCACCATCGTTGCCGCGGGACTGTATTGAGGGAGGAATGAATATGCGAGGAAATGCAATACTGCCTCTCATGGTCTTTTTCCCGATGATTGGCGCGCTGACCGGCTATACGGTCGGACGATTCAGCAAAAAAGCGCGCGACCTCACTGTATTCACCGTGTGCGCCATGGAACTGGCGATGGCGGCGGGATTGTTCGCTGGTGTGTTGAATGGTCGGACTGCCTCATTCTTCTGGGATGGATTCTGCGGCCTCGGGCTGCATTTCACGTTGGATGGTTTCCGTGCCGTCTACGCGCTTATCGCTGCGCTGATGTGGTTTATGTCCAGCGGACTTTTCGCGCCGGCGTATTTTGAATCCCATTATCGCAACCGGAACCGCTATTACCTGTTCACCCTGTTCACATTGGGCGCGACATGCGGCGTATTCCTGGCTGCGAGCCTCTATACAGCGTTCATATTCTTTGAAATCATGTCTTTGACCAGCTATGCCTGGGTGGCACACGACGAAAAGAAGGCCGCCATGCGCGCTGCCGAAACATACCTGGCCGTGGCGATCATCGGCGGAATGGTGACGCTGATGGGCCTTTTCATGCTCTACAGCCGCATTGGTACGCTGGAGCTTGATGAGGTTTTCGCAGCCTGCGCACGAGCGCAGGATAAGCGCCCGCTCCGCGTCATTGCCGCGCTCATCATGACAGGGTTCGCGGCAAAGGCCGGCGCATTCCCGCTGCATGTATGGCTGCCCAAAGCGCATCCTGTGGCGCCTGCCCCGGCAAGCGCGCTGCTCTCCGGTATCCTCACAAAAACCGGCCTCTTCGGCGTGCTGGCCGTCTCGGCCAACATCCTCCCTCACGACGCGGCTTGCGGCAACGCCCTGGCGCTTTTGGGCGTTGTAACCATGTTCATAGGCGCGCTGCTGGCCCTGTTCTCCATCGATCTCAAACGCACGCTGGCTTGCTCCTCCATGTCACAGGTCGGCTTCATTCTGCTCGCCGTCGGCATGGCCGCCTTGCTGGGGCATCACGATGGCCTGGCCGCGCATGGCGCGCTGCTGCACATGGTCAATCATTCGCTCATCAAGCTGGTGCTGTTTATGGCAGCCGGCGCGGTCTACATGAGGCTGCACAAGCTGAATCTCAACGAGATCCGCGGCTTTGGACGCGGAAAGCCCCTGCTTCATTTCGCTTTCCTGATGGGTTACCTGGGTATCATCGGCATGCCGCTGTGGAATGGATTTGTGAGCAAATCGCTGATCCACGAATCCATTCTCGAATATGTGGAGATCCTCCGCGAACGCGGCGCTTCGTGGCTGCCCTATAAGCTCGTGGAAATGCTCTTCCTGTTCACCGGCGGCATGACGGCGGCCTACATGACCAAATTGTATGTGGCCATCTTCTGGGAGAAAAGCGACGCCGAAACGCAGAAGCGTTTCGACGCCGCAGCCCCCCTGCCGCTGCCTGCCGGGCTCGCCCTTGGCCTCAGCGCCGCCCTGCTGCCCGTGCTGGGCATCTTCTCCAACCGGCTTCTGCAGAGCACAGCCCGTCTCATGCAAGGCTTCATGCGCAGTGAAGGCCCTAACGAGACGCTCAACTATTTTTCCTCAGCCAATATCACAGGCGCGGCGGAATCACTGTTGATCGGCGCACTGCTTTATGCGTTTGTTGTTCGTCTGCTGCTGATGAAGCGACAGCCTGACGGCAGCAGGATTTATGTCAACTGTTGGCCGGAATGGCTCGATTTGGAAGAACTCTTCTATCGGCCCCTGCTCACAAGGGTGCTGCCCTTTCTCTTCGACGGCATCTCCATGGCCGCAAATGCGCTGAATGGATTGGCTGCCGCAGCCTTCCGCCTCGCAGCCGGCGCATGCACAACGCTCGACAGGGCGGCAGACGTTGTGCGCGCAGCCTTCTGCGGTTTTTCGACCTTTGCGGCGCGCCTGGCTGACGACGGCGCGGATACCATCGTCCTGGGCCTGTGGCGCACAGTCTTCCGTCGGAAGCGGAGCCGTGCTCCCGTGCCGGTCGGCAATCGTTTCACTTATGCCATGGGCCGGCTGTTCGACGGCATCGCGGCCATCCTGAACAGAACAGTGCGGCGCAGGCATCCGATCAAGACCAGCTTCGTTTACGTGTTTGCTGCCGGCTGGGACGAAATGAGCATGAGCATGCGGCGCATCACGCTGAGCGTATCGTTTGGTCTGCTGCTGTTGTCTATTGGATTGTACGCCGCCCTCGCCTATCTGCTCAGGTGATAAAAAAACGGCTCTGTGAAACCTCGAATGAGTTTCACGGAGCCGTTTTATGTCCTGGCAGTCTGAACATGGCAGCGATCCTTGTCAGCCTTCCAGCTCCCTGAGCATATCTCCGGGATTATCCGAAGCCTTTACCTTGCCATATGCACGCGTAATGATCCCGTTTTCGTCGATGAGGTAGGTCGTGCGCACCACGCCCATGGAAACCTTGCCGTACAGCTTCTTTTCCTGCCATACGCCGTAGGCCTTGATCGTCTCCAGCTCCGGATCCGAAAGCAGCGTGAACGGCAGGCCATACTTTTCTTCAAATTTCTTATGCGAGGAAACACTGTCCTTGCTCACGCCGAGCACAACGGCCCCCTTTTCCATAAACTGTGGATAAAGCTGCGCAAAACCGCAGGCCTGCGCCGTGCAACCGGCCGTGTTGTCCTTGGGATAGAAATAGAGAACGACCTTTTTCCCCGCGTATTCCTCCAGAGAATGGAGCACGCCGTTTTGGTCAGCCAGGCTGAACGAAGGAGCCTTCGTGCCGATTTCGAGCATCCCAAATACCCCCTTATTATTCTCAGTTTAAAAAAAGGACGACACCGTCGGTTGCGGCTATCGTCCAAGGGATAGTGCCGGTGGTGGGACTCGAACCCACACGCCCTCTCGAGCAACAGATTTTGAGTCTGCATCGTCTGCCATTCCGACACACCGGCATGCGGCAAGGCGCTCCCGTGCTTTGCGATAACAAAACTATATTAGCATATTTCCCCTGCCTCGTCAATATCCGGCAAGACGTTTTTTCTCCGCCATTTCAATTCGATGCGTTTGCAGCAGTAGAGGCGGCAGCGCTTGCCGCGATGGCAGCGCACATGGCAGCCTGCTGGGCTGCAATAATAGAAATGGTGCTTGCAATCGCCGCGGTTTCCACTGTGGTGTGCGGCATGTATTCATCCGACACGATCATCGCCGCATGCATCATGCGAGAACGCTTATCCATGCCGAGAATTCCATAGCCTTTCTGGGACGACAGGAAGGCGTCAACTTCCATCATATCGGCCGCGAGCAATGATACATCCGTTCTCAGGATGGACACGGCGGCAAGCGTGGCCAGCTCGTTGCGCTTGCCATATTTGCCGCCTGCCGCCAAAATGGCGTCGTACAGGTCGACAAGGCGACGCGTTTTTTCTTCCGGCATGCCTTCCGAAAGAGCCAGCACATGCGACACAGCCTGCAGGGCATTGCCGCTTGGAAACCTTTGCCTGAGCAGCTGGTAGCAGGTCTCCATATCCGCAATCAATTCATCATCAGAATGCGGTGAAAAAGCCATCAGAACGGCAAAAATGCTGTCCTCTGTCGAGGTCAGGAACGGATGCTCAGCTTTCATGCGCTCGTAAATGATACGACCGCGAGCGATTATTTCGGCTTCCTTCCCCGGCTTCGTCATATCCGCCAACAGGAAAGCGAGCAGCGCCAGGTATTCCGACCCCCAGAAGCGCTTCTTGAGAAGATCGTAGCAATTCAGAGTCTGTTCCAGAACAGAAGATGGATGATCCTGCACCGCGAGCAGGCACGCGATGGGCGGGCGCACGATGCCACGGAACGAAGAGAAAATGCCCGTCTTCTGCCTGATGAGTGCCTTGCTTTCTGTCAGCTTTGCCGCATCCGCCGGAATGCCGCGCGCGCAGAAAATGTTGGCGCATACGGCGTAAATATGGCTGCTTTCCATCCTGAAAGCTTCCTTTACGACGTCGCGGTTGGCAATAAAGCTGTCACAGAGCGCTTTCAGCGATTCTCTCATGACAAATCCCTCCATTCATCGGGCGCGATACGCCGCCTGATTTGCAACAAAAGAAAAAGCCGCGAAACGCGGCTTTTCAATCGAGCGGAGCGGGTGGGATTCGAACCCACGGAGGCTTTCACCTCACCTGATTTCGAGTCAGGGCCGTTATGACCGCTTCGATACCGCTCCACAACCGACAACGCTGTATATCTTACAGCATTGTCAGTTTTTTGTCAATATAGCCAGACCAATTTTACACTCTACACATCTTCCCGCTCGGTCTCGGAATCATCCTCTTCATCCTCCGAAACGACGACAGTTTCTTCCTCGGCAGCCTGTTCGGAATCCGCTTCTTCCTGCTCAGATTCTTCAGCGCCGGCATTCTCACCAGTTTCGAGAATGCGTTCAAAGCTGTTCGCGGCGATTTTTTCCTCAGCCTCTGCTGCCTGAACAGCCTCGGGCGTGATTTCCTCGGCATCCAGCACGGCGCCATCTTCGATAACAAGTCGCTTTGAAACTTCTATCATCAGGTCTGAAATCCTGCGGCGCGCGTCTGTGATGGTACATGATGCAATGATGCGATTCTGGCGAATCTGCGCCTCGGATTTCTGCACGCGTTCCATCGTCTGCTCAAGAATGTCGTCTGCTTTCTCATGCGCCGCCATGAGGATATTATCCCTCTCCGCCAGCAGCTGAGTCTCATGTTCGTGCAGCTCGGCCGCTTCCTTTTCCAATTCGCCGATGCGCACCTTGAGCATTTCCGTATCCCTGTTGTTCTCAAATTCCTTTTCGCGCCATTTGTTGCTGCGCTTTACGTTAATGGCTATCATGATCACGATCAGAAGGATAACCAGTACGGCAAGCGAAAGCACCAGCACAAGAGCATTATCAGTTATAAAGTCAAGCAAAACAAGCACCTCCGTTCAATTGCATCACCATCTGTATTTATTATATCATATTCCAAATCAAAACACAATAGACCTGTATCGGCATTCTTTGCCAGGTCTCCCCACATGCCGAAAAGCGTTCGGGAATCCGGTCGGTTTACGACTCTGTCGGTTATGGCTGCGGCAGTGAATTCATATATCCTGCCGATTTCTCTTTGGCGGCGCGGCTCATGGTGAAACGGTGCCGTCCAGCCCAGGCATAAAACGCGCCATCCCGTCAGAACAGGCTCAGCTGCTCATAGGCCGGTTTTTCCCAGGCCGCCTTCAATTCGCGGAATCGAATGTCCTGGGGGCTGCGAAACGGCGTGGCGCCTCGCGCGATCAATTCCATGTTTCCGGGTATGTCCTCATTCTCCCACACGTAGATCCGGTCTGTATAGCCGTTGCGGAGCGCGGAGCTGGCCCCCTCCCACGTCGTTCCCCTGCCCTTCTCGCAGGTGATTACAAACGCAGCGTTACCCAACGCATAGAGGCATTTGTTGCGGTCCAGCGCATGCGAAACGGTGTATTTCGCTTCCGGATGAATAATGGACATTGCCACCGCCCTGCCAGTGGCGATCATTTCGCTCAGTCCACTCTGACAGATCCGTTCGCACAGCGATTCCGCGAGGAACGTGACCATACGGCCATTACCCTGCAGCGCTTCACGCTCGATCAGCCGTCCAAAGCCACTCTCGCCTCCCGTAATCATGGTGACGCCGGCTTCGCAGGCCATGGCTGCCAATTCGCGAGCACAGCCGATCGTATCCGGCCGGGAGCAAGAACTCGCCGCCAAAGTAATGGAAGTTTCAGCTGCCAAAGAGAGATCACCGCATGCATAAACCATGGGCGGCGCTTTCCTGCCCAGACGCTCGGACAAACGCGCCGGATAGTTTTCCTCCTCCAGCGTCACGAAGTCTATGCCGGCTTCTGCAAAGCGCTCCAGCGCATAGGAAAGCGGCATTACGCGGTTCATCAGCACGCACACCCGATACGCTTCGTTCTCTTCCAGCTTCAGCGCCATGCGCACAGCGCTCAGGTCCATGTCGATCAGCTCGCCCAGGTTCTTCATGCCGCATTCCGCGGCGCGTTCGCGCAGGGCGTAAAACTCTGCCGCGCTGAGCGGCCTGACGATTTCCTCCCTGTCTGCGGACAGCTGGCTCATCAGGAGCATCGTGGCGAAGGCATTGTCGCTATGCTGCAAAACTCATCATCCTCTGCAGTGAAATGTCCATTGGGTTTACGGCGCCCTTTAGCCATTCTCGCCTTCCACAATCTCCGGCGGCGGCAGGAGCTCGTCAAAAAGCTCCAGAACGCGGTCTCGCCCGCGGCCATCCTGCGAGGAAAAGGGAATGATCTGCCAGGGCTGGACACCCAGCGTGCGGCAGATGACCGGAATGCTGCGGCTCCCCTCTGCGCGGGAAAGCTTATCTGCCTTGGTGGCGATCACATGGAAGGGAATACCATAATGGCGCAGGTACTCCACCATCGTCACATCGTCTTCGGTGGGTTTGTGGCGCATGTCAACCAACATGAGCACGAGCCTGAGCGTTTCACTGCGGGACAGATACCCCTCGATCATGCCGGCCCAGCGCCGCCTTTCTTCACGGGACACCTTTGCGAAACCATAGCCCGGCAGGTCGACCAGGATGATCTCTCCATTCAGATCGAACAGATTGATGAGCCTCGTCTTCCCGGGTTCTGATGAGGTCCTGGCCAGCTTTCCGCTGTTCGTGAGCTTATTGATCATCGAAGATTTGCCCACATTGCTCTTGCCTACCATAGCGACCTCGGGCAAACCGCGCCCCGGATAGTTTCCAAGGGCGTCCAGCGAGGTGATGAACTGCGCTCGTCTGATGATCATATCGTCCTCCAAGGCAATAAAATATGCAGGCCGGCCGCTCGGTTTTTGCTTCATCCGGGTGGGTCCGGCCGTGTCGTTCTATCGGATCAGCAGCAGGTTCAAAGCCTCGTCCACCTGCTTGAGCAGGTGGATATCGAGATGCTCCCGCACATCCTTCGGAATCTCTGTCAGGTCCTTTTCATTGCCACTGGGCAGCAGCAGCGTCGTGATGCCCAGCCGATAAGCCGCGAGCAGCTTTTCCTTCACGCCGCCGATGGGCAGCACATGGCCGCGCAGTGTGATTTCACCTGTCATCGCGGCATCCTGCCGGGCCGGGATACCGGTCAGTGCTGACACCATGGCGCAGGTCAGCGCCACGCCGGCGGAAGGGCCATCCTTGGGCACCGCGCCTTCCGGTACATGGATGTGAATGTCGTTCTTTTTGTGGAATTCATCATCCAGGCCCAGTTCATGCGACCGTGAGCGGATGTAACTCAACGCCGTGCGCGCGGATTCTTTCATGACATCGCCCAGCCGGCCCGTCATCTCGATGACGCCCTGGCCGGGCATTACGGCCACTTCGATGGGCATAGTGGTGCCGCCCACCTGCGTCCATGCCAGGCCGTTGACAACGCCGGTTTCAGGCTTTTTACCTACTTCGTCCGGCAGGAAGCGGCGAATGCCCAGATAACGCTCCAGCATGTCCGGATGGATGGACACCTTGAAGTCCTCCTTGGTCTGGCCCGCGTCGATCATTTCAAGGACGGCCTTGCGGCACACATGACCGATCTCACGTTCCAGCGTCCGGACGCCTGCCTCGCGCGTGTATCCGGAAATCAGCTCGGTCAGCGCCTTGTCAGTGATCCTGATCTGCGTTCTGGTGAGGCCATGCTCCTTGAGCTGCCTCGGAAGCAGGTGACGCTTGGCTATCTGTACCTTTTCCTCCAGCGTGTAGCTGGGCACTTCAATAAGCTCCATGCGGTCCAGCAGGGGCTCAGGGATATCTTCCGCGCTGTTGGCCGTCGTGATGAACAGCACGCGGGACAGATCGAAGGGCGCGTCAAGATAATGATCCGTAAAGGTTGCATTCTGCGCGGGATCGAGCGCTTCAAGCATGGCCGATGCAGGATCCCCCCGGAAATCACTGGCCATCTTGTCGATTTCATCAAACAGGAATACCGGATCCATCACGCCGCAATGGCGCAGATTGGCCACGATACGGCCCGGCTGCGAACCGATGTAAGTGCGCCGATGGCCGCGGATCTCCGCCTCATCATGCAGGCCGCCCAGCGACACGCGCACGAATTTTCGCTTAAGCGCGCGCGCCACAGAAGAAGCGATGGAGGTTTTGCCCACACCCGGCGGGCCGATCAGGCACAGGATAGGACTCTTCATATCGCCCCGCACGCTGCAGACCGCGAGATATTCCAGGATACGTTCCTTGACTTTCTCCAGTCCATAGTGATCAGCCTCGAGCACTTTGCGGGCACGAACCATGTCGATCTTCGCGCCGGTTTCAATGCCCCAGGGCATGTTCAGCATCCAGTCTATGTAGTTCTCGCAAACGGTGGCTTCGGGCGTGCCCCGGGCCATTCCGTCAAGCCGATCGATTTCGCGCTTCACCTTCTCGCGCGCTTCGTCGTTCATCTTGGAAGCGTCGAGTTTTTCGCGCATCTTCACGATTTCCTGCTCTTCGTCATCCCCGAGTTCCTCCTGAACGACCTTGAGCTGTTCATGCAGGTAATAATCGCGCTGATGCTCTTCGATGCGCTCCTTGACCTTCTCTTCAATCTCGTGCTCAATGCGCGAAAGCTCGATTTCTTCACGCAGCATGCCGCACAGCAACTGCAGCCGCATGAGCACATTTCGGCATTCAAGCAGCTTCTGCTTATCCTCTACCTTGCGCAGCGCGTTCGCGGCAATGAGATCGGCCAATACGTCCGCGCTGGTCTCGCTCTCGACGATCTGCACGAGCTCACCCGGCACGCGCCCACGCTCACGGGAAAGCGCGCCGAACAGCGTCTTGGCTCTTTCGGCATAACCCGTTGTTTCGATGGGATCACCCATCAGGTCGCTTGTCATCGCAATGTAGGCGGCCTCGGCGTGATGCGCTTTTTCTTCCAGTGCCAACAGCAGCGCGCGGGATTCGCCCTCGCACACCAGCCGCACGACTTCCTCGCTGACCGGCATCACGTGGCGCACACGCGCCACTGTGCCAACCGTGTAGAGATCAGCCTGTTCCGGCTGATCACAGTTGATGTTGCGCTGGGCCACCAGCAGAAGGCGCCTGTCGCCGTCCATGGCGCTCTCCAGCGCGGCCAGCGAGCGCTCCCTGCCCACGTCGATGTAGATCGTCGTGTTGGGAAAGGCAGTCAGCCCGCGCAGGGGCAGCAGGGGCAGTGTTACGTTCTTTTGCTCTGATTTATCCAAAGTGATTGTCCTCCCGGAAACCATCGCATCCGCGCCGCTTGATTTATACGCGCGGAACGCAGTCTTTCACATATACGATTTGTATTATACAATCAGTAATGCTAAAAATCAAGCACGACACTGTAACGACAGGAAGGCAATTTGTGCCGCTTAAGCAGAAAAAAGCCGGACCAGTACGGCCCGGCGCACGTTTTTCATCGGCTTTATTTTTCCAGGTACTTATAGGTTTTCGCTGCAGCAAACGCGCCGATCATGGGGCCGACGATGAAAACCCACAGCATGGCGAGCGGATGTGCATTTCCGGCAAACAGCGCAACGATAGCCGGGCCAATGCTGCGCGCGGGATTGACGGATGTGCCAGTAAGCCCGATACCAAGGATATGCACCAGCGTCAGCGTGAAACCTATGACCAGTCCGCCAAATGAGCCATGCCCGGCCTTTTTGCTGGTGACGCCCAGGATAGCCGTCACAAAGATAAATGTAAGCACGATTTCAACCAGCAGCCCGGCAATCACATTGCCGTTCACGCCAGCGAGACCGTTGGCGCCGAAGCCGCCCGTCATGTCCTTCACGCCGCCGATTCCGAAAATAAGCGCCAAAACAATGGAGCCGGCCAATGCGCCTGCGCACTGGGAAACGACATACCCGATGAACTCGCTCAGGTCCATTCCGCCTGTCAGATAAACCCCCAGGGAAACAGCCGGGTTGATGTGACAGCCAGAAATGTTGCCGATCGAATATGCCATGGCGACGATCGTCAGGCCAAAGGCCAGCGCAGTGAGAATGTATCCGCCGCCCGCAGCCGCATCGCAGCCTACGAGCATGGCAG
Organism: Clostridiales bacterium Firm_10; assembly: GCA_001603025.1. Lineage (GTDB taxonomy): Bacteria > Bacillota > Clostridia > Christensenellales > Aristaeellaceae > Firm-10. The sequence goes on along the minus strand of LVAP01000012.1, from coordinate 51,833 downwards.
TGCCGCAGCCGAGGATCACAAGCGCGGCAGTGCCAAGAAACTCCGCAATATACTTTTTCATGAAACACGCCTCCTTTTTCAGTATGTGATAATTGTAGCGCAAATTATTGAAAAATGCAAGTCAGTCCCTTTGCATCCTCATCAACTTTTAAGAATTCTGTAAGCAGACTTTCGTGAAAAAAGGCGGATGCCGTGGTATACTGTACGAAGATAAAAAGCCGTTGAAATGAATGGAGGCGCGATCAATGACATACATTCACTTTGACACCGATGATCTCAGGAAAAACGCTGTCCCCGCCGCGCTGGGCTGCATCTGCTTCCCCGTTCCACTATTCGCCTGCCCGAAATCGCCGTTAGGCCGCTTCTGCGCCAATCAGGGATTGATTCTGGCGCTTGCTTTCATCGCCATTCGGCTGGTCTTTGCTGTGCTGAAGGTGCTTACAGGCTGGATCCCGCTCATCGGCTGGGCCATCGCCCTCATCGGCTGGCTGGCGCAGGCAGCGATCATCCTGGCCGCGCTCTATCTGGCTTGGCAGACATATCAGAAAAAGCCCATGCGTCTGCCTTACATCGGGAATCTGAAAATCATCCGCTGATGGACGTGCCCGGCGTGCCGGCATTTCACCATCAATCTTAATTTGACGAACCCGGTTCCACGCGGTATAATATGATTCGATATGAAGCCATGACGGAATCCAGTAGCGCGGAAACCTGCATCAGAGACCCGGCGGCCGGTGCAAGCCGGGGCAGATCCTCGCGAACGCCACTCCATCAGCTCCCCGCAGGCCAATGGCGGGGCGGTTCACGCCGTTATCGTGTTCAAGAGGATCCGGTTTGCCGGATCAATCAAGGTGGTACCGCGAATGCGCCTTTTCGTCCTTGTTGGGGAAAGGCGCTTTTTATGTGCCAGATAGAATACCATGAAAGGATGGAGAAACTCCATGAATTCCAACATCAAGCATTCCTCAGAACTGCGATCCCTGTTTCTGAAGTTCTATCAGCAGCACGGCCACGCCGTCATCCCCTCCGCTTCCGTTATCCCGGAGAATGACCCGACCGTGCTGTTCACCACCGCTGGCATGCACCCGCTGGTACCCTACCTTCTCGGCGAGAAGCACCCCATGGGCACCCGCCTGACCGACGTGCAGAAGTGCATCCGCACCGGCGATATCGACGAAGTGGGCGACGCCAGCCACTGCACCTTCTTTGAAATGCTGGGCAATTGGTCGCTGGGCGATTACTTCAAGAAGGAAGCCATCAATTGGAGCTGGGAGTTCCTCACCAGCCCTGAATGGCTCGGCATCGACAAGGACAAGCTTGCCTTCAGCGTGTTTGCAGGCGACGATACCGTGCCGCGTGACGAAGAGGCCGCTGACCTGTGGCGCAGCTGCGGCGTGAAAGACGACCATATCTTTTATCTGCCGCGCAAAAACAACTGGTGGGGCCCCGCCGGCACCACCGGCCCCTGCGGACCGGATACCGAAATGTTCATCATCACCGACAAGGCGCCCTGCGGACCGGACTGCTCTCCCGCCTGCGACTGCGGTCGGTATCTGGAAATCTGGAACGATGTATTCATGCAATATAACAAGCAGGCTGATGGCAGTTACATCCCACTGGTTCAGAAGAACGTCGACACCGGCATGGGCCTGGAGCGCACAATCGGCGTGCTGACAGGCGCCAGGTCCGTCTATGAGACCGACCTGTTCAGCAGCATCATCGGCAAGATCGCCGAGCTTTCCGGCAGGGAATACCGGCCTGACGACGAAAACACCGCCTCCTTCCGCATCATCGCCGACCATCTGCGCACCGCCACCATCATCATCGGCGATGATCGCGGCGTCACCCCCTCCAACGTGGACCAGGGGTATGTGCTGCGCCGCCTGATCCGCCGCGCCGTACGGCATGGCATGAAACTGGGCATGCCCGAAGGGTTCACCTGCGAAGTAGCCAAGGTCATCATCAAGCAGTATGAGAACGTCTATCCCGAACTCAAGCGCCATGAGGACTTCATCCTTGAACAGCTCAAGCTGGAGGAGGAGCGCTTCCAGCGTACCCTCAAGCAGGGCATGCGCGAGTTCGATAAGGTGCTGGCAAACCTCAGTCGCGTTACTTCCGCCATGAATGCCCTTAAGGCTGCGGTTTCCGAAAATGCCGACACTGCCGAGCCCCTGAAGGGCGCCATCAGCACGCTTCGTCCTACACCCGAGATGGCCGCCATGCTGGATACCCTCAAGGCGGCCCAGGAGAGTGGAAATGTGCCTGCGAACCTTGTCGGTCAGATCGATGCTTTCCTGAAGTCCATGACCGTCATCGACGGCCGCACCGCCTTCAAGCTGTACGACACCTTCGGCTATCCTGTCGAGCTGACGATGGAACTGGCCAAGGAAAACGGCCTCACCGTTGACGAAGATGGCTTCACAGAGCGTTACAAGGCACATCAGGAGAAGTCTCACGCGGGTGCCGAGCAGCGCTTCAAGGGTGGTCTGGCCGATCATACCGAGGAAACCGCCAAACTGCATACCGCCACCCACCTGCTTCAGGCGGCGCTTCGAAAGGTGCTGGGGCCGGAGGTCAACCAGAAGGGCTCCAACATCACCGCCGAGCGCCTGCGCTTCGACTTCAGTTTCCCTCGCAAGATGACCGATGACGAAAAGAAGCAGACCGAGGCGCTGGTCAACGAGTACATCAAGGCGGCCGTTCCCGTGGTCTGCGAGGAAATGACCGTGGCCGAAGCCAAGGCACAGGGCGCCACGGGCTTGTTCGAAAGCAAATACGGCGAGCGCGTCAAGGTTTACACCATGGGCCCGTTCTCCAAGGAGATTTGCGGCGGCCCGCACGCCTCCAATACCGGCGACCTCAAGTCCTTCAGAATCGTGAAGGAAGAAGCCTCCTCTGCCGGCGTGCGCCGCATCAAGGCTGTCATCGGCCAGAACTGAGCGCATGAATCCAGCCCGCCCGCCTTACATTGCGAAGGCGGGCGGTTCTCTGTTTCGGTGAAGATTAGATTTTGCTTATGAATTCCTTGCAGTAACCCAAAAGCCCTTCACAATGAGTCAAAAACATGGTATACTCTTTTTAATGAGTTTAAGAAAAGGATGAAAGCGCACCGTGAGCAGAGATTTTGACTTTGAGTTCGACAAGGGCATGATCGGCGGTCTCGTTATGCTGGTAATTATTCCACCTGTGGGCATTCTGATGCTGGTCAATCGTTTCCGCAAATACGGACGCGGCAAAAACCGGAACCGGCAGATGCGCAATATGGGCCTTACGGCCATTGTCGCCTCGCTGTTCTATTCCTTCCTTGGCTTTTACGGCTGGGCTGGTCTGACCTTGCTGGCAGGCCTGGGGCTGGCTGTATTCGGCCAGAGCGACAAGCGGCGTGAGGAACGCTATCGCCGCTACCTGGCTGTGATCGGAGGCAAATCCCCCATCGCGCTGAGCGAAATCGCCGCCCGCAGCAATGAGCGCCTTGAGACCGTGGAGAAAGACCTGCAGACCATGATCGATATGGGATACTTCGGTCTCGACACCTACATCGACCATAGTCGCCGCTGCATCGTGCTGGATGGCGTGGACGACGTGAACTGGAGCCATACCGCTTCTGGGCAGGCCGCTAAAAGGGGCGCCGACATCCATATTAATGTGGAGGATTTCGTCAAAACCGCTTCCGATATTTTCCACACCGTGCGCGACGAGATGAAGAAGGAATTCAGCAAAGAATCGTCTGAACCGACGCGCCGCGAGTCTCCTGTCCGACGCCCGCAGGCCGCTGAAAAGCCCGAACCCGAAAAGGCGCAGGCAAAGGCGCCTGTCCAGGAGGACCAGTTCGGCCGCTATCTGAGTCAGATCCGGGAGCTGAATGACCGCATTTCCGACAAGCAGATTTCCGCCAAAATAGACCAGATCGAGGCCATCACAGCGCGTATTTTCGGCATCGTGCGCAAGAAGCCCGAACGCATCGGGGAAATCCGCAAGTTCATGAATTACTACCTGCCCACCACCCTCAAGCTGCTCGATTCCTACGCCATGTTGGAGGAACAGGGTATCGAAGGCGAGAATATCACGGCTTCCAAGGAGCAGATCAGCCAGATCATGGACACGCTCATCAAGAGCTTTGAGAAGCAGCTGGATCAGCTGTTCTCCTCCCAGGCCATGGATATCTCTTCCGATATTGAAGTCATGGAGAACATGCTCGCGGCGGACGGTCTGAAGGACAGCGATTTCAAACTGAGGCGCCAGGGCGGGCATTGATGTACTGAATATAAAAATAAAAGCAAGGGGAGGTTTTGCACCTCTCCTTGTTTTTTATTTGCTCAGTTGTTCTCAATGTAATCCCGTATGAAGGCGATCTGCCGCTCAACGGATTCCACGCACGTGCCGCCCGCGGAAATGCGCCTGGCCACGCACGTCTCCAGGCGGATGTCGTCGTAAAGGTCTTCGCCGAACAATTCGGAATGCGCGCGGTAGGCTTCGAGGGGCAGTTCCTCCAGCGTGGTCTTCTTCTCTATGCATTCCGCCACCAGCTGACCTGTGATCTTGTAGGCGCTGCGGAATGGCATGCCCTTTTTTACCAGATAGTCCGCGCAATCCGTGGCGTTGATGAATCCGCTTGAAGCCGCGCGGCGCATGTTGTCCTCGCGCACGTTCATGGTGGCGATCATTGGCGCAAACACGGTCAGACACATCTTCAGCGTGTCGATGGCGTCGAACAGCGCTTCCTTGTCCTCCTGCATGTCCTTGTTATACGCCAGCGGCAGCCCCTTCAGAACCGTCAGAAGCGTCATCAAATCACCATACACGCGGCCCGTCTTTCCGCGCACAAGCTCAGCCATGTCCGGGTTTTTCTTTTGGGGCATGATGGAAGAACCGGTGGAATAGGCGTCATCCAGCTCGACAAACCGGAATTCCCACGACGTCCACAACACGATCTCCTCCGAAAAGCGCGACAGGTGCGTCATGGTGAGCGCGTAAGCTGCCAGCAGCTCCACGCCGAAATCCCGGTCTGCCACGCCGTCCAAGCTGTTGCGCGCGATGCCGTCAAAACCCAGCGCCTGTGCGACGGCCATGCGGTCGGTATCATAGGTCGTGCCGGCCAACGCGCAGCAGCCAAGCGGAGATTCGTTCATGCGCCTCATCGCGTCACTCATGCGGCCGATATCCCGCGTGAACATCATGGCATAGGCCATCAGGTGATGTCCGAACGTGATGGGCTGCGCGCGCTGCAGGTGCGTATAGCCCGGCATGATCGCAGCTTTGTGCGCCTCTGCCTGATCCGCCAGCACGGAAAGAAGGCCGCGAAGCTGTGCGATGATGCCGTTTGTCTCGTCGCGGAGATACAGCCGGATATCCAGCGCCACCTGGTCGTTCCGGCTGCGCGCGGTGTGCAGGCGCTTTCCGACGTCGCCGATGCGCTTCGTCAGTTCAGCCTCCACGAACATGTGGATATCTTCCGCGGCCATGTCAAAGGCCAACGCGCCGCTGTCAAGATCCTTCAGGATGTCTTCAAGCGTGTCAATAATAAGCGCCGCATCATCCTGCGGAATGATGCCTTGTGCGCCAAGCATGGATGCGTGGGCCATTGAGCCCCGGATGTCCTGCCGGTACATGCGCCTGTCGAAGCGGATGGAGGAGTTGAAATCGTCGGCCTGGCTGTCCAGGTCCTTCTGAAAACGTCCCGCCCACATCTTGTCCATGTTTGTTTTCTCCCCTCATATCAACGAAGCTCGCCGAAGGTAAGCCTCCGGCGAGCCATATGGCCTTGTGTCGAATCAGCCCTTCTTTGCCTTCATCATGGCGCGCACTCTGGTGGGCAGACCAAACAGGTTGATGAAGCCGTTGGCATCGGCCTGGTCGTACACATGATCCTCGTCAAAGGTGGCTATATCCGGATCATACAGCGAGTATTCTGAAACCGTGCCGGCGTTGATGATATTGCCCTTGTACAGCTTCAGCTTAACGGTCCCGGTTACGGTTTTCTGCGTTTCGGTCACAAAGGCGCTCAATGCCTCGCGCAGGGGGCTGTACCACTGACCGAAGTAAACCAGCTCTGCAAAGCGGTTGGCCACGAGTTCCTTATAATGCTGCGTATCACGGTCAAGGCAGAGCGTCTCCAGCACCTTGTGCGCATGATAGAGAATCGTTCCGCCGGGGGTCTCATAAACGCCGCGGCTCTTCATGCCGACCAGCCTGTTTTCCACCAGATCGATGAGGCCGATGCCGTTCTTCCCACCCAGCTCGTTCAGCTTCTCCACGATCTCAACTGAACCCATTTTCTCGCCGTCGATGGCGACCGGAATACCCTTTTCAAAGGATATGGTCAAATAGGTGGGTTCATCGGGCGCCTGTTCGGGCGAAACGCACATTTCAAGGAAACCGGGCTTGGAATACTGCGGCTCGTTGGCGGGATCCTCAAGGTCCAGGCCCTCATGGCTCAGGTGCCAGAGATTCTTATCTTTGGAATAGTTGGTCTCGCGGTTGATGCGCAGGGGAATGTTGTGCGCCTCAGCGTAGTCGATTTCCTCCTCGCGGGATTTGATGCTCCACTCACGCCACGGCGCAATGATCGCCATGTGCGGCGCGAAGGCCTTGATGGCCAGCTCAAACCGAACCTGATCGTTTCCTTTGCCGGTGCAGCCGTGGCAGATGGCGTCCGCCCCTTCCTTGAGTGCGATTTCGACGATGCGCTTCGCGATGACCGGACGGGCGAACGAAGTTCCAAGCAGGTATTCGCCTTCGTAGATCGCCCCGGCCTGCATCGTCGGGAAGATATAGTCCTCCACGAATTCCTTTTTCAGATCCTCAATATACAGCTTGGACGCGCCGGTTTTGATGGCTTTTTCTTCCAGACCGTCCAACTCCGTACCCTGGCCGACATCGCCCGAAACGGCGATGACCTCGCAGTTATTGTAGTTTTCCTTCAGCCAGGGAATGATGATGGAAGTATCCAGCCCGCCCGAATACGCCAGCACAACTTTTTTGATCTTCGATTTATCCATTTATATCCCCTCCGAGTGTATATTTTTGCAATCACTATGCATTATTATACTCTCGCCTATCAAAATGTCAAGTTGTGTGTTGGTAAACAATTATCTTTCGGGCAGCTTGCCGACATCGATCCATGCGCCTCCGGAAATTGTTTCAAGCTCACCGCACGTCAATTCAACAGCGCTGTTGCCCGTTCCGGCGGCCGGGAAAACCGTGTCGAAACGCTGGAGCGACCGGTCAAGGTACACCGCAACGCCGGGATTAACGCCAAAAGGACACACGCCGCCGACCCCATGACCGATCAGCGGCTCAACTTCCGGCCCGGCGAGCATCTTCGCCTTTGTGCCGAACTGGGCCTTGAATTTGGCGTTATCCAGCCGCGCATCGCCTGCCATCACAATGAGAACAGGTTCGTCATGAACCTTGAACGAGAGCGTTTTTGCGATGCGCGCTTCATCAACACCCAGCGCCAGCGCTGCCAGCTCCACCGTCGCGCTCGATACTTCAAATTCCCGGATGCGGTTCTCGGCGTTCCACTTTGAGAGATGCGCTCTCGCTCGCTCGATCGACATGCCACGTCCCCCATTCCTCATGCTTCTTTATAATGTCAGGTTTTTCAAATTCGCCGCCTGCACGCCGTATTCCTGCAGGCGGTGCACCAATGCGCATCTTTTTACCATTTTTATTCCTGCATCCGGGCTCATGCATTCACCATACTTGTTTTTTGTGCGAAGGTATGCTATTATGGTGTCGTCATTAAGCGGCATTGGCATCACGGCTGAAAGGCGGGCGCGGCATGATCCTCTCGGTGGTTATTCCCTGTTACAACATGGCTGGTTATCTGGATAAATGCCTCTCCAGCCTGTGCGATCCGCGACTTGAGGGGCGGCTTGAAGCGCTCATCGTCAATGACGGCTCCACCGACGGCACGGGCGCTGCGGCCATGCGCTATGTTGAACGAATGCCCGCCCTTTTCCGCCTGATAGACAAGGAGAACGGCGGCCATGGTTCGGCAATAAACGCGGGAATAGACGCCGCGCAGGGAAAGTTCTTCCGCATTCTCGACGGCGACGATTGGTTTGAAACCAAAAACCTGCCTGCGTTGCTGGATATTCTGGAAACCTCTCAGGCTGACCTGGTGATCGACCAGAAATTTGAAAACGAGAAGGAAACCGGGCGTGAGCGCTATTATCCCTTGCCTGATGGCGTCCCTTTCGGCGAGGTTCTCCCTTTTTCCCACTGGTGCGGCCGGGAAATGACGGAATTCTACATGCTGCATACGATGAACGTGCGTCTGGCTTTTCTGCGCAGTCTGCATGTACGACTGCTGGAGCACACCTTCTACGTCGATTTTGAATATGTGCTCAAGACGACGAGCCGCGTGCGTTCCGTTCAATTCGCGGATTTAGGCGTCTATCATTACCTCGTCGGCAACGCGGAGCAGTCCGTCGCGCCGCAGAACTACGTCCGCAGAGCAGACCAGCACCGGCGCGTGCTGGATGAATGCCTGCGTTTCCGCCGTGAAGCGGAAATACCCGAAGACATGCGCGGATACGTGCGGCGCCGCTGCCAATTGCTGATCCATACGCATCTCAACATTCTGCTCATTTATGACGCGGACAGACCGCATGGACGCCGGTTGGCGCAAAGCTTCATGCGGGACCTAAAAATGAACGACGCCGAGCTCTATACGCTCGTCCGGCCGCGTTACCTGATGGCGACGGCGCTTCATTGCCTGGGCTTCAGGGAGAAAACCCTCGCCCGGCTTAAACAAAAGATGGAAAGGCGATAATCATGCAGATATCACGGGAAAACAAATGCAGCTTCCTCCTGCTGCTGATGAAAATCGGCCTGTTTGTGCTCGTGGCGCTGAGCTTTTTCATCACCATGGGCCTCAACACGCCGTATATCCTCAACATCTCACGAACGGCCGCCATCGTGGGTTTCGGGTTTACCGTGCTGTTTCTGCTCTTCATGAACATCTACCATGGCTTCGACATCCAGCATGAGCAGAGCCGGCATATCATCTTTTCCGCCATCATCTCCGTGCTGCTGACCGATGCGGGCGCGTTCTTCGAGTTGATGATCATGAATTTCAATGAGAATAACCGTTCGACGCTCGTACCGGAATGGGCGGACATCGGGTGCCTGCTCCTTTGCCTGGTTCTCCAGTTTTTCTGGGTCGTATTTTACACGCGTTCAACCAAATTTCTCTATTACCGCATGACGCCTCCGCGCAAATGCTGTGTCGTCGTATCCAGTCTGGCGAAAGAAAAGGAACTCAGCGATAAACTCTCCCCCTACCGCAAGCGCTACATGCTGCAGGAGGCCCTTTGCTGCGACCAGCCGGATCTGCTGGAGCGCCTTTCACAGTTTGATCAGGTTTTCCTGTATGATCTGCCGTCCGAAGAGCGCGCAAGACTCGTCGAATATTGCTACAAGATCCGCAAGCCCGTTCAGTACGATATGGTGCTGCAGGACGTCATCGGACTGAGCGGCACACAGGACATACTGGACGACGCGCCGTTTGTTTCGATTGACCGCCTGTCGCTGACGCTGGAACAGCGAATAGTCAAACGAGCGCTCGATATTGTGTTTTCGGCCGCTGCCCTTGTGCTCTTATCGCCGCTCATGCTGGGCTGCGCCGTCGCTATCCGCCTGTGTGACGGTGGGCCGGCGCTGTTCCGTCAGGATCGTGCCACCCAGAACGGCCGCATATTCACCATCTATAAATTCCGCACCATGTGCGTCGGAGCAGACAGCGAGACCTCCGTCATCAACTCCGATGGCCGCATCACCCCCGTCGGCCGGTTTCTGAGACGTTGGCGCCTGGATGAGCTGCCGCAGTTTATCAACATCCTGAAGGGCGACATGAGCGTCGTAGGACCGCGCCCGGAAATGCTCTCCAACGTGCGCGAATACACCAGGATCATGCCGGAATTCTCCTATCGTCTCCGCGTCAAAGCGGGTCTAACCGGCTATGCACAGATTGCCGGCCGCTATAACACATCACCGAAGGACAAGATGATGATGGATCTGATGTACATCGAGCGCTACAGCCTTCTGGAAGATATCAAGCTCATTCTGCGAACGATTACTGTCTTCTCCAAGCAGGACAGCACTCAGGCCTTCGAGCACGCTCCCACCGAATCCGCCGACAGCGCCTGCCATGCCAGTACGGATGCCGGGTGCAATGATAAGATAGTGAAAAGTTGAAAATTCCCTCTAGACAAAATGCCGGAATGGTGCTATAATCTGTGATTGTTGGCAACGCCAATGTAGCTCAGCTGGCAGAGCAGCGGTTTCGTAAACCGCAGGTCAAGGGTTCGAGTCCCTTCATTGGCTCCATTAACGAGGTGTAGCGCAGTTTGGTAGCGCGTTTGGTTCGGGACCAAAAGGTCGCAGGTTCAAATCCTGTCACCTCGACCTCAGTGCAGCTCCTGCTCATTGAAGCAGGAGCTGTGCTCTTTTCAGTATTTGTGGCGCCACGTCTGTATCGCAGCAGGCTGATGCAATCCACCCTTATTGCCACGCATTTTTATGCTTTCTGTTACAAATGACGTTTCCTGTTTTTCTTTCTTTTATGTTTAATCGCCACATGTTCAAATTATCCATCGTCATTCTGCCTAAAACAAAAAAAAACTGTTGACAACACAGGCAGGGATATGCTAATATTTATTGGTGGTTAAGGATGTGATAATTATTCTTTCTGTCTTTCACTACATGCGGTTTTATTGCAGGCTCGCCTGTTTAGGAATACAATAATGGGAAGTTTTCCACATGAGAAAAATACCGTTTTCCCAATTTCCGGCCGTCGAGCCGTTCCCACCTTAGCGCTTTGAGTCGCCGTACAGTTGAAAGGTCATCAGCAAATTGATTCAGCGGAGGGATTATATGAATTACGCATCACCGACAGAGGCTGGCCGCGTGGTCAACCGCCCCGCGAGGTCAAAGCGCTTCCTGCGCACACTGCGCGGCATTCTCTCAGACTGGCAGCTGTATGTGCTTATCGCGCCGGCTGTGGTCTATATCTTCCTGTTTAACTACATGCCCATGTACGGCGTGCAGATCGCCTTCCGGAATTTCAAGCCTTCAAAGGGCATCTGGGGCAGCCCGTGGGTGGGCCTCAAATACTTCGAGAAATTCGTCAAGAACCCGCTGTTCGGGCGGCTCATCTGGAACACCATGCGCATCAGCCTGTATTCGCTGGCCACGTTCCCGCTGCCCATCATCCTGGCGCTGATGATCAACGAGCTGGACAACCAAAAATTCAAGAAGTCCGTCCAGATGGTCACTTACGCGCCGCACTTCCTGTCCACCGTCGTCGTCTGCTCCATGATCACCCTGTTCTGCAACAAAGACAGCGGCCTGTTCAACAACATCGCGGCCGCCCTGGGCGGAGAGCGAACGGCCTTCCTGGAAAAGGCAAACCTGTTCACACCCATTTACGTTTGGAGCGGCGTGTGGCAGGGCATCGGCTGGAGCTCGATACTGTACATTGCGGCTCTTTCCGGCGTATCGCCTGAACTGGTGGAGGCGGCGCGCATTGACGGCGCAAACCGCCTGCAGATTGTCTTGCATGTCAACATTCCCGCGATCATGCCCACGATCGTCATTACGCTGATCATGTCCTGCGGCGGCATCCTGTCCGTCGGATTTGAAAAGGTCTACCTGCTGCAGAACAAGCTGAATCTGGACGCCTCAAATATCATTGCCACTTACGTCTACGAGCTGGGTCTTCTCAATGCTCAGTTCTCTGCCTCCGCAGCCATCGGCCTGTTCAACACAATCGTCAACGTCACGCTGCTGCTCATCGTGAACGCGATTGCCCGTCGCGTCAGCGAGATCAGCCTGTTCTGAGGAGGCGGAAATCATGGCAAACACAAAAAAGATGAAAATCCGTCAGACAAAGGCCGACGTGGTGTTCGATGTGTTCAACACCGTCTTTATGGTGGTGCTGATGTTCGTCATCCTGTATCCGCTGTATTTCACGGTCATCGCATCGTTTTCGGATCCCTACGCCGTGGTGAATGGCAAGGTCGTCCTCTGGCCCATCAACCCCACCCTCGAGCCTTATGAGAACGTGTTCAAGGAGAACCGCATCTGGATTGGCTACCGCAATAACCTGATCAACGTGCCGCTGGGCACGCTGTGGAACCTGATCCTCACACTGCCCACAGCCTATGTGCTGAGCAAGAAACGGCTGCACGGGCGCGGCCTGTTTGCCACCTATTTCCTCATTCCGATGTACTTCGGCGGCGGCCTGATCCCGACCTACATGCAGGTCAAGAGCATGAACCTGATCAACACGCCGTATACGCTGATCATCCTGGGCGGTCTCTCCATCTATAACATGATCGTTTCCCGCGTGTTCTTCCAAACCTCGATTCCCGAGGACATCTATGAATCGGCCACCATCGACGGCGCCAGCGATTTCCGCCAGTTTTTCCAGATGGCGCTGCCGCTTGCCAAACCGATCATCGCCGTCATGGCGCTGTTCTACGCCGTGGGCCGCTGGAACGACTACTTCACCGCGCTCATCTATATCAGCGACAATAACCTGCAGCCCCTTCAGATCATCCTGCGCGGCATCCTGCTGCTGAACCAGACGGCGCTGGCCAACCTCAACACGCAGAACCTTGGGCAGGACGACATCGAGTACATGCTGACGCTGGCGCGGCAGGTGTACATGGCTGAGGGCATGAAATACTCGCTGATCTTCATCTCCTCCGCACCGCTGCTCATCGCCTATCCGTTCGTTCAGAAGTACTTCGTGAAGGGCATCATGATCGGCTCTCTCAAGGGCTGACGCCCGCTCCAACCATGATTCGAGCCGCCCTTGAGGTGGTTTGGATAGACGCTCCTCCGGCTGCCCATGAGCCGGCGGGAAATAATTAAAGGAGGTAACCCCATGAAGAAGCTGCTTTGTCTGGTTCTGGCCCTTGCGATGCTCGCGATGAGCGGCGTTGCCCTGGCCGATGGGCTCACCTACGCCAGCGATGGTCTGTATCAGTATAATCCGGACTACGATTATATGGCAACGGACTGCAACTCCTGGCCGCTGGTCGAGGACGGCGAGAGCCTGACCCTGACCGTATTCACCCACATGGAAGACGCGCATCCGACCGATCCCCATGACCTCTGGTTCTGGAACTGGCTGGAAGCGAAGACCGGCGTCACCTTCGAGATCGAACAGGTGCTTGACTCCGCTCTGTCCGAGCGCAAGAACCTGATGTTCGCCTCCGCCGAGCTGCCGGACATCATGCTTTGCATCGGCCTGACCACCACCGAAGTCATGAACTACGGCGCCGGCGAAGGCCTGCTGCTGGACTACGCTCCCTACATCAACGAGGAGCTCATGCCCAACCTGTGCCTGGCGTTTGAGGAGTTCCCGATCTTCAAGGCGAACGCCACTGCTGCGGACGGCAAGATCTACACCCTGCCCTCCAACCGTGGCTACTTCTCTCCCTATGGCGAGAGCAACCGTATCTTCATCGACACCAACCGCATGGAAGCGGTCGGCCTGACCGAGCCGCCGAAGACCCTGAACGATTTCATCGACATGCTGTACGCCTTTAAGGAAGCCGATCCGGATTGCATCCCGCTGGGCGGCGCCAATGACAGCATGAACCCCGGCTACTACATCCTGAACGCCATGGGCTTCCTCGGCCAGAGCAGCAACTATGGCACCAAGATCACCGTCCGCAACGGCGAGGCCGTGCTGCCGGTCGGCGATCCGCTGTTCAAGGAATACCTGACCATCATGCACAAGTTCTATGAGGACGGTATCATTGCCAACAGCTTCTTTACCGACGACGGCACCGCCGTGAACGCGAAGATGAGCGAAGGCAAGCTGGGCGTGTATCCCTTCGTGCCCTTCACCGTCACGCCGGACTATGAGGACTATTCTCACTGGGTATCTTTCACTCCCCTCACCAGCGAGTGGAACGACAAGCAGCAGTGGCTCGAGTACAACTGCTGGGATATGGGTGGCTTTGCTTCCAGCGCTGAGACCGCTTATCCCGAAATCATCGCCCGCCTTGCCGACTTCTTCTACAGCGACTATGGCTTCATGATGATCTGGGACGGCCCGCGCATGGGTAACAACACCATGGGCATCCTGCAGGGCGCTTACTGGTATATCGATTATGAGAACCTGCGTCCCGACGGCCTTGCCACCGTTAAGGGCGTCACCCCCGAAATCGAGGATGGCACCTATGACGGCGACTACGACTTCAAGTACTCCATCTGCGGCGGTCCCTACGCTTCATTCGGCCTGAACGGCGGCCACGTGGCCACCAGCCGCGCCGTGGGCCTGCCCGAGGGCATCTACGCCGGACGCAGCGACGCCATGCAGCTGCGCGGCATCGGCTGGAAGTCCGAGGAAGACTTCAACTACTACGTCGAGCACTACATGGAGTATCAGACCAACCCGCCGACGTTCGACACCCACACCACCGAAGGCCAGTTCCGCGGCTCCATGTACGAGTGGGTCACCCCCTATGAGACCAGCGGCTTCCCGGCCATCACCTACTACACGCTCGAGGAGACTGAAGAGCTGAGCGACTACAGCGCTACCTTGAAGGTCTATGCCGAGGGCGAAATCGCCAAGTTCATCTCCGGCGACCGCGACATCGAAGAGTTTGACACCTTCGTTGGCGAGCTCGAGGGCATGGGCCTGCGCGAGTGGGAAGCGATCTACAAGGGCGCTTGGGAGAACTATCAGGCTGCCATGGGCTGATCGATTCCCTGAAATCCCGCTTGGAATCCCTGTGAACAGTGCCGCGCATATGGGCTGCGCGGCACTGTTTTCTGTCCTGAAGATTTAAAAGCGCCTGTTAGACATAAAAAGCTGCGTAAAGGGGGAACCATTGTGGTTCCCCCTTTGTATTGTTTTTGTGCCTTTGATGATATTTGCGCCAGGCGCATGTCGTTCCCTGCGCCCGCGTTTTGTCAAGCCAGCTCGGTGTCCAGCCATCTGCCCTTTGTGATACGCCTGTGCAGCAGCCAGTTACGCACGAAGGCATCGATGACAAAGGCGATCCACGGCCCCATGACGGCGATGTGCCAGCCGGGAAAGACGCTGTTCAGCGGATAACAGAACAGATATGTGAGGATAGGCCGCAGAACTGCCACGCTGATGAGGGCGACCAGCGCCACGTACTTTGTGTCGCCTGCGCCGCGCAGGCAGCCTGAGAAGACCACGCGTCCGTTCTGTGGCAGCATGCCGATAATAACCACGTAGAAGGACAGGGTGACGCCAAGGATGATCTCCTCCTCCGTGGTGAACAAAAGGGCCAGCTGCCGGCGCAGCATGAAAATGATAGTCATCAGCCCGATGGAAACGAACACGGAAATGCGGCGGGATATATTCACATGCGCCAAAGCCAGGTCTCTGCGCCTTGCGCCTAAACTCTGCCCCACCAATGAAGCGCCCGCCGTGGCGACGCCGTCCCCTAAGGTGAAGGAAAGCGAGGTGACCTGCGAAACGATCTGATAGGCTGCGAAGGCGTTGGTGCCGACGCCGGCGATCAGGCGCGAGTTGATCAGAAAGCCCAGACGCAGGAAAACGGATTCCGCCATGGAGCTGGAGCCGACGTTGAACAAGCCGTTCAGGGTTACCCGGTCAAACCTGGGCAGGGCGAGATGATAATAGCTGTCTGCTCGGCAAACAAAGCTGATGGCAATGGCACAGGAAACAACCGTGCCGCAAACCGTGGCGATGGCCGCGCCTTGAACCCCCAGCCTTGGAAAGCCCAGCTTGCCATTGATGAGCACATAATTCAGGCACACATTCACCAGGTTTGCCGTGATATTCGTGACCATGGTGATGCGGGTTTTTCCAATGGCCCGCATGGCGGCGCAGATGCACAGCGACCAGCAGTTAAAAGGGATACCCAGGCTGATGATGCGAAAATAAGCCACGCTCATCTTCATGGTATCGTCATTTGCGCCAGCAATCCGCATAAACTGCTCCGCGAAGAAAAAACCGAGCAGCGACATGACGAGGCCCAGCACGGTCACCAGCGCCAGTGACTGATTGAGGCAGGAGTTTGCCGCCGCCTGATCGTCTGCGCCTTTGCGGCGCGCGCAAAGGGCCGTGGTGCCGACGCACAGAGCCTGCGCGCAGATCAGCAATATCATGCGCGGCTGGCTGGTTAGGCCGACCGCGGCAATCGCCGCAGCGCCCAGCGTGCCGACCATCATGGTGTCAATTGAACCGATGATGCTGAGCAGCGCGCCTTCAATGGTGGAAGGCCAGGCAATATTGAGGCTCTGTCTGTACATCCCTTTCAACTGGTCAGGCTCGATCATCCTGCCATTCTGATCCCTGATGCCGCAGAGTTTCTGAAATAAATCCACTCGGGAAACGCCCTCTTTTCTGCAAATGCCGTGTTTCAATCCATAAACAGTAAGGAGTAAATTGTGCTGATGCGAAACAGCCGTATTGCCCCGGCTGCCGATAAGCTCGTTTATTGTCTCACAGAACGAATGGTCGCGCAACGGTCGATAATGCACGTTTTTATTATTTTTTTCGGTGGTGCGCAGCTTCGCATAAGCCTGCCGTTCCTGCCTTCACCCGTCGTTCTGGCGCAGAAGAAAAAGCGCCGCTGCTTCCAGCGACGCCCTTCCCTTCCACTTACCTGGCCAGGCCTTTATAGACCAGATCGCGGACACGCGGATGAATGACACTGTACCCCTCGAAGAAGTTCAGGATATGCTCCACATAGAAGATGCCGACGTGGTTGAATGGATCGACGACGGCATAGCCGCCGGCGGCACCGTCCCAGCCAAATTCGCCTGTCGGGGACTGCCCGATAATCTGTTCTGTTTTCACGCGCACACCAAGGCCATAGGTATACTCCAGAAATCGCCCCACCCGGAAGTCCTTTACGGCTTCCCCAGTGAGCACCGAATGCGTAAAGAGCATTACGCTCTCCTCTTTCAGAATGCGGTTTCCGTTGCGGCCGACGCCGCCGTTTGCGAGCGCTTCGACCACGCCGGCATACGCCTCCGCCGTCCCCGCCAGCGCCGCGCCGCCGCTTTCGTAATTGGGCGAAACGGCAAACACGGGAACATCTTCGCCGAGGCATTCCATCGTTTTGGAATCCGGCTGATATCTGTATAGCGCGCTCAGTCTGGATTTCTGCTCATCAGTCATGTGACAGGTCAGGTCCTTAATGCCGAGCGGTTTGAAGATATGGTTTTCCAGGTATTCGCTGAACCGTTCGCCGCTGATGACCTCGATCACCGCGGCGATAACGTCGTGACCGAGGCTGTAGCGATAGCGCGTTCCCGGCTCAAAGAGGAGCGGCATCCTGGCCAGCGCGGCGATAACCTCCCTGGTCGTGGCGTCCGGCTTCTTTTCGAGCAGCTCACGAATGCCCTCAGAGCGCATGTCGTAGGTCAATCCGGCCGTCATGGACATGCAGTCGATAATCCTTACCCTGTTCTTCGCAAAATGAGACGGCTCACGCAGCCCCGGGCTGAACTGATCGCCTTTCGACTTCCAGTCCGCGTTGATGACAGTCATATATTCCCATTCCGGCAGGAATCGGCTGACGGGATCGTACAGGCTGACCTTTCCCGCCTCAATCAGCTGCATCATGGCTGTCATGGTGACCAGTTTGGTGCAGGAATACATGAGGTAGAAATCGCGGTCGCTGACGGGGCGCTTTCCCTCAGGAGCCGAAAAACCGACCATATGGCGGAAAACCGTTTCATGATCCTTGGTAACGATCACATCCAGGGCCGGAATCCCATATTCCTCATTCAGCGAATCAAGATACTGCTGCAGCAAATGGAAATTCATCTTTTTCCAACTCCCTTCATCAGTCATGCCGCTTATCCATATCAAGTATAACACAAAACCGGACATCCGTGAAGATTCAATTTGTGACAAAACCGCCGCAGGTGGGTTTCATCCCACGACGCAGGCGGCCAGACCCGCCTTCCGGCAGTCCGGCCACCAATGAAGCATTAGGTTTCAGGGCCTGCGATCAGCGCCGGCTTTTCCGGTTCCTGTAGTCCGCTTCTATGTTCTCTTTCCACTCCGCACCGAGCGGCGCGTTGGTGCGTACGGCGTGCACCGCCTTGCTCACCTCGGCATAGTTCAGCGCCTGCCCTTCAGCGTCGTTGTGGAAAGTCACAGCCCGGTCCTTCGCAATGCCGTAACGGGCCGCCGTTTCAACCGCGTCGATGTTGGCGCCCAGGAACAGGAATTCCCAGCCATACTTCTCCTTCTGGCGCCGAACCATGTCCTTCACCTGTTCGCTGGTGTAGTGCCGGCTGGCGTTTTCCATGCCATCCGTGGTGATCACGAAGATGGTGTGCTCAGGGCGGTCTTCCTCCCGCGCATACTTGTGGACATTGCCGATGTGGTGGATCGCGCCGCCGACGGCGTCGATCAGAGCCGTGCAGCCGCCGACGCGATACTGCCTGTCAGTCATCGGCTCGATCCTGCTCAGGTCTTCGCGATCATGAATGACAGTGCTCTCGTTGGAAAACAGCACAGTGGAAACGAGCGCCTCCCCCTCCACTTTCTTCTGGCGTTCGATCATGGCGTTGAAGCCGCCAATCGTATCGGCCTCCAGGCCGGCCATGGAACCGCTCGCGTCGAGTATGAAGACCATTTCCGTCAGATTCTTTTTCATGGATATCCCTCCCGTTATTGATAGGCTCATGGGCTTTCCCCGCCCTTGCAACGCCATCATACACAAAAACGGAAGGAAATTGGTCGCCTGCCACGCGACAATTATTCAATTCGCGGCGGAACCAAGCAGGGGCATATCGTAATGGAACAGCACCTCGTTGATCTCATAGATGTTGTAGCTCCGGTTTTTGATGAAGTATTCAAGAATGATATCGAATTTACTGCTGTGCGAAAGGGCAAATCCCGCCCTGTTCAGCATTTTCTTCGTTTCCGGCAGGGATAATTCGAGCGCGACGGCAAAGGCGAACACCGTGGGCTTGCTGGGTTTATAGGCAGGGTTTGACCGGATCTTGCTGAACAGCTTCCTGTCTACGTTCGCCTTCTTGTAGCACTGCGCGTCAGTCATGCCTTTTTCGTCGATCAGGCGCATCAGCGTCTCCGAGAAGCCCTCATCCGTTTGCTTCAGCATCCTCTCCCAGTCCGGTGGGGCTGAACGCGGAAGCGCCTCGCTGCTGAACATTGCCCCGACTCTGATGTCCTTGCTGATTTCCTTATCAAGTCTCAGCGCGGCTTCTTCGTCCTGCTTCCACAGCGTCTCACGGGTACGCTCCACGTTTTTCATGACGTGCACGGCTGCGTAAACATCATCGATGTACTCCTGCACATCGCGAAACAACTTTCTCCCCACGGCGAATTCCGCCGGACCGAACACCACAAGATAAACCATCATGTCGTGATCGAACAGAAACTTCCCAATCTCGTCGATGGCCACGGACATGGCCTGATCCTTGGGATATCCGTATGCGCCAGCGGAAATCAGCGGAAATGCGATGGTCTCGCATCCGTGGGACAGGGCCAGGTCCAGGGCATTGCGGTAGCATGACGCCAGCTTTTCCCGTTCCCCGTTGTGCCCGCCGTGCCAAACAGGGCCGACTGTGTGAATCACATATCGCGCTGGCAGGCGATATCCGTGCGTGATTTTAGCTTCACCGGTTTCGCAGCCGCCGAGCGTTCGGCATTCCGCCAGCAGCTCCGGCCCCGCGGCCTGATGGATCGCGCCATCCACACCACCGCCGCCCAGCAGCGACTTATTGGCCGCGTTGACAATAGCATCGACCTTCATTTTCGTTATGTCATTCCTCACAATTTCAAAAGGCATATCATCGCTCCCATCGTGCATGTTGTTGTATGGCTGTTTATGCCTGCATTTACAGCTAAAGTGCCTGCAACCGCTGTGGCCGTTTCTGCGGACAAGCCATGTACCCGACTGTGTTTTATTATATCTGAAACCGTGTAAGAGGTCAATGCCATTCAAGAACAGCGCCGGGAAAGATGACGTGCCCTGCCGCCTGAAAACGCGAATTGCACATCGCCCTTCACTGTGGTATAATCAAAAGCGAGCACATTGTTTGCGGAAGGAGCGGCCGGCGATGTCGGATATTATTCTGGAAAACGAATTGTTCCGCCTGACTGTGGGAGAAAACGCCCTTGCGAAGAGCCTCATCATCAAGGAAAACGGCGAAGAATGCCTCGAGGCGGAGGAGGAAGTCACGCTGTTCTCTGTCACCCAAGAGCGGCCCTTCAACAATGAAGTGAAACTAGCGCACCCCAACAAACGCACCACCTATCAGGCCAATTCCGTCCGTCGTGTGGGGAACCTGCTGCACGTTTCCTTTGAAACCGTGCCCGTGAAAGCGATTATCGAAATTCGGGAAACGCCCTGCTACATCGGTTTCCGGCTGGCCGGCTTCACCGTGGATCGCGAGGATTACGATGGACTCTGCATGGACGTTCCGCCCGTCGCAGAGCTGCGTCTGTGCCAGCTGCCTGTCAGGCACCGCAGGCATTTCGGCGAGTGGCTCAACGTGATCTGGGACGAACATGCCGCCGTCAGCGTGCTGGCTGTGTCGCCGCACGCCCGTATTGACCAGGAGAGGCGCGCACGCTGCCGCGTAATGACGGCTGACGCCGTGCGCGGCATCTGCCTTGAAGGATGCGCGGCGGCGCTCATCGCCTGCGCCTCGGACCGACTGCTGGATGCCATCGACCATCTGGAGGCAGACTATGACATGCCGCGCGGCGTCATGAACCGCCGCAGTGCGGTCATCAATCAATCCGTTTACTGGACGCGGGACATCTGTCCGGAAAATGTCGATGAGCACATCGCCCGTGCGAAGCAAGGCGGCTTCCGACTCATGCTCATCTACTACACCGCAATGTTCAGGGAGGAACGTGGCTACTCGCTGTGCGGCAACTACGATTACAATGAGCGCTACCCCAACGGCAGAGAGGACGTAAAAACCATTATCGCGCGCCTCAAGGCTGCCGGCATCACGCCTGGCCTGCACTTTCTGCAGACGCATATCGGCCTCAGAAGCCGTTATGTTACGCCGCATGCCGATCATCGCCTGAACAAAACGCTCCGCTTCACTCTCTCCCGCCCGCTTGAGGCCGACGGAGACCTCTTCGTCGAAGAGAATCCAACGGGCTGCGCCATGCACCCAAAGCGCCGCGTGTTGCAGTTTGGCGGAGAACTGATCACATACGAAGGATATACAGTCGAGCCGCCTTTCCGATTCACAGGCATAGGACGCGGCGCCTTCGATACGGACACCGAACAGCATCCGGCCGGCCAGATGGGCGGGCTGCTGGATATTTCCGAATTCGGCGCGAGCAGCTGCTACATAGATCAGAACACTGACCTGCAGGATGAAATAGCCGACAAGCTGGCCAACGTCTACAATGCCGGCTTCCGCTTCTGCTACATGGATGGTTCAGAAGGCACGAACGCGCCGTTCGAGTATCACGTGGCGAACGCGCAGCTGCGCGTCTGGCGCAAATTCAACGAAGCGCCCGCCTTCACAGAAGGAGCGGCCAAGGCGCATTTCAGCTGGCACTTCCAGGCTGGCGGCAACGCTTTCGATATTTTTCCGCCGCGGGTTTTCAAGGAAAAGATCGCACAGTTTCCTGCTGAAGAAGCACCGCGCATGCGA
Organism: Clostridiales bacterium Firm_10; assembly: GCA_001603025.1. Lineage (GTDB taxonomy): Bacteria > Bacillota > Clostridia > Christensenellales > Aristaeellaceae > Firm-10. The sequence continues at coordinate 30,200 of LVAP01000012.1, read as the reverse complement.
AAGGATTTCACCCGCCTCGACTTTGGCTGGTGGGGCTTTTGGGCGCCGAATGACGAAGACGATGGCACACAGGCCGACATGGTCGAATATGGAACAAGCCGCGCGGCCGCGTGGGACTGCCCTGCCACCATTCAAGCCGACCTCGGCCGCTTCAACGAGCATCCGCGCATCGGCGATATCCTCGAGGTCATGCGCCGATGGGAAGACGTACGCGCACGGCATTGGCTGACCGCGGCGCAGAAGGAAGCGCTGAAGGATCTCAAGCAGGAACACACGCTTCTCATCGACGAGGATGGCCGTTATGAATTGGCGGCTTGTTACCCTATTGCCGCACCGGAGGGTGTTTCCGCCTTTGCCTTCACGCATGGGGGCGCGCAATGCGTCCAGTATTGGCACAGACGCGGCGCTGCGTGGCTGCTGCTTCCGCTCTCGCCGAACGCCTTTACCCTGTCGGACAGTCTCGGCGGCGAGCCGCTCGCCGTTGCAGTGCAAGATGGCATCGCCCTGATTCCCGCCGACAACCGGCGATACCTGAAAACCGACTTAAGTCTCGGCGAAATCGAGCGTGCCTTCACAGAAGCCCGAATCCTTCCCTTCGAGGATTGAACATGGCCTCGAACTATGGTATAATGAATCATCCGCGGACAACAACCCAAATCAGGAAGCAAACGATGAACAAACTCAAGCGACTTACGGCTCTCCTGCTGATTGCCGCGCTGCCGGCGTTTTCCGGCTGCACCCCATTGACTGACGATGCCGTGCCGGACGACACGCGCGTCATGACCACCTTTTACCCGCTCTACGCCCTCTCTGTCAACCTGGTGAAGGACGTTCCCGCACTGACTCTTTCAAACCTCGTCCAGCCGCAGGTGGGCTGTCCCCGTTCCTACCAGCTTTCAAACTGGGACGCCGCGCTCATTGCAGGGCAGGATGCGCTCATCATCGGTGGACGCGGTCTGGAGAGCTTTGAATCCGCGCTGACCATGGGCGACGCAGGAATCGCCGTCCTGAGCGCGATGAACGGGCGCACATTATACAATGGCGGTGCGAGCGGCGAAACTGGCAGCCATTTGGAAGGCGACAATCCATGGCTCTTCCTTTCCGTTCCCGGCGCGATGGACATTTCCATCTCCATTGCCGCCGGCATGGCGCAAATGGACGAGCCCTATGCCGCTCTGTATGACAAAAACCTTGGCGAATACCTCACGCGCCTTCAGAACCTGGCCGACGACATGGAGGACGTCGTTTCCCGAGCGCCTGATCTCCCTGTGGCCGTGCTCCATGAAGGGCTGGGTTACCTTGCGCGGCAGCTGGGGCTGAATATCGTATGTGAGTATCCGCGCGAGCCGGGCACCGAACAGTATGGCAACGATCTGGGCGATCTGCTGGCAACGCTGGCAGACGCCGGAGCCGCCGTGATCCTCATCGAACGGCAGGCGCCGCAGAACCTTGTCGAAGCCCTGACGGCTGAAGGCTACGCCGTGGCCCGGCTGGACACGCTCATGACCCATGCCGCCGATGGCGATTGCGGGGCCTATGAACGCATCATGCTGGAAAACGCAAAGATCATCGCAGAGACGTTGAAAAGCGCTGCGAACCCATAAAAACAATAAATTGGAACAGGGAGTGCCACCATGCGAATCGGAGTAATCCAGGCAGCATCCCAGAAAGGGAAAAATGAACTGCTGTACAGCTGCACGCTGAATGCGGTGAAAAGTCCGGATGCCGAAATAATCAATTTCGGCGTTTTCCCCCATGAGGACAGCAGCATTACCTATGTGGAGACGGCGCTTTGCATCAGCCTCTTGCTGGCGGGTGGCGCCGTGGATTTCGTCGTGACCGGATGCTCCTCTGGACAGGGCATGATGCTCGCCTGCAACAGCCTGCCGGGCGTGCTCTGCGGCTATGCGCCCACGCCCCAGGACGCCTTCCTCTTCGGGCGCATCAATGGCGGCAACGCCGTTTCCCTGCCATTGGGCCTGAACTTCGGCTGGTCAGGCGAAATCAACCTGCAATGCACGCTGGATAAGCTGTTTGACGGCCCATTCGGCACAGGCTATCCCCCCGTGGATGCCGCGAGGAAGGCCGCCGACACGGCAATGCTGAAACAGATAAATGCCGCCACAAAACGCGCTCTTCCAGAAGTATTCGCCCTATACGACAAAACGCTCGTGCGCAGTGCGCTGCGCCGCAGTATCGTGACGGATTACATCATCGCAAACGGGACGGAAGAAACCGTTAAGGCGCTGATTAGATCGTATATCTGAATCCACAGGCAACTGACAGAACAGGAGGCGTGTATCATGCAACGCACAAGAGGCCGCAGCTTCGACGAACTGCGTCCCGTCAACATCATCCCGCACTTCACCGAAATGGCCGCCGGATCCGTGCTCATCGAGTGCGGCAAAACGCGCGTTATCTGCACCGCTTCGGTCGAAGATAGCGTGCCCCCTTTCCTCAAGGGCACGGGCAAGGGTTGGATCACCGCCGAATACGCCATGCTGCCCGGCTCGACAGACCATCGCAAGCAGCGCGAGTTCACCAAGCGCGACGGCCGCTCCGTGGAGATCCAGCGGCTCATCGGCCGCTCAATCCGCGCCTGCTGTGATCTCACCCGCCTGGGTGAGCGCACAATCTACCTGGACTGCGACGTGATCCAGGCCGACGGCGGCACGCGAACCGCCTCCATCACCGGCGCGTACGTGGCGCTATGCCTGGCTGTGGATAAACTCATCCAGGAAGGCAAACTGATGGATTCCCCCGTCACCCGCCATCTGGCCGCCGTGAGCGTCGGCGTGGTGGAGGAAACCGCATTGCTGGACCTGGAATACATCGAGGACAGTCACGCCCAGGTGGACATGAACCTGGTCATGACGCGCAATCCTGCCACGGGCGAGATGGAATATGTGGAAATCCAGGGCACCGGCGAAGGCCGGACCCTGCACAAAAGTGAGCTGAACACCCTGCTTGATCTGGGCGAAAAAGGGATCTCCCGGCTCATGGGAAAGCAGATGGAAGCATTGGATAAAGCTGCGGAAGTCATCGGCAAAAAGCCCAAGCTTGTGCTGGCGAGCGCAAATTTCGGGAAGCTGCGTGAGATGCGCATGCTGCTTGGCGATAAGTTCGACGTGCTCTCCATGAAGGAACTGGGCCTCGATCCCGAGATCGAGGAAAATGGTGAGACCTTTGAGGAAAACGCGCTCATCAAGGCCAATGCCTTGCTGAAACTGACCGGCTGTGCCTGCATTGCGGATGATTCCGGCTTGGAGGTGGACGCACTGAACGGCCGCCCGGGGGTGCATTCCGCCCGCTACTGCGGCGTTCACGGCGACGATGAAGCTAACAATCAGCTGCTTCTCAAAGAGCTGAAGGATGTGCCGGATGAAAAGCGCACCGCCCGCTACGCCTGCGTGATGGCATTGGTGCGCCCCGGACACGAGCCCATCATCGGGCGCGGAACATGTGAAGGCCTCATCCTGCGCGAGTATCGCGGCGATGGCGGCTTCGGCTATGATCCGCTCTTCCTGAACGCGGACTTCGGCAAGACTTTTGCAGAGGCTTCACTGGAAGAAAAGAACGCCGTCTCGCATCGCGCACGGGCCATCAACGAAGTGCTGAAGCAGCTGTGACGGGGAGGCCGCGCATGAAGATCATCGTCGCTTCGGACAGTCATTATGAGCGGGCCATGCTCATGAACCTCGCACAGGAAATCGGCGAACGTGGCGACATCGATGCCGTGATCCATCTGGGCGATATGGAAAGCGACGCAAAATGGCTTGCCGCCCGTCTCGCGATGCCTGTCTACTCCGTCCCAGGCAATTGTGACATGGAATTCGGATCGTCAGCTGAACAGGTTGTGTCCCTCGGCGGCATGAATCTCCTGCTGTGCCATGGTCACACTTACCGCGTGAAGTACACGCTGGAACCTCTCGCCTACCGCGCGCTGGAGCTTGGCGCACCTGTTGCGCTGTTTGGCCACACGCATGCGCGCTGTCTGCGCAGCGAGGGCGGCGTGCTGCTGCTCAACCCCGGCGCGCTCATGGACGGACGCTACGCCCTGCTGGAGATCGAGAATGGCGACATCCGAAGGCCGAGCCTGCTGAGCCTGTAGAATCACCTGCCGCCCCGGCTGAGCCAGGGTGGCTTTGTTAAATATTTCCCGTTTTCTTGCATTCATTGCCGACGCGTGTTATAATATTAAAATGTCAGCGGGAATGAAAGCGACCGAAGTGACATGTGAGCGCCTGTAGCTCAGCCGGATAGAGCAACGGCCTTCTAAGCCGTAGGCCAAGGGTTCGAATCCCTTCGGGCGCGCCAATATGGTGGGTATGGCTCAGTTGGTTAGAGCGCTAGGTTGTGGCCCTGGAGATCGTGGGTTCGAGTCCCACTACTCACCCCATTTTCATTCCCAGGACGGCGGTGGGGCGTAGCCAAGTGGCAAGGCACGGGACTTTGACTCCCGCATTCGCTGGTTCGAACCCAGCCGTCCCAGCCATTGGAACAAACGAACCGCTTTTGTCTGCCAGACAAAAGCGGCTCGTTTATACAAAAGCGAAATCAAAGGGATCATCGGATGAACCGGGAGGCTCTATGAAATACCCCTGCCTTGTCGTCGATCACGACGACACCGTCGTAAACAGTACGGCAACCGTGCATTATCCCTGCTTCATGCATTATGTGAAAGAATTCTTTCCACAGTACAGGGGCTGCACGCTGGACGAATACTTCATCAAGAATTTCGATCCCGGAATCGTTGCCCTGTTCAGGGACGAGGTCGGCATGAGCGATGAACAGCTCTTGCATGAGCAGGTCTACTGGAACGCCTACGTTCAGAACCATGTGCCCCGCGCGTACGACGGCATGCGTGATGTCCTTCGCGCGCACAAGGCGGAGGGCGGACTGCTCTGCGTGGTTTCGCATTCCCTGGCGAACAATATTCTGCGCGATTATCGCCTGAACGACCTGCCTGAGCCGGACCTGATCTTTGGCTGGGACAGCCCGCCTGAACAGCGCAAACCCAATCCCTGGCCGCTTCTTCAAATCATGGAACGTTTTTCCCTCAGGCCAGAACAGCTGCTCATGCTGGACGACCTCAAGCCCGGCTATGACTGCGCCCGTGCCTGCGGCGTGCCCTTCGCGGCGGCAGGCTGGGCCAATGACCTTCCTGAGATTGAGACCTTCATGCGCCATCACTGCGATTTCTATTTCAAAACCGTGAAGGAACTGCAGGATTTTCTCTTTGAAGCATAAAGCGACGCTCCGCGAGGCGGCGAAACTGTACCGTCGGCCATCCAAATCCATTTCGGAAAAACAGCGCAGTCAGCAATCATGCCGCAGCGCTGTTTTTTTGCGTCAGTCGAAGCGAATGTGGCAGTAGCCGCCCGGGTTCTTCTCCAGGTATTTCTGATGGTATTCCTCCGCTGGATAGAAGTTCTCAAGCGGCTTCAGTTCCACTGCCAATGGCGAGGCATACCGCTCTGCCAGCTTGTCAAGGCAAGTCCAGGCCACGGCTTCATCTTCTTCATTCACATAATAAATGCCTGTGCGGTACTGGATGCCGTAATCCTCGCCCTGACGATTGACAGCCGTTGGATCGATCACCGCGAAATACTTTTCAAGCAGCGCAGGAAGCGGCAGCACCACCGGATCATACTCAACCTTCACCGTTTCCGCATGGCCGGTATGCTCGTGCTTCACCTGCTCGTAAGTGGGATTGACCGTAGAGCCGTTGGCATAGCCCACTTCCGTCGCCAACACGCCCTCCATCAGGTCAAAGTACTTCTGACATCCCCAGAAACATCCGCCGGCCAGATAGATCAGTTTGCTCATGGCGTCCTCCTTTTACAGATCAAATGCGATGACCTTTTCCAATATCCTCACAAACGACTCCAGCCCTGCCAGGTCCTCATCGCTGAAGCGGTTCAGCAGCGGACTGTCGATGTCCAGCACGGCCGCGACCTGGCCGCCCGCGTGAACGGGCACCACAATTTCTGAATTGGAGGCGCTGTCACAAGCGATATGGCCGGGAAACTCGTGCACGTTTGGCACCAGCATGGTTCTGTCTTCGCTGAGCGCCGTGCCGCATACGCCGCGTCCAGGCGCGATGTGGATACAAGCCGTCTTCCCCTGGAAAGGGCCAAGCACCAGCTGCCCTCCGTGATAGAGGTAGAACCCTGCCCAGTTGAGATCCGGCAGCGCCTCATAAAGCAATGCTGAGGCGTTGGCCATGAGCGGCACATACCAGCCGTCCTCCGCCGCCAACGCCCGGAGCTGCGCGTGAATCATTTCATAATTCGTTTTCATTGATCTGCCTCCCTCTGGCCCACTGATGCCAAAGCTTGCGATGGTCTTGTTCTGCCGGCAGCCCAGCCGTGCCCAAACGTCTGTTGAAAAGCCGCCGACGTTTTCTTTATTATATCAGAAAACCTCCTTAACTGCACTGCTTTTCTTGCAAAATAAGTCGGTCAAATCGCCGCAGCCCTGCCTGGCGGACATACCGGCCTGCGTTACGGAATAGACTGGCCGTGAACGAAACGCGCAAGGAGGGTTTGCCATGAAATTCCTGAACGATCAGCGGCGGCTGTATTTCCTGTCGGCCTGTCTGCTCGCGGCGACAGTGCTGCTTTGCCTCACATGGCGATTCTGGAGCGGGACGGCAGGCGAGCACCGCGACGAAATCGCCTCCATGCCTTCCAGCACCACCGATCCGCTGACATCCACCACGCCCGGACCGGATGGCTCTTCGCCCCAGCCGGTCTCGAAGGTCGAGGCGGAATCGTCGTCTGCCGTGAGCACGATTGTCTATTATCAGGATAACAACGGATACCTTGTTCCCGTCATGAAACAGATCGCGCCACAGGAGGGAATCGCGCGCGCCACGCTGTCCATGATGGTTTCCTCGCCTCACAATGACATGGAGGCAGCGCGGCTGGGGCTCAGAACGGTGCTGCCGGAAGGTACTGACATCGACCTGGATATCGCCGGCGGAACGGCACGCGTGAACCTGAGTGGGGCCGTGGAAAACCTGCCGGACGCCGTGGCTGAGAGCAGCATGGTGAGCGCCGTAGTGCAGGCGCTCACGGAATTCGACACAGTGAACACCGTCCGCTTCCTGATCAATGGGCGGGAGGTGGAAACACTGGCCCACGGCACGCCCGTCTCTGGCGACTTCACCCGCGGCATGATCAATCTGGAGTCCGTCGCAGCTGACTTCCCTGTCGAAGCCGCGCAGACAGTCACTCTCTACTTTGCCGGTGAAACGGGATCCCTCATCGTACCGGTCACGCGTATGGTCTACGGCAGCGCCGATCTCAACACCGCCGTCATGGAACTGCTCAAAGGCCCTGACGACATGAGCCCTCTCGAAAGCGCTCTGCCTGCCGGCTGCGGCCTCATCAGCGTCGATCTCGATCAGGCTGGCAAAGCCTCGATCAACCTCACCTCCGAATTCATGAACCTCATCGATGCCACGGATGGCGGCCGTCAGGCGCTTCGCGCGCTTGCTCTCACCTGCGCCCAGTTTCCCGGCGTCACAGCTGTGGAAGTGCTTGTCAATGGCTCGCCTTACGACGCCGCCGAGGCTACGTCGGCGCTGCCACGCTTTGTAAACGATGCGGAGACTGTGGCTGACCAGTTCCTGCAAGCCCAGGCGCGGATGCTCTTCGGGCCGGATGAATAGCGCAATTCTCAATTGCGGAGCGCTGCGATTCATGGTATACTCATCACAGAGGTGACAGGAATGCAATGGATCGCAAGTACAGCCTTCGGACTGGAAGGACAGACGAACAAAGATCTGAAAAGGCTTGGCATCGAGCATACCCAGCCCCAGAGCACCGGCGGCGTCATCTTCGAGGCAACGCCTGCGCAGGCTTTTTCCGCCTGCCTCTGGCTGCGCTGTGCTGACCGCGTCATGCTCCTGGCGGGACGCTTCGAGGCGCTGACGTTCGACAGCCTGTTTGAACAGGTTCGGGCGCTGCCGTGGGAGGATTACCTCCCGCGCGATGCCGCCTTCCCCGTGCGCGCGCACTGCGCCCGTTCCTCGCTCATGAGCCCATCGGATTGCCAGTCCATTGTCAAGAAAGCCATCGTGGAACGCCTGAAGCAAGCCTATCACATCGACTGGTTTGAAGAAAGCGGCGCGCCGCACGCCGTCGACGTTTCCATCCATGCGAATGTCGCGACCGTCTGCCTCGACGCATCCGGCACAGCGCTCAACCGCCGCGGCTACCGCACCTGGAATGGTGAAGCGCCCCTGCGTGAAACGCTCGCGGCCGCCCTGGTGCTGGCCTCTCCCTGGCGGCCCGCGATGCCGCTGTATGACCCGTGCTGCGGCACGGGCACGCTGCTCATCGAAGCGGCGTTTATTGCCCTGAACCGTGCGCCTGGCCTCACACGCTCCTTTGACTGCGAAAGCTGGGGTTTCATGCCGCATGAAGAGATGCGGCGCCTGCGCGGGGATGCAGCAGAGCGTTTTGAATCAGCTAAAGCGCGTCCCGTCCGCATCGCCGGTTCTGACATCAGCGGCGAAGCGCTGGATCTGGCGCGCCGCCATGTGGCGCAGGCCGGACTGTCGGGCCGCATCGCACTGGAAAAGCGGGATCTGCGCGATGTCACCCGCGGCGAAGGTGACGGCGTGTTCCTGTGCAACCCACCCTATGGTGAACGGCTGGGGGACCGCAAGGCGGCGGCCGCGGTCGAACGGCAGCTATACCTGCTGAAGGAACGCTGCCCCGGCTGGAGCCTGTGCGCCATCAGCGCGGACATGTCGTTCGAGCGAAACGCAGGCCGGCGCGCTGATAAAAAACGTCGGTTTTACAACGGCCGTCTGGAATGCGAATTCCTTACATGGCTGGGAAAAAACGAATAGAAAAAAGAGGCCTTCAGGCCTCTTTTCTGTCATGCCATCCGGGTCAGAAGTAAACCCGCGCCGAACAGCGCAAGGCCCAGCAGCGCCAGCCACATCCTCACGGGAATAAAGATCAGCGTCAGCAACAAACCCGACGCTGCCAGCGCGATTCCTGCCGCCTTCAACACAAAACACGGCACCCGACAGCCTATTGCTTTTTTTCCACACGAACGCACAGAGCGGCACCTCCCGGCAGAATATCCCGTTCCATTCTATCGGAAAATGCCGCATCTGTTGCCTGTCCCGCCTGACTATTTTTTCACGCTGCGGATGAAAGAAGCCGCGTCAGCAGCGCGAAACAGCGCCGAACCGGCCACGAGGACCGTCGCGCCTTTCGCGATCAGCATGGGTGCGTTGCTCTCGTTGACGCCGCCGTCCACTTCGATTTCGGCATGAATGCCGGCCTGCCGGAGCATGCCGTCGATCTCCGCAATCTTTTCCACAGCCGCGGGAATCATCTTCTGTCCGCCAAAGCCGGGATTGACCGTCATCACCAGCGCCAGGTCGAAATCGCCCAGCACATAGCGCAGGCACTCCGGCGATGTGGCTGGGTTGAGCGCAACGCCCGCCAGGCAGCCGCATTCACGGATCTGATTCAGCACGCGGTTCAGGTGATTTGTCGCCTCGGCATGTACCGTGATGACCTTAGCGCCAGCAGAGGCGAACTCCTCAATATAGCGTTCGGGCTTTTCGATCATCAGGTGTGCGTCGCAGGGTAGCATGCCCGAACCTGCGGCAGCCTTCAGGATGCCCTGACCGAAGGAAATGTTCGGCACGAACATGCCGTCCATCACATCGAAGTGAAGCCAGTCCGCGCCCGCGTCCCTCATGCGGGCGATCTCATCGCCGATTTTCAGATAATTCGCCGCCAACAGCGAAGGCGCAATCTTAACCATAACGTTCCCTCCATCTGACCTTCATATCGTTGAAGAGCGTGCAGTAGCGTTCCCAGCGCTCGCGAGGAATCTCCCCCCGCTCCACCATGCCGCGTATCGCGCATTCCGGCTCGCTCACATGCGCGCATGGCGAAAAACGGCACTTGCCTTCACATGCGGCGAACTCCGGAACGAGAAAGCGCAGCTCAAACGGATCGCAGAGTTCCATTTCAAGCAGACTGAAACCCGGGGTGTCCAGCACCATGCCTCCGTCCGGCAGGGGGATCAGCTCACACCGCCGCGTCGTGTTCTTTCCCCTGTCGATGCGTTCTGAAAGCGAGCCCGTTTCCCGATCGAAGCCATACAAGCGATTCACCAGAGAGCTTTTGCCCACGCCTGACTGCCCGCCCAGCGCGTGCACCTTTCCACGGAGCGACGAACGCAGCTCATCGACGCCCTCACCCGTCATGGCACATGTGCGGAATACCGCCGCACCGCACCGGGAATACTGCCGGGCAATTTCATCCGCCATGCGACCATCCTCATCGGCTTTGTTCACAACCAGTGCGGTGCCGATGGAACGCTTCTGTGCATACATCAGCATGCGGTCCACTAGCAGAAGATCGGGAATTGGCGTGCCTGCCGCAACGACAACGCAGATCAGGTCTATATTCGCCACAGGCGGCCTCACCAGCTGGTTCCGACGCGGCAGAATGGCCTCCAGCCACCCGTTCTGGCCTTTCTCGCCAGGCTGAAACGAAACGCGGTCTCCAACGAGCGGCGTGAGCTTCTGGCGGCGCAGCTTGGCCTGCGCGCGCAGGGTGTAGCATGCGCCTGATTCCTCGCGCACGGTATAGAAGCCTCCGATGCCGCTCAGGATAATCCCTTCCACACCGAATCCTCCGATCACTCGTCACCGAACACAACGGTTCTTTCTTCCTTCAAATCGTTGCCGGCATACACGCGCAGCGTCTGTGGGCCGGGCCTCATACTGTCCAGGCTGATATTGATGGTCTGCTCTCCGGCGTTCAGTACGCCGCGATAGATCTCGCGTTCCGTATCTGACGCGCTGAGGGTCGCATGCACAATTGTTCCGTTCTCCTCGATGATCAAGGTGATGCTCACCTCCGTGGCATACACCATCTGATCCATTTCACTCACCACGATATCCACCGTCGTGCCCCACAGCACGCGCGTGTCCTTCTCAATCGACTGCTCGATCACCAGACCGCCTTCCACGTCGCTCTCCCGCTGGGTCACTTTATCCAGCTGCAGTCCGGATGCCGCCAGCGTCACGCGGGCCAGTTCGACGGTCAGGTTTTCCAGATCGGGGACGGCCGTGGTCTCACCGCTCACCACCAGATCGACCTCACTGAAGGGCGGAATGCTTTCGCCACCGGCAGGCGTCTGTCGGATCACCGCGCCAACCGGGACTTCGTCACTGATATCCAGGTCAACCGCGCCCAGCACCAATCCGGCGGCTTCAAGCTCTACCATGGCATCGTTGCGCGTGTACATCGTCACATCCGGCACGGTAACAAACTCCCGTCCCAGGCTGACCTCCAGGCGCACTTCCTCGCCGGGATACAGCAGAGTGCCCGCGTCCGGATCCTGAGAGATCACCGCGCCGGAAACAATGTCGTCGTCATATCGGCGCTCAATGGTGTATATCAACCCCTGCGCGTCGAGCTGTGCCTGCGCGTCCTCCACGTCAGCCAGCACCATGGCCGGTACCCGCACGCGCGTCTTGAGCCGTTCGTAGAACTGCCAGCTGCCCAGCAGGGCGACAACCAGCGCCGCGGTTACCATGCATACCAGCAGCCATGTCGTCCACTTGCGGATCTTCTTGCCGTTGTTTTTGACATCGCGGCTGGTGCCCGGGCGCTTGAGGAACCCGCCCATAGGCATTTTGATTGCCCGTTTCAGATCCGTTGCCATCTCGGCCGCGCTCTGGTAGCGGTCTGAAGGCTCCTTTTCCAGCGCTTTGAGTATCACTTCGTCCAACGCCGGGGATACTTCGGGGTTGTACTTGGACGGCGGTTCAGGCTTTTCCTGGATATGCTTGAGCGCAACGGCCATCGGCGTCTCGGCATCGAAGGGAACGCGTCCTGTAACCATCTCGTAAAGCACCACGCCAGCTGAATACAGGTCGCTCTTTTCGTCTGCCACGGCGCCACGCGCCTGCTCCGGCGAAAAGTAATGCACTGAACCCAGCACGTTGCCGTTCCCCGTATTGGCGGCCGAGTCCACCACGCGGGCGATGCCGAAGTCGGCCACCTTCACGCGGCCTTCACTGTCCACAAGAATATTCTGGGGTTTGATATCGCGGTGCACGATGTGGTTTTTATGGGCATGGTCAATGCCCGCGAGGATTTTAAGCGACATCTGGATCGCCCGCTGGGGCTTGATCTGGCCGTTCTGGCGGATCAGGTCCTTAAGCGTAATGCCTTTAACGTACTCCATCACCAGGTAGCGCGTATCGCCGTCCTGGCCGACGTCATACATGTTCACGATATTCGGATGAGACATCTGAGAGGCGGCCTGCGCCTCGCGATTGAACTGGCGCACAAAATCGTCGTCCGTCAGGTATTCCAGCCGCAGCACCTTGACTGCCACTTCGCGGTCGGTTTTGAGATCCCACGCCCGGTATACCACCGACATGCCGCCCGTGCCGACGATTTCTTCCAACTCATAGCGTCCTGACAGCGGTGGCTGCTTCATACGGCACCTCCGTCGCAGACGATGATGAGAACCGTCACGTTATCGGCTCCGCCGCGATCAAGCGCGGTCTTGACGAGATCCTCGGCCTTAACAGACCACTTCCTTCGACCGGACAGCACCGTTTTCAGCTCGTCGGATCCGATGTAATTGGTCAGTCCGTCTGAACAGAGCAGCCATATATCACCCTTTTGGCGGCTGCTGCGGGTGATATCCGGCTCCACGCGGCTGGATGTGCCCAGCGCCCTGGTGATAACGTTGCGCTGGGGATGCGTGCGAGCCTCTTCTTCGTTGATCTCGCCGCTCTCGAGCAGCTCCCCCACCAGGCTATGCACGCGCGTCATCAGCTTCAGTTCGCCGTCGCGCAGACGGTAGGCGCGGCTGTCGCCGATGTGAGCCAGCAGTACGCTGTTGTCGTCCATCCAGAAAGCGGTAAGCGTCGTGCCCATGCCGGCCTTGTCCACTTCCATGCGGGACTTCAAATAAACCGCTCTGTTGGCCTCGGACACGGCATAGCGCAACGTATCCTCATCCGGACGCGGCGCGCATTTGAGCCAGCGGGTGAATTCCTCAATAGCCATCACGCTGGCCACATCTCCGGCCTGGTGGCCGCCCATGCCGTCCGCAATCACGGCGAACGTCTCGCCTGGCCTCGGCTGATAGAAGGCGTCCTGATTGATTGAACGCACACGGCCCTTGTCTGTCAGAGCAAATACTTTCAACAATAACGCCTCCAATCAACTCTCGAATTCCGCGACAATCATTTTACGCCGTTCGATTCCAATTCCTCGTTCATAATCGTGCGCCGCCGCAGCTGGCCGCACGCGCCCTGAATGTCATCGCCCATCTCGCGCCGGCGGGTGACGGATATGTGCCTTTCCTGCAGACGCTTCATGAAGCGGTCGATCTGAGCCTGCGTCGGGGCTTTCAAAGCGCCGCGCTCCTTAACCTCGTTGAGCGGAATCAGGTTCACGTGGCACTGCAGGCCGCGCAGTCTGTGCGCCAGCTCATCGGCATGTGCCGGCTCGCAATTGACATCGCCCACCATGGCATACTCAAAGATGACGCGGCGTCCTGTCTTTTCCACATAGTTGCGGCATGCGGCCAGCACATCGTCCATGGCGTATACCTTCGCCACCGGCATGAGTTTTTTGCGTATTTCGTCATTAGGCGCGTGCAAGGAAAGCGACAGCGTCACCGGCAATCCTTCCTCCGCCAAGCGATACATATTCGGAACCAGACCGCATGTAGAGAGGGATACGCCGCGCAGAGACATGTTCAGTCCCTTTTCGTCGTTCATCAGACGAAGAAACTTCATCACGTTGTCATAGTTATCAAGCGGCTCGCCGCTGCCCATCAGCACCACGTTATCCACGCGATCGCCGTTCAGGCGAGCGTTCACGGCAACGATCTGGCCGAGCATTTCTCCCGGGGTGAGCGAACGCACGCAGCCTTCCAGCGTGGAAGCGCAGAATGCACAGCCCATATGGCAGCCAACCTGTGTGGACAGGCACAGCGTGTTGCCGTGATGGTAGCGCATGAGCACGCCCTCGATCAGGTTCCCATCATCCAGCTCGTAAAGGTACTTCTCTGTGCCATCCAGCCGCGAGACGAATGCATCGCGGATGCGAACCGGATTGGCCACGGCTGTCCGCGCCAGCTTCGCGCGGAAATCCTTCGGCAGGTTCGTCATGCCCTCAAAAGGCACGCCTTTCAACAGCCATTCATAGAGCTGCTTTCCGCGGAAAGCCGGATACCGCAGCGCTTTCAGCCAATCGGTCAGCTCGGGAAGGTTCATCGAAAGCAGCTGTTCCATGCATTACCTCACGCGGCGCAGCCGGGCAATAAAAAACCCCTCCATGCCCTTATCGCGGTGCGCCAGCAGCTGGATCATGCCGCCTTCGAAATACGGCCTGAGCTTTTCCGGCAGCCAGCTGTCGTCTGCGATCGGCTCAAACTCGGGATGCCGCTCGAGGAAGGCGGCGATTTGATCTCCATTTTCTTCCTTCAACAGGGTGCAGGTGGAATAAACCAGCGTACCGCCCCGCTTGACATAGCGGCAGCAGGTGTCTAGCAGTTTCCTCTGTTCCTCCACGATGGGCTCGATCTTTTCGTCTTTCAGCCGGTATTTGAGATCCGGCTTGCTGGTCATCACGCCCAGTCCGGAACACGGCGCGTCCAGCAGCACGGCATCCATCGCGCCCTCGTTTTCCGGGCGGAACACCGAAGCGTCTGCCTGAACGGGGCGGATGTTGTAAAGGCGCAGCCGGATCGCTGTTTTCCTGATGAGCTCGACGCGATGATCGTGCAGGTCGTAGGCGTATACGCGACCGGAGCCCTGCATCTGCTCGGCCATCAGCGCGGATTTGCCGCCCGGCGCCGCGCAGGCGTCCACGATGTTCATGCCCGGTCTGGCCCCAACGGCCATGGCCGCCAGCATGGAGCTTTCCGACTGAATGCTGAACAGGCCGTGCCGATAGTCCGGATCGGATGGCAGGTCTCCCGCGCCTATAACATGCCAGCTGTGGGGCACAGTGCCCGGCATAAAATGCCAGCCGCGCTCGTCCATCCGCTTCTCAAAGGCCGCGTCGTCCAGCTCGTTCAGGTTGGGACGTACAGTCTCCCAATGCTCGGAGGGTTTGTAAGCCACGATGGCTTCCGCCGTCTCCATGCCATAAGCATCAATCAGGCGGGCCACCATCGTTTCCGGCAGCGAATGCACGATCGACAGGTAGCGGACGGGATTAGCCTCACGGTCCGGCGTCTTCAGCTCGCCCGCATCGCGAGCGCGGATCAGGCTGCGCAGCGCCCCATTGACCATGGGCGCAAACTGCGGTCGGTTAAAAGCCTTGATCTGATTCACGGCCTCGTCAACCGCAGCGTAATCCGGCACGCGATCCATGAACAGGATCTGCGCCGCCGCGATGTGGAGCAGTTCACGAACAACCTTCTCTTCCGGCATATGCTCGATGAATTGCGCGAGCAGGTAGTCGATGTACATGCGGTTTTCAAGCGCAGTGTAGAAGATGTTCGTCGCCAGCCGCTTGTCTTCCGGCCTGAGGTCGGCTTCACGCAGGCGTTTGTCCAGCGCGAGATTGCCGTAAGCGCCTGTGATGGTCACATCGCAGAGGGCGCTCAGCGCCAGCTTGCGCGCATCCATGTTCTTCGGTGCCTCCGGCCGCTTGCCGCCGGGCTTGCCCGGAAAGGCCCTGCGGCCCTCTGAAGGATGACCGGAACCTGCCGGCCTGCGAACATCGGCGCGCCGGGTTCCTTCATTCCTGTCTCCCGCCGGACGATGGTCGCGGTTGAATGTTTTCGGATCGTTCCGGGGTTTATTGAAACGCTGATCGCCCATTTAGTCCCTCTCCCTGCTGAATATCGTCCCTACGGGCAGCGGTTTGCCCATCAGATACGCTTTGGCGTTCATCCGCTTAGAGCCGGGCGCCTGCATTTCGAGCACCTCGAGCGTGCCCTCTCCGCATGCGATAAACAGCCCCTTCTTCGCCGAAGCCTCGATAACAGCCCCCGGCTGTCCTGTCGTCCCGTTCTCCGCCGCGCGCGCCAGCCACAGCTTCATCACGCCGCCGTCCGGAAGATAAGTGAACGTGCCCGGCCACGGGTTGAAGCCGCGCACGCGGCAGGCGATTTCCTGCGCGGTCATCGTCCAGTCGATCAACCCGTCTTCACGGCTCAGCATGGGCTGATGGCTCATCTTCGACTCGTCCTGCTTCACGCGGGGACAGGTGCCTTCTTCGATTCGGCGGATGGTCTCGATGAGCAGCTTCGCGCCCATCTCGCTCAGGCGGGCGGTGAGTTCGCCGGCTGTCTCCAGCTCGCCGATTTCCGTCTCGACGGAAAGCGCCATGTCGCCGGTGTCGATGCCTGCGTCGGTAAACATGGTGGTAACGCCCGCCTTCTTCTCGCCCAGCGCAATGCACCAGTTGATCGGCGCCGCGCCGCGGTAGGCCGGCAGCAGCGAGGCGTGCACATTCAGCGTGCCCAGGGGCGGAATATCCAGGATACGCTGTGAGAGAATTTGCCCGAACGCCGCAGTCACGACGAGATCCGGTTTCAACGCCTCCAGCGCTTCTCTGCCCTCACGGCGGCGGATCTTCTCGAATTGATATGTGGGAATGCCGTTATCCTGCGCCAGCAGCTTCACCGGGCAGGCCGTCAGCCTGTTTCCGCGCCCGGCGGGGCGATCCGGCTGAGTGAATGCACCAACCACCTCATAGCCCGCGTCGATCAGCGCGCGCAGAGAGGGCACGGCGAATTCCGGCGTCCCCATAAAGACGATTCTCAAATTCAGTCAGCCTCCCCGTCCTGCTTCATCATCTGCTCGGTCACGTCCTCGATCATTTTATCCACGTAGACGATGCCGTCCAGATGGTCCAGCTCGTGGCAGACGGCGCGGGCAAAGAAGCCCTCGGCGGTCAGCTCGATCTGGCGGCCCTTGCGGTCCAGCGCGCGCACGACCACCTTGGTGGGCCGCTCGACCGTACCGCGGCGTCCGGGCACACTCAGGCAACCCTCAGGCCCGATTTCGGCGCCCTCTGCCGAGATGATTTCGGGATTGATGAGCTCTACCAGGCCTTCGCCCACATCGATGACCACGATTCGCCGCAGAATGCCCACCTGCGGCGCGGCCAAGCCCACGCCCTCCGCCGCGTACATGGTTTCAGCCATGTCCTTTAGCAGAGCGTGCGTCCGCCGATCTATGATTTTCACGGGATGCGCCTTCTTGCGCAGCACGTCGTTTTCACCCAGCTTCACGATTTTCATAACCGCCATGGTTGCGTCTCCTTTCACCTTCGCGCTCACAGCATCGCGCTGGGGTTGACCTCCAGCTCCACGCGCGCGCCCTCGAATGGCTGCCTCTCCAGCAGCTCCATCTGAGAAATCACTTCATCCGCGCTGCTGCGCGCGTACATCTTTATAAATACCTGCCAGCGCGCTTCGCCGCGCAGTGTTTTCAGCGGGGCTTCCAGCGCGCGCATCTGGATGACATCCCGCCGCCAGTCCGCCCGGCTGTCCAGCATCTGGTTCAGCTGAGCCTCCAGCGCCTTTGCCACGCTGCGCGCCGTTTCCTCGCTGCGGGATGACACCAGCAGCCGGGCCAGTACTGTAAACGGCGGATACAGCCCGCGCCGCCGCATGGTTTCCTCTTTGAAATAGAACGCACGGTAGTCCTGCTTCGCGGCCAGCACGATGCCATAATGCTCCGGATCGTAAGTCTGCAGGATGACTTTTCCGGGATACTCGGCTCGCCCGGCGCGCCCGGCCACCTGTGTGATGAGCTGGAACGTGCGCTCCACACTCCGATAGTCCGGCACGTGCAGCGACAGATCCGCCGCAACCACGCCCACCAGCGTCACGTTTGGAAAATCAAGCCCCTTGGCGATCATCTGCGTACCCACCAGCACCTGTGCCTCACCCCGGCGGAACGCACTGAGGATCCTTTCATGTGCATCCTTGCCGCCGGTGGTGTCGATATCCATGCGCAAAACCGCCGCCTGGGGGAAGAGCTTCGACACTTCCTCCTCGACTTTCTGCGTACCTGTGCCGAAATACTTGATGAACCGACTGCCGCACTGCGGACAGACCTTCGGAGGAAGGCGCATATCCCCGCAGTAATGGCAGTGGAGCATGCCGTCCGACTGGTGGAAGGTCATCGAGACATCGCACTGGCTGCATTTTTCCACATAACCGCAGGCCCGGCAGGATACAAACGTCGAATAACCGCGCCGGTTGATGAACAGAATCGCCTGATGCCCCTCTGCCAGACATTCCTGGAGGGCTCCCACAAGCGCCGCGCTGAAGATGGAGCGGTTGCCCTTGACCAACTCGTCGCGCATGTCGACGATCTCAACCTCTGGCAGGGCGCGGCCTTTCACCCGCTCGTTCATTTCGATGAGCTCCAGCCGGTTGACTGGCCTCACGCCAGGCATGGCCTTCATGTAGGTGGCGATGGAAGGCGTGGCGCTACCCAGCAGCAGCACGGCGCCGTGATAATCGCACCGCCAGCGGGCAACGTCGCGCGCGTCATAACGCGGCCGCTTGTCCGAGACATAGCTGGACTCGTGTTCCTCGTCCACAATGATGATTCCAGGGTTTTCAATCGGTGCGAACACTGCCGATCGCGCCCCGATGACCACCCTCGCCTCCCCCGAACGGATGCGCTGCCATTCGTCAAAGCGCTCGCCCGCCGACAGCCGCGAATGCAGCACAGCCGCGTCAGCACCGAAACGACGTCGGAACCAATCTACCATCTGCGGCGTGAGCGAGATTTCCGGCACGAGAATAATGGCTCCCCTGCCCGAGGCCATGGCATGGCGGATGGCGCGGATATAGACTTCCGTCTTGCCGCTTCCGGTCACGCCGTGCAGAAGAAACCTGCCTCCGCCGGCGTCCAGCGCCGCGTTGACGCGCTCTACAGCATCCGCCTGCTCCGGCATCAGCTCGGGATCAGGCGCGGTGCTGCCGCTCAGATCTGCATAGGGCGTGCGGCGCACCCCGTCCGGGACGATTTCCACCAGTCCCATCGACGCCAGCTTCTTTGCCGCACCGGGGGCAATCATGTTGAGGAAGGGCACGGGCTTCGGCCCTTCGGCCAGCGTCCGCAGCACTTCCTGCCGCTTCGGCGCGCGGGCATTTGCCGCAAGCGCCTGTTCGAATGCGTCGCCCTCTGCCAGCAGTCGTGCGATCTCCACGGTTTTTTCGCGCACGCGGCCGCCCCGCATCTGAGCAGGTATCATCTGCCGCAGGCCGTCGACCAGGTTGCAGTGATACTTCTTCTGCATCCATCGCGCCAGCTCGATCATTTCCGGAAGAATGGCCGGGTAGTCCTCTAGGACGCGAAGAACCGGGCGGATGATTTTCTCGTCCAGCTCGGTTGTTTCGCGAATGGCTATGACAAAGCCTTCCAGGCTTTTTGTGCGGAAAGGTACCTCGACCCTTTGGCCCGGGACGAGCGTGAGCCCGTCCGGAATGCGATAGGTAAACAGCCTGTCGACCTGCTCGCTGGAGAGGTCGACGATGATCTCCGCGAATCCGCTCATGTCCGCATCAGCTCCAGCACCCGATCCAGAATGGCGTCGGCCACTTCCCGTTTGCTCATGAGCGGCAAGGCACGCCGGTCTTCACGGGTTATAAGCGTCACGCGGTTGGTGTTTACCTCGAAGCCCGCGCCGGGCTCCGTCACGTCGTTTGCCACCACCATGTCGGCGTTCTTCTTCTCCAGCTTTTTCTGCGCGTTTTCAAGCAGGTCATCCGTCTCCGCGGCGAAAGCCACCAGGATCTGGCCTTCATGCCTGCCGCGGCCCAAATGGGCGGCAATGTCCGGATTAGGCACCAATTCAAGCGCCATTCCCGTACCGTCCTTCTTGATCTTATGGACAGATGTTTCCGCGGGCCGGAAATCTGCCGGGGCGGCGGCCTGAATCACGACGTCAGCTTCGCCTGCGCGGCTGGTCACCGCATCGAACAGTTCAAGCGTGGAGGTAATACCGACGCGTTCCACACCCAGCGGCGCTTCCAGGGAAACCGGCCCGGAAACCAGTGTCACCGATGCGCCGCGCGCTGCGGCGGCCTCCGCGATGGCATAGCCCATTTTCCCTGTGGAGCGGTTCGAGAGAAACCGCACCGGGTCAAGCATCTCGCGAGTCGGCCCGGCCGTGACCAGCACGCGCCTGCCTTCCAGATCGTGCTTCGGGCACAGCATGGCTGTGACGCGCTCCACAATCTGCTCCGGCTCGCTCATGCGGCCGATGTCGATATCACCGCAGGCGAGAACACCGCTCTCCGGACCGATGAACGCCGCGCCGCGCTCGCGCAGAACTTCAATATTGCGCTGCGTGGCGGCGCTGCGGTACATGGCGCTGTTCATCGCCGGGGCAATCAGCAGCGGCGCGGTCATCGCCATGGCCGTGGTGGACAGCAGGTCGTCCGCAATCCCGTTTGCGATCTTTCCGATGATGTTGGCCGTGGCGGGGGCAATGAGCATCAGGTCAGCCGACTTGGCCAGGGATATGTGTTCGATTTCATACGAATGCTCAAATGAGTTCACATAGACCGGCCCGCCGGAGAGCGTTTCAAACGTGAGCGGCGCAACGAAGCGGCAGGCATGCTCAGTCATGACCACGCGCACAGAAGCGTGCAGCTTTTTCAGCCGGCTGACGATCTCGCAGGCCTTATAGGCCGCGATGCCGCCCGTGACGCCCAGCACCACGCATTTCCCCTTCAGCATGTCTCTCCGCTCCTTTCCACCGATCCGGAATTAATCGATGTTATGCATCGCCGCTTCGAGTTCTTTCTCCTCACCCTCCATTTCGGGGGTAGGAACGCTCTCATCGCGGGTGTAATTGATGAGGCCGCGGTTGATCTCGTCGATGGCGATGACCAACGGCTTGGTATCCTTGGGCACAACCAGGGGCTGCGCGCCGGATACCAGCTGGCGCGCGCGCTTGGCCGCCTCAACGGCCAGCGTATAGCGGCAGTCTACCTTGCTGAGCAGTTCACCGATGGGGGGATTGATCATGGGCATATCAGTTTACCTCCTGAAACAGCGTTTGATGTCGTCGATTTTCTTCTTGTTGGATGAAGTGCGCATGCGGCTTGCCTCAATGATTTCAGTCACCGCCTGCACCGCTTCATCAAGATTGTCATTAACCACAAGATAGTCGTAGGCATAAGCGAAAGCCAGCTGGTTTGAAGCGTCAGCCAGACGCTTTTCAATCTGCTCGGCCGTCTCCGAGTTGCGCCCCACCAGCCGCCGCCTGAGTTCTTCATAAGAAGGCGGCAGGATGAAGATCAGCACCGCCTCGGGATCGGTCGCCTTCACCTGCAGCGCGCCCTGCATTTCGATTTCCAAAATGACGTCGTTGCCGGCCGCCTTCTGCTTTTCAACAAAGCTGCGCGACGTGCCGTAATACCCGCTGTGAACGCAGGCGTATTCGTAGAAGTCTCCTTCATCGATCATGGCGCTGAAACGTTCCGGCGTGATAAAGTGATAATGAACGCCGTCCGTTTCCATCCCGCCGTCCTCAAGCCTGCGCGGCGCGCGCGTCGTGCAGGACACAGACAGGGCAATGTTCTCCATGCTTCCAATGATTCTTTCACAGATCGTTCCCTTGCCAACGCCTGACGGACCGGAAATGACGAACGTCACTTTCTTGTGCATGGCCGGCTAAGCCTCCTCTTCCTCATCCGTAATCAACTCGCGCGCCTCGAGACGATGGGTAATCGTTTCGGGCTGTACGGCCGAGAGCACGATGTGCTCGCTGTCCATCACCAGCACGGCGCGCGTCCGTCTGCCGCAGGTGGCGTCGATCAGAAGACCGCGTTCCCGGGCATCCTGCACCATCCTCTTGACCGGAGCTGCGTCCGGGCCAACGATGGCGATGATCCGGCTGGCGGAAACAATGTTGCCAAACCCGATATTGATGAGCTTGAGCGGCACGGAAGCACCCCCTGTCAATGGTTATTCCACGTTCTGAACCTGCTCGCGTATCTTTTCGATCTCAGCCTTGGCTTCCACCACCAGGTTGGTTATGACCACGTCCTGCGACTTCGAGGAAATGGTGTTTGCCTCACGGTTAAGCTCCTGCACAATGAAGTCCAGCTTGCGGCCGGTGGGCTCGCTCGCCGCCATAAAGCCGCGAATCTGCTGGAAATGGCTGTGCAGGCGCACCGTCTCTTCCGCGATGGCGCTCCGGTCTGCCATGATGGCGACTTCCTGCAGCAGGCGCTGCTCCTCCACAGTGGCGCCGCTCAGCAACTCGCGCACGCGGGTTTCGAGCTTCTGCCGGTATTCCGTCACCGTGTCGGGATAGCGCTCCTCAATGCGACGGGTCATCTCCTCGAGGCGGTCAAGCCGGTCGGCGATGTCCGCCCGCAGCGCTTCGCCTTCCCTGGCGCGCATGCCGCGCATCTGTTCCAGGGCCGCTCCAAGCGCCTCTTCGGTCAGGGATCGCAGGGCGTCCTGATCTTCATCCGCCTCGGTCACAGCCATGACCTCCGGCAGCCGCGCCGCAATGGACAGCGAGCGGTCGTCCCGCAGGCCGGTGTCTGCCTCCACGCGGTCGAACGCCTTCATATAGGCGGCCAGCAGCGCCTCGTCCACTGTGACGAGTTTGGAGTCTTCACGCATGTTGCGATAGGTGACAAACAGGTCCACATGGCCGCGCGAGAGCGCGGCGCCGATCTGCCGGCGCATGGCATCCTCCAGGAAGTTGAAGGAGCGCGGCATGCGGAACGAAATATCCAGAAAACGGTGGTTGACTGACTTGAGCTCAATGGTCAGCTGGCGTCCGTCCCTCTCGACGGACGAGCGGCCATAGCCCGTCATGCTGTACATCGCAGATTCCTCCCCGACCAGATTCAAATTATTATAGCACATTTACTGCAATTATGCCCGCTTGTCGGCTATAATTTTCGTTAATTTAAAATAGTTCACACGCACGGAAGCCAAGCCGTTCAGCGCCCTGCGCGCGCCAGGAATTCGGCCTCGCCGATCACCGGAACGCCCAGCTTCTGTGCCTTGTCCAGTTTGCTCCCGGCTTTCTCGCCGGCCACGACCAGGCTGGTCTTTTTCGACACGCTGGACGAGGCGGCGCCGCCAAGATCCCGGATGAGCTGTTCGGCCTGCGCGCGTGACAGGGATTCCAGCGAACCCGTGACCACGATGGTCATGCCCTCGAACGGGCCGCCTTTCACGCCTTCATGCGCCTTGGGCGTCACTCCCGCTTCAAGAAGTCTGTTCACCTCGGCGGCGCTGGCCGGATCAGCGAAGAAATCGACGATGCTTCCGGCGACGATGCCGCCCACGTCGTCGATGGCCATGAGCGTCTCGGCATCTGCCTGCCGCAGCGCCTCAATGCTGCCGAATCGGTCTGCCAAATCGCGGGCAGTCTTGCGGCCCACGTTCGGAATGCCCAGCGCATGGATGAAGCGATCCAGCTCGCAGTCACGGCTGGCGTCGATGGCTTCCACAAGCTTCCTGGCCTTGGTTTCACCGAAGCGATCAAGCGCGGCGAGCTGTTCAACCGTCAGCGCATAAAGCGCGCTCGGTTCGGCGACGCCCAGATCGATAAAGAGCTGGGCGGCCGTCTTCTCGCTCAATGTGTCGATATCCATGGCCTCGCGGCTGGCGTAGTGCGACAGGCGCGATACGATCTGCGGCATGCAGCCGTCCCTGTTCGGGCAAAAGATATGCGCGCCCTTCTCCACGAGCGCCGCGCCGCAAGCCGGGCACACCACAGGCTTTTCGACCTCGCGCTCGTCCGGCTCGAACTCCTCCACGCGGCCCATGATCTCCGGAATAACCTCGTTTGACCGGCGCACCCACACCCTCGCGTTGATCCGGACGCGCTTGCGCAGGATGTCGCCCCAGTTGTTCAGCGTCGCCCGGCGTATGGTCGCGCCGGCCAGCTCCACCGGCTGCAGATGCGCCAGCGGCGTAAGCTTGCCCGTGCGGCCGGCTTCCCAGGTGACGTCCAGCAGCTTGGTGGTCACTTCTTCCGCTTCAAATTTGTAGGCTACCGCCCAACGCGGAAATTTGTCTGTATAGCCCAACGCGCGCCGGGTAGCGTAATCGCAGATGTCCACGACCGCCCCGTCGATCATGTAATCCAGCGTGCCGCGCGTCTCTTCGATCTCGTGAATGCCTGCGATCACGGCGTCGATATCGTCCGCCCAGAGCTCGCAGTCTGACACGGGAAAACGGTTTTCCCGCAGGAAGTCGAGCATTTCAGCGTGATCCCGGAAAGAGCGTCCCTCGATGTAATCCACGCCGTACATGCTGGCCGACAGCCTGCGTGAGGCCGTGACTTTCGGGTCAAGGTTGCGCAGCGCGCCGGCGGCCGCATTGCGCGGATTCTTTAGCGGCTCGGCAGCGGTCCTGTTGTAGGCTTCCAGCGCGGACAACCGCATGAAGCACTCGCCGTGCACCTCCATGCGCCCTTTGTAGGGCACATGCATGGGAATAGCGCGCACGGTGCGCACCTGCGGCAGGATGGCCTCGCCCACTTCGCCGTTGCCCCGTGTGGCCGCCCCGACGAGCTCGCCGTTTTCATAGGTGAGGTTGATGGTCAGGCCGTCGAATTTGTGCTCCACAACATACCTGAGCGGCGGCAGCGCCTCCCCGCCCGCCACGGCATCCTCGCGCAGCCTTTCGGCCCGCTTCGCCCAGGCCCTCACCTCTTCGATCGACTGCGCCTTGTCCAGGCTCCACAGCCGCGACAGGTGTCTGTGCTGTTCAAAGGCAGGCAGCGGATCGCCGCCCACACGCCGGGTGGGCGAATCAGGGAGCACCACGCCCGTCTCCCGTTCCAGCCTGACGAGCCGGTCGTACATCGCGTCCCATTCCTTGTCGGAGATCGTGGGCTCGTCCAGCACGTAGTACTGATAGGCCGTCTCGTTGAGCCGGTCGACCAGGGCTCTCATATCATCCTGATTCATGTCAATGCGCCTCTCATTCAGCGTTTCCGTCGATGCGCACCACGGGGGCGAGCTCGGCGGCGAAAGTCTTCTCCGTGCCGTCGTCAAACCGGATGGTCATGCGACGGTCTCCGTCGTAAAGCAGCACAACCGTGCCCTCTCCAAAGCGGCTGTGGCGCACGCGATCACCGCGCCTGAAGAGCGTCGCGGGTTCCGACGCAGGCCTGCGGCCCGGAATGCCTTTCGACACGCCGGGTATATTCAGGCCCTTCGTTCCCGCGGGCACCGGCACGGGTTCGCGCTGCGGCATGGGGCCTGCGGGGCGCCGCACGCCTTCCCCGCCTGCCGTCGTTCCCGGGACGGACAGCCTCGTCTGCGGCCGCCGCGCGATATTGCCATCCTCCAGGATGCGGCGGGGAATCTCATCCAGGAAGCGCGAGCGGGCGTTATACTGGCGGGAGCCGTACAACGCTCTGGTCTGGGCCCAGCTCATGATCAGCCGACGGCGCGCGCGTGTGATGCCCACATAGCACAGCCGCCGTTCCTCTTCCATTTTTTCATCATCAAACAGCGCCCGGCTGGTGGGAAACACGCCCTCTTCCAAGCCGGTCATGACCACCAGGTCAAATTCCAGCCCCTTGGCCGAGTGCAGCGTCATCAGCGTGAGCACCTGCGCTGCCGAATCCAGGCTGTCTAGATCCGTGACCAGCGCCACATTCTCGAGAAAGCCCTCCAGGCCGCCCTCCGGCTCGCGTGCCAGGTATTCCTTCACGGCCGTTTCCAACTCGGCGATATTCTCCAGCCGGGCCTCGTTTTCTTCGTTCTGCGCCTGCCTGAACTGTTCCTCATAGCCGGTGGCATCAATGACGCGGCGCAGAAATTCATCCGCCGGCATGGTCTCGGAATCCACGGCCAGCTCCTCCATCAGCGTGGAAAACTTCTGCACGGCTGAACAGGCACGGCCGCTCAGCCCTGCCTCCTCCGCGCCCATCGCCGCCATGAACAGCGATGTTCCCTCCGCTGCGGCATAATCGGCCAGCCGCTCGACGGTACTTGCGCCGATGCCGCGCCGCGGCTCGTTGATGATGCGGCGCACAGCCATGTCGTCCGCCGGGTTGACCAGCGCGCGCAGGTAGGCGATCAGGTCCTTGACCTCCTTGCGTTCGTAGAACTTCATGCCTCCGTACACGCGGTACGGTATGCCCGCGCGCACCAGCGCCTCTTCAAGCACGCGGGACTGCGCGTTCGTGCGGTAGAGTACGGCCGCGTCGCCTACAGCCCGTCCCGCCCTCTTCCAGAATTCCAGCTGACGGCAGACCCAGGCCGCCTCCTCACGCTCGTCCTGCGCGCGGTAAACCAGTATCCTTTCACCCTCGCCCGCTTCGGTCCACAGCGCTTTTTCCTTGCGCCCCGCGTTGTGCGAAATGACCTGGTTGGCGGCGTCCAGAATGTTTCCGGTAGAGCGGTAATTCTGTTCCAGCTTGATGACGCGGCAGCCCGGGAAGTCCTTTTCAAATTCAAGGATATTGCGAATATCCGCGCCGCGCCAGGCATAGATCGACTGGTCGTCGTCGCCCACCACGCATACGTTTTTCTTGTCGCCCGCCAGCAGGCGCACCAGCTCGTACTGTGCCAGGTTGGTATCCTGATACTCGTCCACCAGGATATAATCGAATTTCCGCCTGTAATAGTCCAGAACGGGCGGATGCTCCGTCAGCAGTTCCATGGTTTTCATGATGAGGTCATCGAAGTCCAGCGCGTTGGCGGCTTTCAGCGCCCTTTCATAGCGGCGATAGGCGTCCGCTATCTTGCGGCTGCGGAAATCCGCGCCGGCCTCCTTTTCCCATTCGCCGGGCAGGAGCAGCCTGTTTTTGGCATCTGAAATGATGGTTTTGATCTCGCGGGGCGGATACATCTTTTCGTTCAGGTTCATGTCCTTCAGAACGTTCTTGATGAGCCCCATCTGATCGTCGTCGTCATAGATCGAAAAGCCACGCTGATAGCCCAGCTTTTCGATATCCCGCCGCAGGATCCGCGCACAGCAGGCATGGAAGGTGGAAACCCACACCTCGTCCGCCTGATCTCCCACCAGAGCGCGGATGCGGTCCTTCATCTCCCGCGCGGCTTTGTTGGTGAACGTTATGGCCAGGATCGACCAGGGCGGGCAGCCGTCGTCTATGAGACGCGCAACGCGATGCGTCAGCACACGCGTCTTGCCAGAACCCGCACCGGCAAGCACCAGCAGCGGACCTGTACCCGCCATCACCGCTTCGCGCTGCGGCGGATTGAGCATCGTGAGATCGATCATGCCTCTTTATCGCCTTTCTCCATCCTCTCGAGCACCGTGCGATATCCGCCCGCGCCGTAGATGAGACAGCGGTTCACGCGGCTGATTGTCGCGGTGGAGGCGCCCGTGGCCGCAGCGATGTCGTTGTAGGTCATCTGAGCGCGCAGCAACTTGGCCACCTCAATGCGCTGGCCAAGGTCCTGCACTTCCCGGATGGTACACAGGTCAGACAGCAGGTTCCTCGTCTCCTCCTCGTCTTTGAGCGACAGGAGCACGCTTATGAGCAGTTTCAGCTGTTCCTCGTTGGTTCCGGGCTGCATGGCTACCCCTCCCACATATTCTTTTTCACAGTACACTTTAGCACAGTATAGCGTGAAAAGCAAGTACAAAAAAGAAATTTGTTCCATGACACCAGGCCGCAGGAAGGAACCCTTCTGCTCCGTCCTGCCAGGAAATCTTATTTGTGATGAAAATTTTTGCGATTTTTCCGCTATAAGCTTGCGTTTGCCGGGCAATATGATATAATGTATAGGAATACTTGTAGAAAATATGTTTGACTGTCCCTGCCGTGCGCGGCGGCGGACGGAACAGAATGAGGTGTTTACGGTCATGGCGCACAGAGATGCCAAAGACGTCGAACGGGATTATTACGAATACCGCCGAAAGCTGCAGGAAAAGCATGGGCTGCAAAAAACGGCGGCAAAGCCTCGTCCGGTCGTCTCTCCCACCGTTACCAAAAAGAAAGCGGCGCCCGTTGAGGCAAGCGACGAAGCTCACGTCCGCACGAAGCCTGCGGCGCAGGCTTCTCCTCCCGAGCCGGCACAACGGCCTCTGAAACCGGAAGATGCAATCGCCGAGGCTGTGGATCTGGCCAGCGCCGTCGCCGTGCCGGATGCTTCCGAGGCTGACATCATTCAGGAAGAGCTCGTCGAAGCGGAAGACCTTGCCGGCAAAGTGCTCGACGTTGAGGATAACGAGCACGCGGCTCCGGAAATCATCTCTGAAGCCGTTCCAGAAGAAACATATGAGGCAGAATCTTCCGAAGAGACGCCGGAAGACAGCGAGGTTTATGCGGAAGAGCCGGTCGACACCGATCGCCCTGAAGAAGAACCGGCAGAAAGCGAAGACTTCGAGGAAGAACAGGACGACGAGGATTTCGAGGAAGAATCCGATGGATCGGATGAAGACGACGAAGGCGAACCGAAAGAGGGCGGATTCGGACAGACCATCCGCGGCGTCGGCTCCAGGCTGGGCGGCGCGATCGGCGGATTCCTGAAATCCATCGGCCGTCGCAGCCGCGGCGTCGAAGACGACGATGAAGGCGAGCCGGATGCTGACGAGCCCGTGGATGAAGCCGAAACAGTCCCCGACGAGCCGGAGATTATCATTGATGATGGCGAAGCCGAAGCGGATGAAGCGGCCGATGCGTCGGCAGCAGGCGACGATCTGCCTGAACCAGCCGACGAAGGCGAAAATGGAAACGAAACCCCGGCCGGTGACGTCGAAGAAGAAGCCGCTGATTCTGATGCGGCGCCGCCTTTGGCAGACGGCGAAATACGCACCGACAGCGTGCCGATCGATCTGACCGTGGCGGAGGAGGATGTTTCCCTTCCCGAGACGACGGACAGCGATGAGAATGTCGATGCCGAAGACGGCGTCGAGGATACTGAAGACGGCTACGATGGAGCTGAGGACGAAGATGAAGAAGGCGAGGAGAAATCTTCTTTCCTGAGCGGATTCTTCAACAAAATCCAATCGCTCATCAGCCGGCGCAGGGCAGAATCGGAAGACGACGACAGCGACGAGGACGAAGAGGAAAGCACGGACGATGCGGATGAAGCGGAGGCCGAAGGCGAATCCGAAGAGATCGTTCCCCGCGACTCCGCGGAAGAACCCTCTCAGGCAACGGCAGAAACAATGAAAGCTGCGCAAGACGCGAAAGATATGGAAGGAGAAATGAAGAAGATGGATAACAATCGGAAATCGATGACCGAAATGATGGCTGAAGGCATGACTGAGACGCCTTCCCTTTCCCGCCGCGAGCGCAGAATGCTTGCCGAAGCCGCCAATGCCGGAGCCAACGCCGCTGCCGCCCAGAAGGAAAAGGTCGAGGACGATCTGGATCGCCTGAGCGACGCCATTTCCGAAGATGAACAGCCTACCGTGGAGTACAAGCCCGTCCGCACAAAGGCCAAGAAGCCCGTGGTGCAGCTGGAAGACGAAAACGGGGACGACGAGGACGAGGAGGAAGAAGCGCCGAAGGCAAAGAAGGCGGCCCGTCCTGAAAAGGCACGTTCCATCTTCGACGACGAGGACGACGAGGACGAAGAAGAAGAAGAAGAAGAAGAAGACGAGGCTCCGAAAACCAAGAAGCCCAGCCGCGTCTCCAAGAAGCGTCCTGTCTACGATGATGACGATGATGACGATGAGGACGATGAAGACGAAGAAGACGAGGATGAAGACGACGACCTGGACGAAGACGAGGACGACGACGATGAGGACGAGATCGGCGCAGGCAAGCGCGTGTTCGGTTTTCTCAAGGCACTGATTGCCATCGCGCTGCTGCTGGCGCTGATTATTCTGGCGCTTCGCATCGCCGAGGCGGGCAATTACATCAGCCTTGACTGGCTGCGGGACGGCATCGGCGACAGAATCGGTTTTGTGAACACCCTCTTCCCGAACCCCATCGCCAGGTGATCAACGCCTGATATGCATAGATTATAAGGAGTTGAAAAAACATGGCGAAAAAGAAAGCTAAAAAGGCGCGTCGGCATGTGTTGCGCACCCTGTGGTTTATTGCGGTTATCCTCCTGCTTGCGTTGATCGGCTTCATGCTCCTGAGCAAGCCTGACTTGGCCGCGTCGGTGAATCCCTTCGCGACGGCGACGCCTGAGCCTACCCCCGAACCCACCCCCGTGCCCACTCCCGAACCCACCCCCGTGGTGACGCCTGAGCCCACCCCCGAACCTACCCCCACGCC
>LVAP01000130.1 GCA_001603025.1 Clostridiales bacterium Firm_10 | reverse complement strand
GCCATGGACATGATCTGGGATGCCGTGCCGGATGTGGGCAAGGAGGACGTGAAGGACATGATCCGCGCGGCCTGCCGCCGCTACAGCGCCTGCGGCGTCACCAGCTGCCAGACGGACGACTACGCCACTTCCTGGCGCATGGTCAACGAGGCGTATCACGAGCTGGCCGCGGCGGGGGAGCTGACCGTGCGCGTGACCGAGCAGTGCAACTTCCACGACGCGGAAAGCCTGGCGGCTTTCATTGCGGAGGGCAATGTGACCGGCGCGGGCGATGAAATGTTCCGCATCGGCCCGCTGAAAATGGTGGCGGACGGTTCGCTGGGCGGCCGCACGGCCTATCTCAGCCGCCCCTATTCGGACGATCCCGCCGCGCGGGGCCTCATGCTGTTCGACCAGGGGACGCTGGACGAAGTGATCGGCTGCGCCCACGCCCACGGCATGAACGTGGCCATTCATGCCATTGGCGACGGCTGCCTGGACGCCGTGCTGGACGCGGTGGAGAAGGCGCTGGCGGCGCATCCCCGGCCGGATCACCGGCATGGCATTGTGCACTGCCAGATCACCCGGCGCGACCAGCTTGAGCGCATGGCGCGGCTGAACATGCACATCTATGCCCAGACCATCTTCCTGGATTACGACAGCCGCATCGTGCGCGACCGGGTGGGTGACATGGCTGACACCAGTTACAGCTGGAAGACGCTGATGAAAATGGGCCTGACCGTGAGCAACGGCACGGATTGCCCGGTGGAACTGCCGGACGCGCTGCGGGGCATCCAGTGCGCCGTGACGCGCGCGCCGCTGGCCGGGGGAGAAGCCTATCTGCCGGGCGAGGCGTTCACCGTGCAGGAAGCGCTGGACAGCTACACCTCCGCAGGCGCGCGGGCCAGCTTCGAGGAGGCCGTCAAGGGCCACATCGCGCCGGGCATGCTGGCGGATTTCACGGTGCTGGAGCGCAGCCCCTTCGACGTGCCCGCGAACGAAATCAGCCGCATCGCCGTCTGCGAAACCTGGCTGGGCGGGCGGAAGGTATACGAGGGAAAGGAATGATGGCATGGGACAGATCAAGGTGACGCCCTGCGGCATCGAAGGGCTTTACATCATCGAACCCACGGTGCACGGCGACAGCCGCGGCTATTTCATGGAAACCTACAGCCAGCGCGACATGCGGGAGAACGGGCTGGACATGGTCTTCGTGCAGGACAACCAGAGCATGTCCCGCAAGGGCGTGCTTCGCGGCCTGCACTTCCAGATAAACCATCCGCAGGGCAAGCTGGTGCGCGCCATCCGGGGAACGGTGTTCGACGTGGCCGTGGATCTCAGGGCCGGGAGTTCCACCTTTGGCCGGTGGTTCGGCGTGATCCTGAGCGAGGAGAACAAAAAGCAGTTCTACGTCAGCGAGGGCTTTGCGCACGGCTACCTGGTGCTGTCCGACGTGGCGGAATTCTGCTATAAAACCACCGACTTCTACCATCCCGGCGACGAGGGCGGCCTGGCCTGGAACGATCCCGCCGTCGGCGTGGTGTGGCCCGGCGTCACGGGAACGTATCGCGGCTCGGCTTCGGCGGAGGGCTTCGTCCTGCAGGACGGCACGCCGCTGCAGCTGAACGCGCGCGACCAGGGTTGGCCGAATCTGTCGGAGGCGGTCAGGTTCTGATACCTTCTATCAGCAAATTGAACGGCCGGAGGCGTATGCCTCCGGCCGTATTCTGTGCTTCTGTTCCGCCGTGTTTATGCGGCGCTCATTCTGTGAAGGTCAGCCGACCATCCAGGATCAGCGGGCGCTGCAGACGCGTTTCCGGACTGCCGCCGTCCAGCGGCATATAAGTGAAGCTGCCCAGCCGCACGCTCCACAGGCGCCCGTCTGACGCCATGTGCACCCAGTCCCGGATGATGCTGTAATCGGTCAGCCCCTCGCCGATCTGATCCAGCGGGGGATGCTCAGCCTCCCTGGCGGGCAGGCTGTCCTCCGGCGCGTCCACGACGAGCTGCACGAACATGCCGTCGCAGTCGCAGGTAAGCTGGGCGCCGCCGGATATGGCCTCAAATCCCGCGATGGGCACCCTGATGCGGACGAGGCCTGCGCCGCTGTCGAGGGGCTGGCCCATGCGCGCTTCCGTGGCGACCAGGGTGAGCCGCAGCTGGTTTTCATCAAGCAGGCGGGCGTCCGCGACGAACACGTTCAGTCCGTCCAGGCCGCCTTCCGCCAAGAGGGTGATGCCGTCCAGGATGTCACCGGACGCTGGCATGTCGAAATACAGCGCGGGGCTGTCCAGCGTGAGCGTCATGGTCATGCCGTTGCCGGCCTGGACGAGCTGCCCGGCGGTTTCTTCCGTGAACACCAGCGCGCCGCCTTCGCTGGAAACGGACAGCCGGGCGGCGTCGGGGTCGAGGGGATTGCCCTCGGGTTCGTGCTGCTTTTCGAGCACATACTGGCAGATGGAGCACTGGTAGGTGATCGTGGTGAGGCGGAACAGGCCGCCGTCCCGGGTGGCGATGCGCTGCCAGTCGTGTTCGGACTCATAGCCGCATACGGTGCACAGGTGCGGGTTTTCGCCGGAGAAGCGGTGTTCGGTCTTCATGCCGCAGATAATACAGACATGCGGGTTTTCGCCGGAGAAATCATGCTCGGTCTTCATGCCGCAGATGGTGCAGACATGCGGGTCCTCGCCGGAAAAGTCATGCTCCGAGCGCATGCCGCAGACGAGGCACAGGTGCGGGTCCTCGCCGGAGAAGTCGTGCTCCGAGCGCATGCCGCAGACGAGGCACAGGTGCGGATCCTCGCCGGAGAAATCGTGTTCGGTCTTCATGCCGCAGATGGTGCAGACATGCGGGTCACTGCCGGAGAAATCGTGTTCGGTTTTCATGCCGCAGATGGCGCAGACATGCGGGTCCTCCCCGGAGAAGTCGTGCTCCGAGCGCATGCCGCAGATGGTGCAGACATGCGGGTCACTGCCGGAGAAATCGTGTTCGGTCTTCATGCCGCAGATGGCGCAGACATGCGGGTCCTCGCCGGAGAAATCGTGTTCGGTTTTCATGCCGCAGATGGTGCAGACATGCGGGCCCTCGCCGGAGAAATCATGTTCCGAGCGCTGGCCGCATACGGTGCACAGGTGCGGGTCGGCCGAAGCGTATTCATGAGGCGTCCGCTCGTGGCAGATGACGCACTCATGGGGATCGCTTTCCGCGTATTCGTGCGCCGTGTGGTAGGAGCAGCCCGTGCAGTCGTGGCTGCCTTCGGGGATGTTGTGTTCCTCAACGGCGGAGCACTGCACGCAGCCATGCTGGCGCGTGCCCAGCGACACGAATTCATGCGGGGCATAGCTGCCGCATTCCGCGCAGGCGTGGCCCGAACCGCTCTGCTGGAAATCGTGCGCGGCGGTCAGGCCGCAGTCCAGACAGGCATGTACGGCGCCCTGGTCGGCCCAGCGGTGCGTGCCCGTGGCGGGAAGCACCTCTATGACGATTGTGCCGCAGCGGCTGCACTGGCGGGTGACAGACCCGTCGGCGCTGCAGGTCGCGTTTGTGCGGTACAGTTCCACCAGATCGTGCGGCGGGCATACCGGCTCCTCTTGCGGCGGGTTCTCCGGATCGGCTGACGCGGCGGGCGGATCGGTAGGATCCGGAT
>LVAP01000129.1 GCA_001603025.1 Clostridiales bacterium Firm_10 | reverse complement strand
GTACAGGCGTCGGCTCGGGCGTCGGTACAGGCGTCGGTACAGGCGTCGGCTCGGGCGTCGGTACAGGCGTCGGCTCAGGTGTCGATTCGGGCTCAGGCGCATTGAGGTAATCCATATACGAGAGCATATTGCGCCAATAGGCCGCGTCCACCACACCCGGCGTCATGAATTCGCAGTACGGCAGGGCGGCGCGCATCGCGTTGGCCAGCTCGTTGACCGCCTGCTCCGTGTTCGCGCCGAAGGAGCCATCCACATTTGCGTTCAGCAGGCCGAAGCCTTCCCGCAGCAGCAGCTGCAGGCCCGCAGTGCAGACGCTCCAGTCGCCCTTCTCCAGCCGTTTGCCGCCGTTCATGGCTTTCTCAAGGCTCTTTACGGCCGCGCCCCACTCCTGCAAAGCCGCCGGGTCCAGCAAATCTCCACCGGGACCCAGCAGCTCTACCTCGGTAATGCAGCAGTCGGTAAAGCGGCTTCCCTGATATCCGTCCTCGATGACAAAGAGAATGGAAGAGCATACCACGCTCTCGTCAAACCAGAACGTCTGGTAATCCTCAGCCCGCCGCAGGTTGATTGTGGTCACATAAGCGTCGTCGCAATAGACGCTCACCAAAGCCGGCGAGGAGTTATTGTCAAACACCTCGCTGTTCCGCCAGTAGCCAGGGGCAATGCGGACGCCGGCCACCAGGTAACGTTCGCCGTCCTGAACGCTCAGCCTCAGCCACTCGCCGCTGATGCGCCGATAGGAATTCCACGCGGTATACAAATCGCCGTCCACCGCCATGGAGGGATAGAGTGCTTCGTGGCTGTCGTGATAATATGATCCCGCCTCAGCGTCGAATGTTCCCCCATAGCTGCCGATGCTGCCCCGCACCTGCTGGAGGGAAGGGGCCGACGGCGTCGATGCGGACTTGGGCGCATTGAGATAATCCATATATGAAAGCATGTTCCGCCAGTAGGCTGCGTTCACCACGCCGGGCGTCATGTTCTCACAGTACGGCAGGGCGGCGCGCATTGCGTTGGCCAGTTCGTTGACCGCCCGCTCCGTGTTTTCGCCAAAGACGCCGTCAGCCGCGTCATTCAGCAGGCCGAAGCCCTCACGCAGCAGCAGCTGGACGCCGGCGGCGCTCATGCCGCGCGATCCGCGGGCGATCTGCTTTCCCGCTTCGACGTCGCGTTGCGCGCTGCGCACGGCCGCACCCCAGTCGCCCAGCACCTGCGAATCCAGCAGGCCGCAGTTCGGGCCGAGAAGCTCCACCTCGGTAATGCAGCAGTCCACATTATAGGAGCCCCTGTAAGCGTCCCGAAGGACGATTTCAATGGTGTTGCCCCTCACGACGCTGTCGAACCAGAGCGTCTGGTAGTCCTTGACGTCCAGCAGGTAGAAGGTACCCACATAGGCGCTGTCGCAGTAGACGTCGATGGTGCGCGGTCGCGAGTTGTTGTAATAGACTTCGGAAGATTTCCAGTATCCGGACGCGATGCGCAGGCCGCCGATCTGCCAGCGGCCGCCGTCGGCGATGGTGATGCGCAGCCACTCTCCATCAATGCGCATGTTCGTGTTCCAGGCGGTATTCAGGTTTCCGTCCATGGCGCAGGAGCCGTAAACGGGGACCTCGTTGTCCAGGAAATACGAGCTGGCGGCCACCTGGTATGAGCCGTTGTAAAGCCCTATGCTGTCGCTGGGATAAGCTATCTCCTCCGCCATAGCGGAGACCGGAATTCCCTGGAACAGCAGAAGCAGGCACAGCGCTGCGGACAGCAGCTTTTTACGCACGCCCATCATAAATCCTCCCTCCGAATCACACGGGTGCTTGCCCCGCGCATCAGCATAATCTTATCGCGTTTCGGGGCGCGTGTCAATCGACACGTGCAGATCCTCCGGCACCAGGCTTTTCGAGTCCCAGTTCCCGGAGGATGGCTTCGGCATCCTGCAAGGGCCTCACATAGCCCTCCAGCATCTTTGCCTTCACTGCCAGCCGCCGTGAGCGGGGACTGATGTAGATCCGGCTCTTCTGCCGGCCGTTGCGGGCCTCCTGAATGAGGTTCAGTGCGGCGGAATTGCCGTCGAACGCCAACAGCGCGGAAGGCATCCGGTTGAAGACTTCATAGGCGAAGCTCTTGTAAAGCCCCATGCCGGAACTCTCGATGGACACCAGGATGCCCACCGCCGCCTCGGCCAGTCGGGCCTGCTGTGAGTGGGTGATCCTGTCCGGCACGATGGCGAACACGCGGAACCGCCCGGCCGCCTGCCGCACAAGGTAGCCCTCCTGCCCGGAGAGTGTATGTCCCACCACAAAAAACACCTTCGCAGGGTCGGCGCAGGCCAGCAAACCGTCGATGAAGGCCCGATCCTCCGGCCTGAGCTTGGTGCGGTGCTTGCTGTTGTTGAAACTGCCGCCGCCCAGCACGATGGGGAACATACCCTCCGGCAGCGTCGTGATCTGCCGCCTCAATCCCTCTTCCGTGCTGATTGTCCCGGGATTTTGCCACAGGTCCTGGGGCGCGCGCGCCGCGTTTTCCAGCCTGCCGCGGTAGAACAGCTCGGCATCGCCGCCAGGGCAGCTCTCGCGGAAGCGCTCCTCCTTTTCCCTGAACACGCGGCGGCTCTCTTCCAGGATCCCGTCCTCGGCCGCGCGCATGCGGCACAGCTCGTCGTGGGTCAGGCCCAGCAGCTTTTCCAGGCTCAGCTCCTCGTCGATGGAGTTCGTGCCGTATAGGGCGCCGCCGTCCGTGCCCTGCACGCAGCGCACGCCGGCCTTCAGATACTCCCGCAGCGGGTGGCGCTCCAGGTGGCTCAGGTTGTTCAGGCGCACGTTGGATGTGATCTGGAATTCCAGCGCCACCCCGTACCGGCGCATGTCATCCAGCAGCTTTTTTCCCTTGGCGCTGTGCAGGTCGCAGGTGTACAGTCCGTGGCCGATGCGAAGCGGCGGCGGAGTCTGGCCGGGCTGCAGCGATTCGGCGACGCAGTGGATGCTGTTCGCCACGTTATCGCGCAGGCTGTCGTTCTCGCCCGCATGGATGCGGATCACAAAGCCCGGGATTTCACCGGCGATCTTCACCAGTTCGCGAATGACGCCCTTCAGCTCCAGGATGTCGTTGATCTCCTCGCCGATGATATCGCTGCCCGCCACGTAGGGATCTCCCGCGATGGCGCGCAGGCAGCGCAGGTTGTCGGCCAGGTAATCGTTCGGCGTCACGCGGTCCCGCACGATGGTGAGCGGGATGCGCCGGATGCCGGCCAGGAAGCGCAGCAGCACGCCCGTCTCACGCATGACGCTGGGCATGATCTCGTGAATCTGCCGCAGTTTGCCCGGAAATTCAGCCCGGTTCAGCAGCGAGGTATCCGAAATCTCCGCGTACTCGATGCCGCTTTTCTGATACTCCCGCGCAATCCACAGCAGCAGGTCCTGATAGAGCGTGTTGCGCCGGTAGCGGTCGTCCTCGCGGTCGCGGCGCATCCGCTCAGCGTAGGCGCAGACCTCCCGGTCCGGAATGCCCTCGATGTTGATGCCGCTGAACCACTCGGCGGCCGGCACGCCCTTGGTGAACACATAGCGGTACAGGTACACCTTCTCCAGGTCGGAAAAGACGGCCTGCCCGTCCTTGGGAATGGTCAGCGAGTTGCGGATCTTCTCGATGTTGGCGGCGGCGTCCCGCGGGTTGCCCAGGATCAGGTCGGCAAAGTTGATGAACGTGAAGTCGTCGATCCTGCGTTCCCGGTGGCGGCCCGTGAGCGGAATGTCGCCCAGCATCTTCTCCGCCTCAACCCGCTCGGCTTCCAGCTTTGCCATCTGATCCAGCGTGCAGGCCAGCCCCAGTTTTTTAATGT
Organism: Clostridiales bacterium Firm_10; assembly: GCA_001603025.1. Classification (GTDB taxonomy): domain Bacteria; phylum Bacillota; class Clostridia; order Christensenellales; family Aristaeellaceae; genus Firm-10. The sequence continues at coordinate 7,159 of LVAP01000129.1, read as the reverse complement.
AATAGTATGGATACCGGATCTGGTGGATGATGCCCAGCGCGATCAGCACGTCGGGCGGCAGATTGCCGTTCATGTGCGTGTGCAGATCCGTGCGGAACTTGCAGTCGCTGCGGATATAGGTCTTCACGATGGTCTTCTGGACGCCCAGGCGATAATCCTTTGTCTGGCTCATCAGCGTTTTGGAAATGGCAGGCACGGAGGCCTTCAGCTCCACTTTCCCATCCGGGTATATGTTTGCGATCTTCGTGTTTCCCAGCCGCAGGATGTACATCCGCCGGTTGTCGCCGTCAAAATAGCAGGGGATCTCATCGCGGATCACCTTGAGTCCGTTTCCATCCAGCGTGGTCTCCAGCCCGCACAGCCTGGCCAGGTTGGTGATCAGGTTGCCCGTGCGGTGGTTAGGCGTGCGGATGACATAGGACAGCCGTTCCCCCTCCATGTAGAGGTCCACGACGATGTCCTTTTCGCGATCCAGGTAAAACTGCTGAAAAAAGATCATCCTGTCCCTTCCTTTCCGCCTCGCAGGCGCCCGCGGTTGCGTCAGTCGTACAGCCGGAACACTTCGGCCTCCCGCGCAAACTCTTCGGCCTGCGCGCGCCAGGAATCCAGCAGGGCGGAGAGCGTGAGCTCGCCGCGCAGGTAGGCGTCTGTGTCGACGTCGCCGGACAGCGATGCCAGCCGGGACACGTCGGCATAGGTGCGGAAGCTGATCTTGTCCGGATACATCTCCCTGAGCGTCTTCATCAGGATCAGCGCAGTCGGCATGAAATCCAGGTCAGCCGACAGCGGAATGAATTCCACGCCGAAGCAGGTCTCCCCCGCATACTTGGACCAGAACGGGGTAAAGGCCCGCGTCCTCATCGCCAGCCGCGGATCTCGCACGCGCTCGCGCAGAGCGCCGAGCAGGGCGTCCATGTTCACGAACGGTGCGCCGTAAATCTGGAACGGCTTTGCGGTGCCCCTTCCCTCGCTGATGTTCGTGGCCTCGAAGAAGCAGCCGCCCGGATAGCAGAGCGCCGTGTCGAATGTATGGATCGAGGGAGAGGGCAGGTTCCAGAGCTGACCGGTCTCAGGCCACTTCATGGCCCTGCGGTAGCCTTCCATCGGAATCGCCCGGAAGTCGAGCGACAGTCCGAAGAAGTGCCTGAAATAGCCGCCCAGCTCCCCCGGCGTCAGGCCGTATCGGGTGCAGAGCCGGTGCGCGCCCACGAAGGAATCGAAGCGCGGATTCATGCGGCAGCCGAGCACGGTGTCGCCCAATGGGTTCGGCCTGTCCAACACCACCATCGGCAGGCCGGCCTGATCCGCAGCGCGCATGCAGTTGGCCATGGTGTAGATGTAGGTGTAGTAGCGCATGCCCACGTCCTGGATGTCGTAAACCAGCACGTCGAGGCTACCGAGGTCCTCCGCCGAGGGCGTCAGCTTCTCGCCGTAAAGCGAGATGATAGGCGTACCCCAGACCGGGTGCACGCCGTTTCCCACTCCGGCGCCGTCCATCGCGCCATACAGGCCGTGCTCCGGCGTGAACAGCTTCGCCACGCTGAAGCCCGCCTCATGGAACGCGGTCATATCGTCCATCAGGCGCGAATCCACGCCTGAATAATTCGTGATCAGCCCGATTCTTTTCCCGGCGAACAGCGGACTGTACGCCCCGATCCGGTCAATTCCCAGTGAAACCATGTCATCCTCCATCCGGCGGCGGACGCCGCCCTGCCTGTTTGTTCTCATTATAACAGAAAACGGTGTCGAAATCCACAGGATTTTGGCACATCCGGCTGGGCTTTTGGCTCCGGCTGTGATAAAATGGGCTCAAAGTACGATTGGTTCGGGGAGGATCGCCATGAAGCAGTATGAAATGACGGAATTCACGTTCCACGCCGCACCGCCCGCGCTTTCCCAGGTCAGCGTCGACCTGGCCGGTTTCTTCGAAAAGGACGGAAAAACCGTTGAAGTGAAGGGCTTTTACGCAGGCGATGGCGTTTACCGCCTGCGATTTCTGCCGGAAGAGGCCGGCGAATACGCCTATACCATCCGGGGCGCCTGCCTTGAAGAAGCGGAAAGCGGCCGCCTGATGGTTGAACCCGCGGAGGAAGGGCGGCACGGGCCGGTCCGCGCCGACGGCGTGCACCTGCGTCACGCGGACGGCGCCTGGTTCCACAGCTTCGGCACCACGGTGTACGCGCTCATCCACCAGCCGAAAGCGCTGGTGGACGAAACCATGCGCACGCTCTCGGCCGCGCCGTTCAACAAGGTGCGCCTGTGCGTGTTCCCGAAACATTACCGCTACAACCACAATGAGCCGGATCACTATCCCTTCGAGCGCAAGCCGGAGGCGGCGGGACGCGAATTCACCGTACAGCCAGGCGATCAGGCCGGCCCCGGCAACCCCGCCGATGCAGCCGTCAACGACACGTGGGATGTGGACCGCCCCTGTTTCGCTTTCTGGGACGCGCTCGAGGCACGGCTCAGGCAGCTGGACGCCATGGGCATCCAGGCCGATCTCATCCTGTTCCACCCCTACGACCGCTGGGGCTTTGCCACCCTGCCCCTGCGCGACAGCCTGACCTACCTGGATTACCTGCTGCGCCGCCTGTCCGCCTTCCCGAACGTGTGGTGGAGCCTCGCCAACGAATACGACCTGTGCATGGCCAAATCGTCCGAAGACTGGCAGGCCATTGAGCGATTCACGGCGGAAAACGACCCCTTCCGGCACCTGCTGTCCTGCCACAACTGCTTCAAGCCCTGGGATGCCTCGCGTCCGAACGTGACGCACATGTCCTGGCAGAGCAAGCAGCTCCACCGCGTGGCGGAGTTCATGCGCCGCCTCGGCAAACCTGTGCTGATCGACGAGTGCCGCTATGAAGGCAATCTGCCGGAGTTCTGGGGCAACATCTCCGGGCAGGAGATGACGGCCCGTTTCTGGCGCGTCACCGCGCAGGGCGGCTACTGCACGCACGGCGAAACCTTCCTGCCCGGCACGGAAAAGGCCGCCCTGGCTACCCGCACCGGCGAGCCGGACGTCGTGTGGTGGGCGCGGGGCGGCTGCCTGAATGGCGACAGCCCGGCGCGCATCGCCTTCCTGCGGCGGATCATCGAGGGCCTGCCCGGCCCCCTCGAACCGCTGCGGGACGGCCTGGGCTTCCTCATCGGCATGACGGACGAAGAGGCGCGCGAGGCCGTGAGCCGGATGCCCGCGCGGGTACAGGGCTTCCTCAGCAGTTTTCTCGCGATGGAGCCTTCGGAGCGCGACCGTTTCCTCGCCTTTGAATACAGCTACGCCGGGCATTGCGGCGAAGAAGCCTTCCTGTATTACAGGGACGACCAGTGCTGCGCGGAGATGACGCTTGCCCTGCCCGAAGACGGGCGCTACGCCGTCGACGTGATCGACACCTGGAACATGACCGTGACCCGCGCGCTGGACGGCGCCTCCGGCAGCGTGCGCGTGCCGCTGCCGGGCCGGCCCTGGATGGCCGTGCTGGCCGTTCGGCAGCACTGATATATGACAAAATGGAGAGGGGCTCAAACCCTCTCCATATCCCTCCGGGGCTTTTTCGATGGACTGATGCGGATTGCTCTGCCGATCAGGAACGGTCCCCCGCGTCCGCGCAGCCGTTCCGCGGGGCAAGCTCCCCCGCCACGGCAAAACTGCGCCGCCCCTCCAGCTCCCCGCAGAAGGTGAAGGCGCCGTCCCGCCGGGCCAGGCTCGTCTCCACCCGGCTGCCAGGCCGGATCTCCGCCTCGTAGCTGACGCCGAAACGCAGCAGACGGCCCCGGCGCAGGGCGTCGATGCCCAGCGCGTTGCAGCACCAGTCGAGATACTTGGTGTTGTTCACGTGCCCGTTCAGGTCGAGGTCGGCGTACTGCGGCTCGATGACGCTCCGTTCGGCCCCGCCCTCCGGCATGCGGATGGTGGCCGGCATGCCAAGCGGCATGGGTCGGTCTGTGTTGTCCGGCATGCGGGCGGCGATGTCCGCATTGCCCGCGATGCGGCGCGTTTCCACATCCATCAGCACCCACAGGCTCATTGCCGCGCCGATTTCTTCGCCCTGCGGGCCGCGAATCACGCTGGCGCGGGGGAAAAACAGGTGCCGCTGTGGCGTCGGCCAGGTCTCCACGGAAACCGATTCCCCGATCACCGGCAGCCGCTTCATCTCTACCCGCAGGCGGGAGAGCACCCACACCAGGCCCGCCCTGAGCGTATCCGCGCGGCCGACGCCCAGCATGTTCGAGTGCGTGGTGGCCGTCTCCTGCAAAGTCTCCAGGATCGCGGAAGGGCGCCACTCGCCGGACAGGTCGCACTGGCATGTGCGCAGTTCAGATGTTTCGATATAGCTTTTCTGCATGGTCAGCACTCCGTTCATCGTTCTGGTGCCATTATACATCCCAAAGTAGACGATTCTGCGAAGCGCCCGTTATCAATCGCGGACAAGGCGGCTTTTTTCGCCTCCTGTCCCGCGTTGACAGCGCGCCCGGCCCCATGTTACAATGCGGGTAAACCATGCTGCACCGGGAGGAAAGCATTATGAACTGCAACGTCAGACACTACGGCGCCGCGGGCGACGGCGTTACGATGGACACGCGGGCCGTGCAGGCGGCCATCGACGACTGTTCGTCCCACGGCGGCGGGCGCGTCACCCTGGAAGACGGGCGTTTCCTGTGCGGCCGCATCGACATGAAGAGCGGCGTCGAGCTGCGCATCGAGCGCACTGCCGTCCTGCTGGGGTCCGCCAACGGGCTGGATTTCCCGGAAATCGAAACGGATTACTGGCAAACCGAGTACGCCCCGCGCTTCAACCGCCGCTGCTTCATCTACGCGGAAGACTGCGAGGACATCGCCATCACCGGCCGCGGCGCGATCGACTGCCAGGGCGAGGCGTACATCGAGCCCCTGCCCGCGGAAAAGAGCAGGATCGGGCTGTGGCCTTACGCGCGCAAGGGTTTCCCCGCCGGCTTCGACGACGAGGGCTCCCGCGCCCTCACGCCCGCCCAGCGCCGGCTGTGCAGCCTGAGCCCGGCGCGCGTGGTGTTCTTCATCGGCTGCAGGAACGTGCTGGTCGAGGATGTGACCATGCGGAACCAGCCCGCCGGCTGGAGCTACTGGATCTGCGGGTGTGACAATGTCCACGTTCACCGCGCTCAGATCAGAGCCTCGCTGCAGTATCCCAACAACGACGGCATCCACATCAACTGCAGCCGGAACGTCACCGTTTCGGACTGCACCATCGCCTGCGGGGACGACGGCGTGGTGGTGCGGGCCTACTCCGCGCCGCTGGGCGCGCCCCGGCCCTGCGAAAAGGTCACCGTGACCAACTGTAACATCACCAGCCATTCGGCCGGCATCCGCGTGGGATGGTACAACGACGGCGTGATCCGGGACTGCGCTTTCAACAACCTCACCATCACCGATTCCACGGTAGGCGTCGATTTTCGCCTGCCGGACACGCCGGAGGGCGGACGGGGCAGCGACGAAGGCATCGAGGATACGCTCATCGAAAACATGAGCTTCAGCAACATTCTCATCGACCGCAACTACTACGAGCCGGTGTTTATCCACATTGCGGACCGCAACCGCTGTGCCGGCATCCGCAACATCTACTTCACTGGCATCCACAGCTTTTCGGCGCACATGCCCGCCGTGATCGGCCGGGAAAACTGCCATGTGCGGAACGTGTACTTCACCAACTGCCACTTCACGCAGATCGGGCGCGGTGCCATCGAAGGGCAGGAAGACGGCCCATACTGCCAGGGCCGGGAGTTTTCTCTCGCGCCCTGTTTCCGGCGCGTGGACAACCTCGTGCTGCAGGACACGGCGTTCAGCGTGCTCTGATCATTCGGCAAATCCGTTTCAGCGAGAGGCTGGAAAGTCGCTCAATGCGTTCTCCGGCCTCTCGCCTGTTTATTCCCGTTTTTACCCGCCCGTCGGCACGATCCTGACGTTGCTGCCCGCAATGCCCGTCTCGCGCGTCACGAGCTCCAGCATCACCGCCGCGTCCGCCTTCGCGACGCGCTCCGCCGCCACCAGCACATTGGCCGAACTGCGGCTCACCGTTACCAGCACCGGCGCGTATCCCCGGGCGGAAAGCACCGCTTCCAGCGTCGCCTCCTGCTCCATCCATCGGCGCAGGTCCAGCATGCGCCGCTGCGCCGCCTCGCGGATTTCCGGCGTTTCCGCTTCGGCGGCCAGAAGCAGGAGCTGGCGTATCTCCTCCTCCCGCAGGGCGCTGCGATCGACGGCGTAGTCCCACAGCGCCTCGGCGGGGCGCGCTTCCTCTGTCGCCACGACACGGCGCGGCCGCGCGCCGCCCGTCCAGGCGGGCAGAAAGGCCGCCGTAAGAAACGACAGGGCGGAGAGAAGCAGCGCGGTCCGAGCCGTCCACAGCCGCGCGCCGCTCATGAAGCGCCTCCCATGCCCAGCACCTCGATCTGCTCCAGATCCAGAGCGAGCAGCGCCTTTGCCGCGCGCTGCAGCTCCAGCAGCACGCGCATGCTGGAAGCGCCTTCGGCCACGATCACCGCGCCTGTCACCGGCCCGCCGTCCTCAGCACGGCTGAGCAGCACGCGCACCCGTCCCGCGCCTTCAACCTGCGAGAGCACCGTCTCCATGCGCTCCTCCAGCGCCGTACTCCCGCCGCCCGAACGCGCCGCCAGCAGCATGCAGACCGCAAGCACCGCCGCCGCCAGCAGCACCTCACCGAAGCGCAGGCCCTTTAACCTGTCGAGCACAACGCTGCCTCCTGACATTTTCAAAACATCTTTTCCAGCTCGAACGCCATATCCAGCATCACGCAGGCCGTGAGCAGCCCGCCGATGAAGCGAATCGCCTGTCGGCCGCTTCCCTCCGGCGCCAGCATATCGCCCACCGCCGCCAGCGCCGCCAGCGCCGTGAGCCGCGTCAGTGCGTCCCGCATGGCTTTCCCTCCTCCCCTCACCGGCCGGGCAGCGTGCTTCCCGCGGCGACGCCCGCCCCGGCGATCACCAGAAAAAACGCCGCGCAGGCCGCCTGCGCCACCAGCAGCAGCTGTATGGCGTCCGCCACGCCGCGCAGGCATTCCACGATGGGGCCGTCCGCGGCAGGTTCGGCCAGTGCCGCCGCCATACGGCAGCCGAGAACCGCCGCGATGGTGCGCGCCATCGGTTCAAGGCAGACGCCCGCCAGCAG
>LVAP01000128.1 GCA_001603025.1 Clostridiales bacterium Firm_10 | reverse complement strand
ATAGCATAATCAGATGGCTCTCATTCCGCGAGTGATGAAAAAGTGTTGCCAAATCGTTGCCACGGGAGGCGGCAAGAGCTCAAAAACCCAATAAAATCAAGGGGGGTCAGAGCGTGGGCGTCACTCCCACTCAATCGTTCCCGTCGGCTTGGGCGTGAGGTCGTACAGAACGCGGTTGACGCCCTTCACCTCGTGGGTGATGCGCTCGGTCACCTTGTGCAGCACCGGCCAGGGGATCTCCTCGATGGTGGCGGTCATGGCGTCCACAGTGTTCACCGCGCGCAGTACCACCGGCCACTCAAAGGCGCGCTTGTTGTCTTTCACGCCGGTGGACTTGATGTCCGGCACGATGGTGAAATACTGCCATACCTTGCCGGCCAGGCCCGCCTTGTCGAACTCCTCGCGCAGGATGGCATCGGACTCGCGTACAGCTTCCAGCCGATCGCGGGTGATGGCGCCCACGCAGCGCACGCCCAGGCCGGGACCGGGGAAGGGTTGACGATACACCATGCTGTCCGGCAGGCCGAGCGCCTTGCCGACCGCGCGCACCTCGTCTTTGAACAGCATCTTCAGCGGCTCGACCAGCTCGAACTGAAGGTCGTCCGGCAGGCCGCCCACGTTGTGGTGCGCCTTGATGCTCTTCTGCGTCTTGGTGCCGGACTCGATGATATCCGGATAGATCGTGCCCTGGCCCAGAAAGCTGATGCCCTCCAGCTTGCGGGCTTCTTCTTCGAATACGCGGATGAATTCCCCGCCGATGATCCTGCGCTTGGTCTCGGGCTCGGCAACGCCGGCCAGCTTGTCGAGGAATCGGTCCACAGCGTCAACATAGATCAGGTTTGCGCCCAGCTCCTCCCGGAACACGCGCACAACCTGCTCGGGTTCGCCCTTGCGCAGCAGGCCGTGGTTCACGTGCACGCAGGTGAGGCGATTGCCGATCGCACGGATGAGCAGCGCCGCGACGACGGAAGAATCCACGCCGCCGGACAGCGCCAGAAGCACCTTGCCATTGCCCACCTGAGCGCGGATCAGCTCGATCTGGTCGGCAATGAAATTGTCCATGTTCCAGTTCTTCTGCGCGCCGCAGGTCTCAAACAGGAACTCTGACAGGCACGCCGCGCGCTCCGCCCTGTCCTCAGGCCAGGCGTCCAGCTTCACGGCCGCCTTCGAGGCGGGATGATCCGCTGAAATGACCGGAATGCCCAGCGCGTAGATCTCGGGCGTAACGTCCACGTCACGGCCGTCCACGCAGCGGTTCCGGCCGCCATTGAGGATGATGCCGCGCACGTTCGGCAGCGCCTTCAGCGCTTCGGGCGCAATGTCATGGGGATGAATCTCGGAATACACGCCCAGCGCACGGATCTCACGGGCCAGCTGCGCGTTCTGTTCGCTTCCCAGGTCGAGAATGACGATCATATCCTGCTGCATTGGTAGCTTCCCCCTTGTTCATTTGTGAATGTACGCCTATTATAACGCAGTTCACGCCGTTTTTCAATCCGGCTGCACCGCGTGAAGCCCCGCGTCGCATTGACAAAATGTAATTTCTCGCTTAAAAAAAAGCGCGGCGTCTTCCCGGCGCCGCGCCGCTTTGTCATCTTTCGGAATTGTTCCCTTCAGTCCATCAGCTTCACAGGCTCCCAGCGCAGATAATCGCCCGACACCAGGCGATACAGCACGCCGTTTTTCACGCCCATGATGCTGTCGTGAAAACGGGATTCGCCGTGGCAATGCGCGTAGACCACCTGTTCCGCGCCGTATTCCTCCGCCATGGCCGTAAAGCCGCTGTCCCGCTCCAGGATGTTGGTCGGCGGATAGTGCAGGAACATGATGAACCGCCGGTAGCCGTCCGCGCGGGCCGCCTCGAAGGAGGTCCTCAGCCGCGCGAGCTCCCGATCCACCAGCTTCCTGGCGTGGGCCTCCGCCTCCTCGTCCCAGCCGACCACATGTCCCAGCCGATCCAGATAAAACGGTCCCTCGAAGGTGTAACCCTTCGTGCCCACCAGCGCGCAATCCCTGTAGGCGCAGTAGCTGTCCTGCAGGAAGGTCAGCCTTCCCGCGAACAGCTCGTTGAGGCGGGCGGTCTTCTTCGCGTCCCAGAACATGTCGTGGTTGCCGCGGGTCAGGATCTTGCGGCCGGGCAGCGCGGCGATGTATTCAAGGTCCTCCCCGCATTCGGCCAGGGTCTTGCCCCAGCTGTGATCGCCCGCCAGCACCAGCGTATCCCCGCTGCCGACCAGCTTGGCGCAGTTTCTCTGAAACGTCTTTTCATGGTTTTTCCACACCCGGCCCCTGAGCTGCCCCGGCGCCTTGAGCTCGGACTGGAAGTGCAGGTGCAGATCCCCAATGGCGTATAAGCTCACTCTCGTCTCCCCGCCGGGCGCGCCCGGCTTCCGTCATGCGTTCTCGGTGCCATACCAGCGGCCGCCCTGCCCTTCCCCGGCGTCATGCTCCAGCAGCTGCTCGTGGTTGTCGATGACCTTTTTGAAGGCGGCGGCAAAGCGGTCGATCCACACTTTGTCGAAGTGCTTGAACCACGGCACGGAGAAGCACTCAATCCGCTCCGAAGGCCGGCACAGGTCGTCGTCCAGCCGCACGTCGCGGTCGTTGTACACGATGCGCGAAGGCGCGCCCTCGTGCCGCAGGTCAAACGTCTTGAAAAACGGATGGGTGTGCAGGCAGAAATTGCCGCCGTCCCAGCCGCCGTACGGCGCCTCGGCGCGCAGGGCCTCGCAGAAGCGGTGCACGGACAGGCCGTGCAGCTCCTCGGCGTGGTAGATGCCGTGCGGCTGATACCAGCCGGCCATATTCGAGCCGGTGGATTCGTCCACGCGGATGGCGCGGATGCCCGGCAGGCCCTCAAGCTGATCCCAGAAGTAATTCATGGCGCGGCGAATTTCGGCGCACCGCTCGTCGTGATATTTGAGCTGCACGCGCGCCAGCGCCGAGCAGAGCTGGTTGGCCCGTCCCTTCACGCCGCCGAGGGCGATGTGAAAATAGGGCTTCAGGTTGTCGCATACCTTGATGTAATTCTCGTTGTTGCGCTCGTAATGCCCGAAGGCCATGGCGCGCTCGCAGATTTCCTCGTCGTCGGTGACGAGCATGCCCAGCTCGCCCGCCGCGAACGACTTGCCGCTCATGAGGGACATGGCTCCCACGTCGCCGATGGTGCCCAGCCGCCGCCCCTTGTACAGGCCGCCCTGCGCGTGCGACACATCCTCGATGACGCGCAGGCCGTGCCGTTTCGCGATGTCCATGATGGGATCCATGTCGCAGGGGCAGGCAAAGTAGTGTACCGCCACGATCGCCTTCGTGCGGGGCGTGATGCAGCGCTCCAGGTCGGTCGGGTCGAGGCACAGGGTTTCGTTTATGTTGCAGAACACGGGCGACGCGCCGAAGTTGATGGCCTGCGACACGCTGCCCCAGTAGGTCTTGGTCGGGCAGATGATCTCATCGCCCCGGCCGAGGCCGATGGCGAACATGGCCGCGGTGAGCGCCATGGTGCCGTTGCAGTAGGCGATGGCGTGCTCCGCGCCCAGCCAGGCGGCAAACTCATCCTGCAGCCGCTCGGTGATATCCGTTCCGGAGAACTTGTTGTTCTTCACCACATCCATGGCCGCCTCATAGTCCTCTTCCGTCATGATCGGCCAGGCGAAGAGCTCCTCCGGCGCGCGCTCAATGGCGGGCGTGCCGCCGAGAATAGCCAGCTTTTCCACGGTGATGCCTCCCCCTCTCTCCGCTGCAAAGGAGCCTCACAGGCCGAGCAGCTTCTCCGCATTCCCGCGCACGATCTTCCGGTAGTTCTCCTCGCTGATCATGCCGTCGGCGCGCATTTTCGTGAGGAATTCGTCAAACTTGAACGGATGCGTGTTGAAGGCGGCGCAGATGTCGCAGCCATAGAAAATGCGGTCGGCGAACTCTTCCAGGAACCGCGCGGCGAACTCAGGATCGCGGGTCATGGCGTTCATGCCGCTGCCCGCCGACAGGTCGCAGCGGAGGTTGCCATAGTCGCGCATGAGCTTCACCAGCCGCCCCTCCGTCACCCGCCCCTGCGGATAGCCGTTGCGGTTTTCATCGGTCGCGTCGGCGGAAATCTCCGCCCAGAAGGGCTGGGAATGGCCGATCAGGATCATTCCCGGGTGCTTTTTGAGCATCCGCTCGATGCGCGGCAGCCCCAGCTCGTCCACGATGCCGTAGCCGGCGCCGAAGCGGGGCGAAATGTGGATGAGCACAGGCATGCCGCACGCCTCCAGCGCGGAAAAAAGATTGTCCATCATGGGATCGTCCGCGTAAAGCTGCGTGGTCAGCTCGCCCACGCCCTTCGCGCCCAGCGCTTTATAATGCTCGAGCAGATACGCCAAGTCGGTCTTCTCGCTGTGATCGCCCATGCGGGGGTCGATGCCGCAGAACCACGCGAAACGATCCGGATGCGCGTCCGCCACCACCTTGCAGTTCTCGCTGGTCATAGTCACCCACTGGGCCACGCTGTCCACAATGGGCAGCAGCACGCCCTTCTCGATGTTCAGCCTGTCATACATGGCGATCAGCTCGTCGCCGCCAAGGAACCGCCCATTCGTATGGCGGTTGGCCGGGATCAGCTCCGGATACGCCGTCACGTGCGCGTGAATGTCTATCTTCCTGATGTTTTCCATGCAGCCTGCCTCCCCTGTGTCCGTCGGCTTCCGGCGGGGTCCTTCCGGGCCCCGCCGCC
>LVAP01000127.1 GCA_001603025.1 Clostridiales bacterium Firm_10 | reverse complement strand
GCGTGAAGGTGTGGCCGAAAAAGAAGATCGGCGCGGGCATGCGACTGGATGCCAATGTGGTGTGGGGCAGCACTGAACGCGCCTCCTTCGAACGGGGATGCCTGCGGCTGGACAGCCCGGACGGGGCGGCGCGCGCCGCCGCTGCCGCCGCTGCGGCAATGAAGCCGAAGAGCGCGCTGGTCAGTCATGGGGCGTCGGCCGAGGCACAGGCTGCCGCGATGGCGGTGGAAGCCGGGTTGATGGCGCAGGGCGTTCAGGTGTTTGACGGCGGGCGCGCGGTGCTTCCCCAGCTGCGCACGCAGCTCTGGATGATCGGCCCGGACGCGGCGTTTTACGCGGACGGCACGTGCCTTCGCGTGATGGACGCGCAGGGCGCGGATCTGGGCATGAATGCGCAGCGCTCCATCGAGCAGCAGCTGCGGCGGCAGGATTACGGGCGGGCGTTCGCGGCGCCAGCCTGTCCGCCGGTGAACGCGGGGCGGAGCGACCTGGGCTACATCGGCACGCTGGCGGACGACCTGCCGGAGGGCTGGATGGGCGACGCGAGGCCCCAGGCGGCGGTATTCGCAAACAGTGAGGGCCTGCTCAGCCTGGCCGAGCGCGCGCTGGAGAAGGCGGGCTTTTCGGTGCGCGCCGAATGGGAAGAAGAGATGATGGAGCTGGCGCCGGGAGAAACCGGTGTGTGGCTGTCGGAAGATGGCGAGGATATGTGCCTGGCTGACGGGAACGGCTGCCTCACGGAAAGCCAAGGCCAGCTGATGCGCGTCTGGGCCGCGCTGGAGATGGACCTGGGGCCGGCGATCGTTCCCATGGGCGCGACGCGGGCCGCCGAGGAACTGGCCGCGCGGTACGGCGGGCGGATCGTGCGCGTGAGCGGCGAAAGGGCGACCTTCATGCGCGAGCTGCTCGCGGCTGACCGGCGGTTATTCCGGCTGTGGTTCGATGGGATTTTTGCCGCAGCGGTCTGCATGGCACTTTTGAGGAAACACGTCATGACGCCCGCCGAATGGGCCCGGGAAATGCCGCGGCTTGCCCGGGCTGTGCGCAGCGTGGCGGTGGGCGAGAAGGACCGCAGCCGCGTTCTGGGTGAACTCGTCGCGCAGGAGGAGGAACCGGACATGACGGACGGGCTGTGCGTGAGCCGTGCCGGCGGCTGGACGCAGGTGAAGCCTTCGGCGGAACGCGCGGAGTGCCGCATCGTCGCCGAAGCCGCCGACAGCGAGACAGCGGACGAGCTTTGCGCCTTTTATGAGCGCAGGATCAGGGATCTGCTGAAGAAGAACCAATAAAGTAAAACCTTCCGGGCGGACGTCGAACGGGAGGTTTTTGCGCGCTCCGTCCAGGCAAAAGGGCTTCACGTTAAAATTGTGCGGAAATCGCCAATCACCACCCTGATGTGGTATAATACGAACGTATAAACCTGTAAAGGGAGGAAAAACATATGCAGTATTCTCGCGAAGTTGAGGAAATGGTTTGTGTGGCCAAGGGCCCGAACCACGGCCCGGCTCCCATTCCCGAGGAGGGCAAGTGGATTCAGGCCAAGGAAATCAAGGACATTTCCGGCTACACCCACGGCATCGGCTGGTGCGCGCCGCAGCAGGGCGCCTGCAAGCTGAGCCTGAACGTGAAGGATGGCGTGATTCAGGAAGCGCTGGTTGAGACGATCGGCTGCTCCGGCATGACGCACTCGGCCGCGATGGCCGCCGAGATCCTGCCCGGCAAGACCATTCTCGAGGCGCTGAACACCGACCTGGTGTGCGACGCCATCAACACCGCGATGCGCGAGCTGTTCCTGCAGATCGTGTATGGCCGCACTCAGTCCGCGTTCTCCGACGACGGCCTGCGCATTGGCGCCGGTCTGGAGGATCTGGGCAAGGGCCTGCGCTCCATGGTCGGCACCATGTACGGCACCAAGGCCAAGGGTGTGCGCTATCTGGAAATGACCGAGGGCTACGTGGTCAAGATCGCCCTGGACAAGGACGACCAGGTCTGCGGCTATCAGTTCCTGTCGCTTGGTAAGATGATGGACGCCATCAAGAAGGGCGTCTCCCCGAACGAGGCCTATGAGAAGAACATCGGCACCTATGGCCGGTTCAAGGCTGAGGACGGCGCGGTCAAGTGGATTGACCCGCGCAAAGAGTAAAGAGGAGGTGCGCTTTAATGGCTCTGTTTGAGAATTATGAAGGTCGTATGCCCCAGATCCAGCCCATTCTGGACAAGTATGGCTTTAAGGATTTCGATGAAGTGAAGGCGTACAACAACGCCAAGGGCGTCGACGCCTACAAGATCGTGGAGAGCACGCAGCCCATCTGCTTCGAGAACGCGAAGTGGGCCTATGAGCTGGGCGCGGCCATCGCCATGAAGGAAAACGTGAAGACCGCCGCCGAAGCGGCCCGCTATATCGGCGTGGGCCTGCAGGCCTTCTGCATCCCCGGCTCCGTCGCGGACCAGCGCCAGGTCGGCATCGGCCACGGCAACCTGGGCGCCCGCCTGCTGGATGAGGAGACCGAGTGCTTCGCCTTCCTGGCTGGCCACGAGTCCTTCGCCGCCGCCGAAGGCGCCATTAAGATCGCGCTGAACGCCAACAAGGTGCGCACCAAGCCCCTGCGCGTCATCCTGAACGGCCTGGGCAAGGACGCCGCCATGATCATCAGCCGCATCAATGGCTTCACCTATGTGCAGACCAAGTA
>LVAP01000126.1 GCA_001603025.1 Clostridiales bacterium Firm_10 | reverse complement strand
GATCACCGTCATGCAGTTTGCGCTTTCGGCTTGCGCCGCCATATCAATCACTCGCCTTTTCAGAAAGATAGCGCTACCATTTTAGCAAACGATCGCAGCCTTGTCAAACGGTTTCCCTGGGCTTAACATGCATCACGGCCTGTGAGAAACGGCGTTTCAAAAACAAGGCGGCCGACGCGTTTTGAGCGTCAGCCGCATCTGCCCTTATCCACCAGCGTGAGAGCGGTCACGCCGGTTGGCCTCAAAGGGCGTTTGTCAGCAGCGCCACGCTGTGCGGCGGGAGGACCACCGTCACGGCGCCGCCGTCACGCCGAATCTCCAGGGGCGACGCGGTGAAGCGGGAGTGCGGCGCGACATCCTCTGAAGCGTACAGCACGCCGTTCCCCGCCGCGCCGAAACCGTCGACGGTAAGCCGGCGTTCGCTGTCGTAGCTGTCGTTGATCAGCGTCACCGTCAGCATGCCGTCTTTTGTCGTCGCGGCAACGGAACCGTCGTCCGCGCCTTCCACAGCGCAGAGCCGGCCGCCGCAGTGCCGCCTCATCAATGAGAACACCTGTCCGTTCGCCGTCAGGCTGGCGGAGCGCTCGCCCACGATGATGGCGCCTTCGCCCACCGGCTGGAAATAGCAGCACACGGGCATGTCCAGCGCATTGGAGGAACGCATCAGCATGTGCAGCATTTTCGCGGTGAACACGCCTTCCGCGACGCAGGACGGGCGATACCACGCGTACCAGTAATTCCATTCATCAAAGGATATGCGCAGCGTTTCTCCCGTTTTGTCGAGGCAGGCGCGCATGGTTTGGGCCAGCTGCAGGGCCCCTTCGGGAGCGCCGACGATGCCGCGGTAGGTCTCGGCGGTTTTCTCCGGCGAGGTGTAGTCCATCGGCGAATTGGCATAGTGGTGCAGCGAGATGTATTTTACGGATGACGCGAGCCTCGCGGCGGATTTTTCAGCCCAGAGATCGTTCGGGTAAGGGCCGGAGGAGAAGAGGGCGATGTCCGGCGAGACGGCGCGCATGGCCTCCGCGTGGCTGGAGGCCAGCGAGGCGTAATCCTCGGGACTCATGGGCCCTTCCATGTGCCCGTAACCCATCTCGTTGCCGAGAGACCAGAAGCGCACATTATACGGTTCCGGATGGCCGTTTTCCGCGCGCATGCGGCCGTATTCTGTGTCGGCGGCGCCGTTGCAGTATTCAACCCAATCCGCGCTGTCCTGTGGGCTGTTCCAGACCAGGTTGATGGTGAGGAACGGTTCGGCGCCGATCTCCCGGCAGAGGGCGATGAAATCGTCGGTTGAGATCTCGTGGAAGTCATATCCGTGGGAATAGGGCTGCGTCTCGATTTCCATGGCAGCCTGCAGCGGCCCGCGCTGGTCGGAAGGCAGCAGCCCGTCTTTCCAGCGGTATTCTCCGGCGAAATTACCGCCGGGCCAGCGGATGATGGTGGGACCGATTTCCTTCAGGCGGCTCACCACATCCGCCCGCATGCCGTGAAAATGACCTTCGGGCAGCATGGAGAGCGCCCCAAACACGACCTCGGCCCGTTCAGTGAACAGAAAGCGGATGACAGCCTCGTCGTCGTCCGCGCTGCTCGTCAGCGAGAAGACGCTGGTCTGCCAGTCACCGGGCAGGAGATCAATGTCGCGGCTCGCATACACCTGGTCGCCCAGCCGGCTGGTGAGCATGACGGTAAGCGTCAACGGCGCGGAGCAAAGCGTCACCGCGCGGATTTCATACGCTTTGCCCGCGGAGACGGCCAAGCCGCCCTGCGCGAGGCCGCACAGTTCGCCGCGCACATTCTGCACGCTCTGAGACTGCAGCTCGTTGAGGCGCCGCATTGCCTCGCATCCGATGTGACGCGTGTAGCAAGCCCTTCCGCCGTTCTGGAAAAACGCGCCCGCGCCGATACCAATCCAATCGGCGGCGACGCCGCTGTTCCTGGCGGGCTTTCCGGCGAATTTGCGGTTGCGCAGCATCTGGGCGGACAGGCCGCGGCCGACGGCGGCGCGGGTATGCTCCAGGTTGTGGCCGAACACATAGGGGGAGAACGGCTCGGTTGAGCCTGTGTCGATGCGGATGTTCACGGCAATGCCTCCTTGTAAAACTGATGGCGTGCGGGCGCCGCCCGCAGGGAATCCGCCGATGGCAGATCTCAGCGCGGGGCGGCGATGCTGTCCCAGGCGTCGCAATACGCCCGGCGTTCGTCGGGAAGAACGTCCTGCACCAGGAGCAGGTGGCATATGCCGTCGCTGTAAGAGGCGCCCTTCACGCGCTCTATGAACGCGGGAATCGATTCATCCTTCAGCCGGGGCATGCCGCCGATGAACAGCTTGCCCCGGGCGGCGCACCGGGCCAGCACCCCGGCCATGTCGTGCTTGTCGGGGTTGCCAAAGTTCAGACCGTGCGCCAGCGGCTCGTCGAGCACCGCCTCGAGCAGCGCGTCGTTGCGGCCGCAGTAGTGAATGTATCCGCCGCCGGCACTCTGGAGCGTGCGGTGCATGTAGGGCTTCACAAACTCGTCGATGCTGGCCGGGCTCAGCAGCGTGGAGGTGTCCTCGCTCAGCTTGATGCCGCCCAGCGCCCTCGGCATGGCGAGATAGCTGTAATGCGCCACCGTCTCGTCGGAATCAGGTATTCGCTTCAGGCATTCGCGGAAGGCGATGTCGATCGCGTCGCAGCACAAATCCAGCAGGTGGTGCACCAGTTCGGGATCGTCGTACATCTGGTAAAAGATTTCGTCGCCCATCACCAGGTGGGCGGTATCGAAAGCGCCCTGTATGTCCAGCGGATAGATCCTCACGCCTGTGCCCCGAAGCGCGTCCGCCATATACGCCATGTGATCCAGCGCCTGCCTGAACTCAGGGGTGATCGTCAGGTCGGCGGAGGTCATTTCGCGGATCCGCTCCGGCGGCAGGTGTGTCAGCAGCCAGGGCATTTTGTCGTCGAAAAGCTGCTGAACGAGGCCGAACAGCGCGGGCACGATGCCGCAGCCCATGTTCGCGCGCACGGAGGGCACGCTCTCCCGGCCGCCCGCCTGGGAGGAGAGGGCGTCCAGCAGGCCGTTATAAAGCATTTTCTCCTCGTCGTAATGGATCTCCTTGGTGGTGAAGCGAGGGTAATCCGAAAATTCCGCCGGACGGGCCGAGGTGAGGAGCAGCGGATTCCTGTCAACGCGCCTGCGGTAAAAGGCGTCCTTCTGCATGGCGACCGCACCGTCATAGCGCGCCGCCTCCCGGGCCAGATGCTCCTTCATGCGTTCAATGGCGTCTGGACAACTCAGCATGACACAGCCTCCCTCACGATCCGTGCTTTATCGGTTCAATCAAACAGCAGCACTGCCATCTCCCAGGGCCGCATGGCCTCGACGCGGGCCGCGGAAACGCCGCCCTCGCGGCGCAGGGCAAGCGGTTCCTCCCCGCGATCCAGTCCCAGGCTCACGGCCTTTTCCGCCGCGCCGCGGAAGCACACGTCGAACGGCCGCGCGGGGCCGGTCTGGGCATTGATGAGCAGCACGGCGGCCCGGCTGCCATCGGCGCGCGCGAACGCCGCCACACGAGGCGGGTCGTATTTGTCCTCCGGCTCCAACCAGATCGGCGCGCCCAGCGCCTTTTCCAGTTCGCGCATCAGCTGCAAACGGCCCGGCGTACCGGTAAACTGATATGGATTGTAGCCCAGTGTGACAACACTGCCGTATTTTGCGGCGCACAGCTGATCTTCCGCGCCATAGGGGCGGCCGGTATAAGCCAGTGCTTCCACGCCGTCGGCGATGGGCTCAAGATCGTAGGCGAGCCCGTAAATGGCGCTGCGGGCGGTTCCCGCGAATTTTCCTGAGTAGGGAGAAGCGGCCAGCTTTTCGCATCCGCCGGAGCGGGCCGCTTTGATGCGGACGCCGGCCCTTTCACCCAGCCCGCGCTCCCAGAGAGCTTCAAGTGCCTGGCCGTCCAGGATGACGGGCTTTTCAAACAGCTTTTCCAGCTCGGCGTCGGTGAAGGCGTCGGGCGTGCGTCCCTGCAGCAGCACGGCATAGGCGTTCGCCGGGTCGGCCGTGACCGGAATGCCGAACGCGGGCCACTCGTGCACGCATTTGCTGGCACTGTAATCGGGATCGGCTTCACGGAACCAGCCGCGGCCGTCCACCTTCATGCCGCTCATCATCCACGCGCTGTAGGCAGCCCAGATGCCCGCCTGGGGCAGGTCGGCCGCGAAGGAGAGGAAGCGGTCGTAGAAGCTCCGGTTGCGCCTGAGCAGACCGGTTTCATACTTCAGATAGCCGAAAGGCATTGATCCGCCCGCATGATGCAGGTGGTTCATCGCGACGCCGGTGCACCCGCCCCAAACGGCGAGCGCCATCTCCATGGCCCGCGTATCCGGAGTTTTGTTGAGCGGCGTGCACGGGCAGCTTTCTTCTTCATACTGGACGTCGTTCAGCACCGCCGGGGGCATGTCGGCCACCTGCCGGGCCATTTCGTAAACCTTGTCGAACAGGCCCATGGGCGTTTCGTCCCAATAGAAGCCGTGCCCGGGCCGCGCGCGCCTGGCGCGGAGCGCCTCCATGCACTGCCTGATGTAATCGCCGGCATAGGTCGTGTGGGAGTAGCCGACCGACATGAAGGGCGTCTCGATGGCGGGATCGACCTCATCCACCGCTTCCCGCACGGCCTGGCAGTAGGCAGCCAGCCGCTGCGCGCCATAGGCCGACCATTTGCGGCGCAGAGCCCGGTTTTCAGGCGCGTTCAGGGCGGCGACCAGGCTTTCACGGTCCGGAAATCGTCCGTCCTCAAAGCCCTTTACACACCGGGGACAGAAACAGGGGTAGGGCACGCCGCCCAAATGGGTAAAGCGGCAGTCGTCATCCACCCAGACGAAATCGCAGCCTGCCATGGCAAAGAGCTTGTAGCGCTCCCTGGAGTAGGCGAGGAATTCGGGGGAGATGGGGCAGGCGATGCGCCCCGACACGCTGCCGTCGCGTCCCACCATGCCCTGGAAGGGCAGGGGAGCCTGTCCCTGGTTTTCCTGGTAGCTTTCTCCTGCGCCGAAGGTCGGCCAGGGATTGATGCCCACGCGGATTCCCCTGGCACGGGCCGCCGCCGCAGGCGCTTTGTAGAGCTCGCACTTGCGCGCGATTTCCTCCAGCGGCTCGTATCCGCTGGAGGTGGGCTCGGAAATAAAGATCCAGAATTCGTCTCCGACCTGGCCGTCACGGGTCAGCATATCGAGCAGCTGTTCAAATTCAGTGGGGTTTTCAATCACGTCCAGCGCCATGCGCCAGGAGATTTTGAAGCGCTTCATATCAATCCGTCCTTTCATTTCGGCATGTCAGTACGGGCTGTCTCGGGGCTGCGCGTGAAGTCAGCCCGGGTAAACCATGTCGTCGGGCCCATATTCCCTGTTGGCGCGCCACAGGTCCAGAATCATCAGATAGCGCTGCAGGTCGAGTCCGCGGAACGGAACGTTGCTCGTTGAGAAGAAGTATCCGCCGCCCGGCTTGCCCGATTTGAGAGCGTACATCGCGCTCTGCCGCACTTCTTCGTCCGTGCCGGTCTGCATCAGGGCGCAGTTGACGTTGCCGCAGATCGCGATGCCGCGCGGGTAAGTCTGCCGTTTGACTTCGGCGATATCCACGCCCGCCATGGGATCCAGCGAGTGGATACAGTGAGGCCGGCAGTCCATCAGCTGATCCAGGATGGGCATGATGTTGCCGTCGGTGTGTTTGATGGCATAGCCGCCCATGGCGCGGATGCTGTCGATGATTTCAAAGAGATAAGGCGTGATGAACTCCGAGAACATTTTCGGCGACATGAACGGCCCGGCATTGAAACAGTAGTCCGAGCAGAGGATGAAGCTCTCTATGCCCATGTCGAACAGGCGGCGGTTGCGGGCGATGGCCTGGTCCGCCATGCGGCGCGCCTCCTCATGGACGCTTTCCGGTTCTTCGACCAGCCGGTAGGACAGCTCATACATGCCGTCGCCGTCCGGTATGGCAAAAGTGCCGTCGCCGTGAGCCGTCAGCATGAATCTGTCGCCGGAAAGTTCCCGGATATACCTGACGGTCTTTGCCATATCAGCTTCATTGAGATAGGCTACGTGGACGATCGAATACTCCAGCCTGCTGTAAACCTCAACCATCAGCTCCGCATTCTCGTGGAGCATCCGGTCGCGCTCCTTCGGGGAAACATTCATCTCGTCCATCCGCCGGCTGGAGGCAAAGTCCTGCCCGTTCATCAGCTCAGGCACCAGCTGGAACTCAAGCTCCAGCGTGGGAATCGCGTCCGGTGTACGGCAGTTCAGGGCCTCAACGGCGCGTTCTCGCAGAGTCATCACGGTTTTCCCCCTCTCTTTCATTGCGGTCATTATAGCACATCGCTGCCTGGCGTGCAATCATGGCGGGCAGCAGAAGGGATAAAACAGCGGCGGGCTCATCACTCAGCAAAAGCCCCTCCGGCTTTCCGGAGGGGCTTTGGTCACGATTCTTCGTCCAGCATCGGTTCGGGCGGGTTACAGGTGGGACAGCGGGTCTTTCCGTCGAGCAGGGCCTCGCTCAGGTGGGTAGGCGTCAGGGTGACGCCGGCAGCGCCAGGGCAGGAAGCGGCGCGGTGATAGCATGCGCTGCGGTCGCTGACGTAGACCAGCGCGTCGCCATTGGAGAGCGAAGTGATCGAGGTGACGGGCGCCTGTGTCGCGGGAACGACGAGGACGCTGCGGTTGGGCATGCCGTCCGCATAGTACAGCGCTCCGCAGGCGTCGCAGGGCCGCAGAGAGGGATCCTGACGCGCTTCGTCGAGGCTGGACAGCGTCCATTCGCCTGCGATGGATTCGCATTCGAAGTTGATGTGCCAGTGCTGGTCGGCGCTCACGTAAACCGCATTCTCGATCTTAAGCACCTCTTCGCTGATGGGCTTGCAGTACGGACAGGCGGTCAGGCCGTCGCGCACCGAGCTGGACAGCGTATACCGGTGGGCATTGCTCATCGAGCCGCAGACGCTGCGGGAATGGTACCAGCGGCCGTTGGTGGTGTGCCAGACCATCACGTCGCCTACTTCCCGCAGGGGCGGAATGAGCGCCGGGTCGATGGTGGGTTCCGGCGTGGCGGTAGGCTCCGCCGTGGGCGTGGGAGACGGCGTGGGTTCAGGCGTGGGTGTCACGTCCGGATCAGGCGTACCAGTCGGTGCGATGGTGGGCGTGGGCGTGATCGAGGCAAACAGCGTGGCCTGAGTATCGGGCGTGGGTGTCGGCCGGCTGGTGGGTTCAGGCGTGGGCTCGGGTGTGGGTGTGGCGGTAGGCTCGGGCGTGGCCGTGGGTTCGGACGTCGGCGCGGCGGTGGG
>LVAP01000125.1 GCA_001603025.1 Clostridiales bacterium Firm_10 | reverse complement strand
GTGGGCGTTTCCGGCGCGGGCGTGGGCGTTTCCGGCGCGGGCGTGGGCGTTTCCTGTTCGGACGCGACATCCTCCGTCGAGGCGGGATCGCCACCCTCCGCAAGGACGGGGCATGCTGTCAGCAGCAGGGCAAGCAGCAGGGCGGCCATTTTCCTGTACTTCATGTGTCCTCCTTGGAAATCGCGGGGCCCGGAATGTCGGCCGGGTGCGCGTTGAGCGTGTTTTCAGTGACGCGGCCGTCCAGCAGGCGGACGACGCGGTCGGCGTATTGGGCCATCTCAGGGTCGTGGGTGACCATGATGAGGGTGGTGCCGCGTTCGCGGCAGATGGAGCGGATGAGGCGCAGGATCTCGCGCGAGGTGTTGAAATCCAGGTTGCCGGTCGGCTCGTCCGCGAAGAGGATTTTCGGCCCGGTGACGAGGGCGCGCGCGATGCCGACGCGCTGCTGCTGGCCGCCGGACATCTCGCCCGGCCGATGGCGCATGTGCGTCCGCAGGCCCACGGCATCCAGCATCGCGCGGGCCCGGGCCGCCCGCTGGGCGCGGGGCATGCCCTTGTACATCAACGGCATGGCCACGTTGTCCAGCGCCGTGTGCATGGCGAACAGGTTGAACGACTGGAACACGAAGCCGACGTACTTCAGCCTGAACTGGACCAGCTGGCTCTCGTTCATGCGCTCGATCTGCCGCCCGGCCACGCGGATGCGCCCCCGGGAGGGCTTTTCCAGCCCGGCCATCATGTTCAGCAGGGTGGACTTGCCGGAGCCGGACCGCCCAATGATGCAGGCGAATTCGCCGGGATAGATATCCAGCGACACGCCGTCCAGCGCGCGGAGCTTTTCCTCGCCGATGGCGTAAACCTTCGACACGCCGTCCAGGCGGATCACCGGTTCCCGCGTCCCTTTCTCCTCCAACGCCGCACCGCCTTTCGCTCAGCCCAAAACTAATTCATATTATTATAGCACAGTTCCGCGCGGCGCGCAATTCCCGCGCGGACATGAATTTAGACGTCGCCGGCGCGCCAAATGATCCCGCCGCCGCGGCTTTGCCGCCAAAACGGGCCGCGAAGGCTGTTGCCAAGCCGCCGGAGCGATGCTATAATAAGCGCGGGGGGAGGGAAAAACCGCCGCCCAGAACAGAGCCGACGACAAGGGGGGCCGAGTCCATGTCTTCAACTCATCGCCTGACCATCGAGCCGGAGGGCTTCCGCCTGGACGGCGCGCCGTTCCGCTTCATCGCGGGCGCCGTGCATTATTTCCGCGTGCCGCGGCCGTACTGGCGCGACCGCCTCGAAAAGCTGCGCGCCTGCGGCTTCAACGCCGTGGAAACCTACGTGGCCTGGAACGCGCACCAGCCGACGGAGGACGAGTTCCTCCTCGACGGCATGCTTGACCTGCCGGCCTTTCTCCGCCTGGCGCAGGAGCTGGGGCTGTACGCCATCCTGCGGCCCGGCCCGTACATCTGCTCCGAGTGGGAGTTCGGCGGCCTGCCCTGGTGGCTGCTGAAAAAGGAAGGCATCGGGCTGCGCTGCATGAATGGACCGTACCTGCAGGCCGTGGACGGCTTTTTCGACAGGCTCATCCCGGCGATCCTGCCCCTGCTTTCCACCAACGGCGGCCCGGTGCTGATGATGCAGGTGGAGAACGAGTACGGCAGCTACGGCGACGACACGGAGTACCTCGAACACATCCGCGAGGGGCTGATCCGCCGCGGCGTGGACGTGCCGCTGTTCACCTCCGATGGCCCCACCGACTTCATGCTCACCGGCGGCACGCTGGAGGGCTGCCACATGACCGGCAATTTCGGCGACCGCACGGCCGGGCAGTTCGCCAAGCTGCGCGAACGCCAGAAGGATGGCCCGCTCATGTGCACCGAATTCTGGAACGGCTGGTTCGACCACTGGACGGAGGCGCATCACAGCCGCGCGCCGGAAGAAGCCGCGCGAGTGCTGGACGAGATCCTGGCCTGCGGCGCGTCCGTGTCGGCCTACATGTTCCACGGCGGCACCAACTTCGGCTTCATGAACGGCGCCAACTGCCCGGACGTCAAATTCCGCACGCCGGAGTACCAGCCCACCGTGAACAGCTATGACGACGACGCGCCCGTAAACGAGTACGGCGGCCTGACGCCTAAGTACCGCCTGTTCCGCGAGGTGATCGCAAAATACGCGCCGGTGCCGGAGCTGCCCGTCTCCGAGCCGAAGCTGCGCCGCTACGGCGAAGTGGCCTTCACCGCCTGCGCCGACCTGCTGGACGCGGCGGACGCCCTCTCCCGGCCAGTGAAGCTCACGCAGCCGCTGCCCATGGAGCAGCTGGGCCAGGGCTACGGCTTTATCCTGTACCGCACGCATGTGCGGGGCCCGCGGGAGGAGATGCCGCTGATCCTGTCCGGCCTGCATGACCGGGCGCACATCTTCGTGAACGGGAAGCTCGCGGGCATCCAGTACCGCAACGACGACGCGCCCGCGGTGAAGCTGGCCGTGCCGGCGGAAGGGCTCGACCTCGCCGTGCTGGTTGAGAACATGGGCCGCGTCAATTACGGCCAGAACCTGCTGGATCGCAAGGGGATCGACGGCGCGATCCGCCTGGGGCAGACCTTCCTGTATCACTGGGAGGCGCTGCCGCTGCCGCTCGACGACCTTTCCGCCGTTTCCTTCGGGGAGATGAAGCCCTTCGACGGCCGGCCGCAGCTGCTGCGCGGCGCCTTCACGGTGGACGGCGAGCCGGAGGACACCTTCGTGCGCATGGACGGCTTCCGCAAGGGCGTGATCTTCGTCAACGGGCACCCTCTCAGCCGCTACTGGGAAGTCGGCCCTCAGAGGACCGCCTATCTCCCCGCGCCTTTCCTGCGTTCCGGAGAAAACGAACTGATCGCGCTCGAGCTGGACGGCCGCGACCGCTGCGCCGCGCTGCTGACGAACGAGCCGGATCTGGGCTGATGTCCCCGCCCGCGAGGGCGTAGACATAAACGAAACCGTATGAACAACCTGTCAATCCGTCATAATAGAGACAATAAGGAGGAGGATTCTCATGGAACTGAAGGGCTCGAAGACTGAAAAAAACCTGATGGCGGCGTTTGCCGGCGAATCGCAGGCGCGCAACAAGTATACTTATTTCGCCTCCGTCGCGAAGAAAGAAGGCTATGAGCAGATCGCCGCGATCTTCCTGGCCACCGCTGAAAACGAGAAGGAACACGCCAAGCTGTGGTTCAAGGCGCTGGGCGAACTGGGCAACACCGCTCAGAACCTGGCTGCGGCCGCCGCAGGCGAGAACTATGAATGGACCGACATGTACGACCGCTTCGCCCGCGAGGCCGAAGAAGAGGGCTTCGACGAGCTGGCCAAGCGCTTCCGCGGCGTGGCCGCCATCGAGAAGAGCCACGAGGAGCGCTACCGCGCGCTGCTGAACAACATCGAGATGCAGCAGGTGTTCGCCAAGAGCGAGGAGAAGATGTGGGAGTGCCGCAACTGCGGCCACCTGGTGATGGGCAAGGAAGCCCCTGAGGTGTGCCCCGTGTGCGCGCATCCCCAGTCCTACTTTGAAGTCCGCGCGGAAAACTACTGACGCCTGAACGACCGGGAGCGAGCCTCGCGCAGGGGCCCGCTCTTTTTTGATTTGCTTTTATGGAACGGGAAGGAAACAGCGCAGCCTGCCTCCCCTTTCAGGGGCGCGAACGCCATAGCGCTTCGATAATGTTTTGATTGCGGTGTTTATCAAATGAAACGATTCCGGATTCGGCCGGGCTTTCTGTTGACAAACGGGCGATAAACTCTTACAATTATTATGGCATGGGATCGAGTTTCCCCGTCCGAGCGGACGCGGGAAGGCCGCCCGGCCCGGAGAGCGCTCATTTTCCAAGGGGAGGGGAAGGCATGGCCTCGTCGCTGAAATCGAAGCTGAACGCGCTTTCAGCGTCCGTCCCGGCCGCGCCACGCCCCGCCGTGCCACCCGCGCTGATGGAATACGTGAGCCGGCGGGAAGCGGACCCGTCGCTGTTCAGCCTGTCGCCCGACGGGCTGCGGCGCATGGATTTCGAGGGCGCTTTCGATCCGGAAGGGGCGCTGTTTCTCGACACGGAAACCACGGGCCTGTCCGGCGGCGCCGGCACGGTGGCCTTCCTCGTGGGCCTGGGCCGCATCGAGCGGGGCGGCTTCGCCGTTTATCAGTTCCTGATGCCGCATTACGGCGCGGAGCCCCAGCTGCTCGAGAAGGTTGCTTCGTTCATTCGCGGCGCGCAGACGCTGGTCACCTTCAACGGCCGCTCGTTCGACGTGCCGCTGCTCCGGTCGCGGTTCGTGATGTGCCGCATGGAGGATCCGACGCAGGGCCTGCGGCACCTGGACCTGATTTACCCCGCGCGGCGCGCCTGGAAGCTGCGGCTGAAGGACTGCTCGCTGAGCCATATCGAGGAAGCCGTGCTGGGCGTGCGCCGGGAGCGGGACCTGCCGGGCGCGGAGGTGCCGGAGCGCTATTTTGAATTCCTCAAAACCGGCGACATGCGGCTGTTGGAGGACATCGTGGAGCACAACCGGCAGGACATCGCTTCGCTGGGCACGCTGCTGGCCCGGCTGAGCCGTGCCTTTGCCGCCCCGGCGGAGCAGACCAGCATGCTGGATGTGTTCAGCCTGGGCAGGGCGCTGGAGCGGCGCGGCGAGCATGCCGAGGCTGGCGCCTGTTACCGGCTGGCCGCCCGCGAGCGGCCCATCAGCACCATGGCCCGCCTGCGGGAGCGCCATGTGGCCGGCAGCGCAAACCAGCGCCTGAGCCTCATGCTGCGCGCAGACCGCGATTTTGCGGAGGCGGCGGGCGTGTGGCGCGAGATGATCGAGCGCGGGCAGATGGGCGTGTTTCCCTATGTGGAACTGGCCAAGCTGTACGAGCACCGCGCCGGTGATCCGCAGGAAGCGCTGCGGCTCACCGAGGCGGCGCTGGCGCTGGCCGGCGAGGAGGAACGGGCCGCCCTGGGGCGGCGCAGGGCGAGGCTGCTCGCCCGCGTCGCCGCGCGGGAAAAGCGGGCGGCGCGCAAGGATTGAATAACATTGTGACGGAGGCGTGATCTATGGGATTTTTGGATAAATTCAAGGCGGAGAACATGGGGCGCAGGGCCTACGGCCTGCACGTGCAGGGCAACCGGCTTTACGACGACGGCAAGGCCGCCGAGGCCCGGCCCAAGCATGACGAAGCCCTCCGGCTGTATGAGGAGGCCATGAAAGCCGGCTGCGTGAAGCCTGCCTACCTCATGGCCTACGGCGTGCTGCTGCTGCGTTACGGGCGCTTTGAGGAATCGAAGGAGGCGCTGCTGAAGGCGGAGCACGCGCCGGGCATTACGAAAAACGAGAAGCGCCAGCTGCGCATCAACTTCGCCATCTGCCAGTGGAAGCTGGGCAATCTGGATTCAGCCATTTCGCAGCTGAAAATCGCCATGAACGAGGCGCCGAACGGCGTCATCTATGGCTCACTGGGCTATATTCTCATCGAAAAGGCCCGCCAGACGGGCGATTTTACCGAGGCTGTGGCCTTTAACCAGCAGGCGCTGGACTACGACGACGAGGACGCCGTCGTGCTGGACAACATGGGCCAGCTGAACCTGGCCATGGGCAATGAGGAAAAGGCGCTCGAATACTTCACCAGGGCGCACGAGCTCAAGCCGCGCCAGGTGGACACGCTGTATTACCTCGCCAGGATCGCGGGCAAAAACGGCGACAAAGCCAAGGCCGTCGAATACCTGAACAGCGCGCTGGACGGCAACTATTCCGGCCTGTGCACCACCACCCGGCAGCAGGCGCTCGACCTGAAGGCCGAGATGGAAAAATAAACGGGAAAAGGCGGTTTTGGGGCGATTTTGACGACATCACGCGCGAAAAAACATTGACCAAAAGCCTTGCGCGCGCTATAATTTCATTGTATGGAGGGAGGAATGATCATTTGAAGAAGAAGACACGAATCGTTCCCTCGGCGCTGCCCATTTATCTGTGCGCCGCCGTGTGGCTGATTTTCGGGCTGATTCACCCCATCTACAAGCTCGGCCCGCTGCTGATCTGCGCCGCCCTGTCCGTCGCGGCGTATTTCGTGGGGCTGAAGCTGTTCCCCGGCCGCAAGGAGGAGTACGAGGCCGCGCCGGATTCCGGCGACGCCGAGGTCAACCGCCAGATCACCGAGGGCCTGGAGGCCATGAGGAAGCTGCGGGAGGCCAACGTGGCGCTCACCGATCCGGGCATCACCGAGCGGCTGGACCGCATGGAGCACGCGGCGGGCAAGATCTTCGAATCGCTTGAGCGCAATCCGCGCCAGGCGATGGAAGTGCGCAAGTTCATGAACTATTACCTGCCCGTGAGCGTCAAGCTGCTGGACCAGTACCGCACGCTGGAGGGCACCGGGCTCGGCACCGAGAACATCACCAAATCGAAAGCCGCCGTGGAGAACAGCCTGGACATGATCGCCACGGCCTTCGAGAAGCAGGTGGACAACCTGTACCGCAACACGCACCTGGACATCACCACCGACATTCAGGTGCTCGAGACCATGATGGCTTCAGAGGGCCTCACCCAGCCCGGGGCCGCCATGCAGCAGACCGCGGCATCCGGCCGCTGAGGAACGCGTTTCATTTGTTTCACCAAAATCGATCATAGAGAATGGAGGAACCTGACATGCCTGAAATCAAACTGACCCTCGGCAACGAACCCGTCGCTCCCGATCCTTCCGCCGTGCTCGCTGAGGCCGAAGCTGCCGCGGCGCAGGCCGCCGAAGCCGTCGCCACCGCGCCCGCGCCTGTTGAGGAAGCCGAGCAGGAGGCCGTCTTCACCGAAGAGGAGCAGGCCCAGATCGACGAGTTCTCGCACAAGATCGACCTGACCAATTCGTCCATGGTGTTCCAGTACGGCGCCGCCGCCCAGAAGAACATCGCCGATTTCTCCGATGCCGCGCTGAACAACGTGCGCGCCAAGGACCTGGGCGAAGTGGGCGACATGATCTCCGGCCTGGTCACCCAGCTGCGCTCCTTCAGCGTTGACACCGACGACGACAAGGGCGGCATCTTCGGCTTCCTGAAGAAGAAGGTCGACAAGCTGCAGCTGCTCAAGAACCGCTATGACGACGTGGAAGTGAATGTCAACAAGCTGGTGAGCGAGCTGGAGAACCATCAGGTCGTGCTGCTGAAGGACATCGCCACCATGGATCAGCTCTATGAGATGAACCTGACCTACTTCAAGGAGCTGTCCATGTATATCGCCGCCGGCAAGCAGGCGCTGGAAGGTTTCCGCGCCGGCGAGCTGCAGACGGCCCGCGAAAAGGCCCAGGCCTCCGGCCTGCCTGAGGACGCCCAGGCCGCCAGCGACCTCGCCGCCATGGGCGACCGCTTCGAGAAGAAGATCTTCGATCTGGAGCTCACCCGCAACGTGGCCATCCAGATGGCCCCGCAGATCCGCCTGCTGCAGAACAACAACCAGCTGATGGCCGAGAAGATCCAGTCCACCATCGTGAACACCATCCCGCTGTGGAAGAGCCAGATGGTGCTGGCGCTGGGCCTGCAGCACTCCCAGAGCGCGCTCGAGGCCGAGCGGTCCGTCACCAACCTCACCAACGACCTGCTGCGCGCCAATGCCGAGAAGCTGCACCAGGGCAGCGTGGAGATCGCCCGCGAGTCCGAGCGCGGCGTCATCGACATCGAGACGCTCATGGAGACCAACCAGAAGCTCATCCAGACCATGGACGAGGTGCTGGACATCCAGCAGCAGGGCCGCCAGAAGAGGCGCGAGGCCGAGAAGGAACTGGCCAACATCGAGCAGCAGCTGAAGAGCAAAATGCTCGAGATGAACATGAAGTAATCTCCCCTCCGAAAGGACAGAACCATGAAGTTTACAGAAAACCGTCCGCTGGCCTGCGCCATCCTCGCGGTGGTTATTCTCGGCGTGCTCTTCATCGGGGGCGGCAACGCGCTCGGCGCGAAGAGCAAAGCCGTTGAAACCACCTTCTTCGCCGCGTCGGAAAGCATTTCCGCCGAGCTGAAGGAGCTCTCCGACAACGCCGTGGTGATGAACAGCATCGCCGCCAACGCCAAGGGCGTCAACGAGACCCTGGTGAAGGCCGTGAACGACGCCGTGGAAGCGCTGCGCGGGGCCGAGACCATTGCGGCCAAGGCGGACGCCAGCCACGACCTGATCGCCGCGGTCGAAAACCTGTACTCCAACGTGTCGAACCTGAAGCTGTCCGACAAGGACGCCGAGGATTTCAAGTACCGCTACAGGAACTTCGAGTCCGCGCTGCTGCGCATCTCGCACGACGGCTACAACGACGAGGCCGCCGCCTTCAACAGTGAGAAGGCCGGCTTCCCCGCCGGGCTGATCAGCGCGGTGCGGGGCATCAGGGACGCCGTGGCGTTCAACTGACGCAATCCCTTTCCATACCGGCCCGCGGCCCTCGCGCTGCGGGCCGGATGCGAAGGGCGCGTTTCCAAGCCCATCCGGACGGGTGGGTTTGGACATGCGCCCTTGATCAACCACCCAAAGGAGGCTGAACGATTTGAAAAAAATGAAAACCCTCTTCGCCCTCGTCCTGGCGCTGATGCTGCTGGCTGCCCCGGCGCAGGCGTCTTCGCTCAAGCCGACGGAGGATTTCTACGTCAACGACGCGGCGAACGTGCTCTCGGATGCCACGGAAGGCCATATCATCCTGAATAACGACGCGCTCTACAAGGCCTGCGGCGCGCAGCTGGTGTTCGTCACGGTGGATACCACCGGTTCGACGAAGCTGGAGAACTACGCTTACAAGCTGTTCAACGACTGGGGCGTCGGCGGCTCGAAGAACTACGGCTTCCTGTTGGTGATGGCCATCGGAGACGACGATTACTGGTATGAGATCGGCTCCGGCCTGGATCAGTACCTCACCTCCGGCGACGTGGGCGAGCTGGTGGACAAATACCTCGAGCCCTATTTCGCGAAGCAGGATTACGACGGCGGCGCGAAGGCGTTTTTCGACGCGCTGTTCAAGGCCACATCCCGGGCGCTGAACGCCGGCGTGTCGGTGAATAACGACGCCTACGACGACTACATCGCCCAGCACGGCGGCTCGGACATTGGCGGCGTCAACCGCGGCGGAAACAACGGCACGCCATCCCGGGACGATGAGGACGGCGGCAGCGTGCTGCTTGGGCTGCTCGTGCTGGCTGCCGTCGTCGTGGTGATCGTGCTGATCGTGCGGAGCGCCCGCAGGCGGCGCACCGTGTACACGGGCGGAACCACGGTGGTGCGGCCCACGGTTGTCGTGCCGCCCCAGGTGCCTCCGGTGGTCACGCGGCCTGTGTCCCGTCCCGTGACGCGGCCCGTGCAGCAGCCCCGCCGGCCCTATGACGGCAGCTACGGCCAGAGCACGGATCGTTCGGGCAGCGGCGTGTCCCGCCCGGGCAGCGGCGGCACTTACAGGCCCAGCAGCAACACCAGCCGGTCCTCCGGCTCGCTCTTCGGCGGTCTCGGCGGCTTTGGCGGCGGCAGTCGCTCCTCCAGCGGATCCGGCCGTTCCAGCAGCGGCCGCACCTCCGGCGGCTTCAGCCGTTCGTCGGGCGGCTTCGGCGGCGGGCGCAGCGGCGGCGGCGGCTCTACCCGCGGCAGCGGCGGCGGACGGCACAGATAACAGGAAAACGCACGGCCCGGACAGCCGAGGATAATGGGCTGTCCGGGCC
>LVAP01000124.1 GCA_001603025.1 Clostridiales bacterium Firm_10 | reverse complement strand
CCGGCAAGACCACCCTGTCCACCGACCCCAAGCGCCTGCTGATCGGCGACGACGAGCATGGCTGGGACGACAACGGCGTGTTCAACTTCGAGGGCGGCTGCTACGCGAAGGTCATCAACCTGGACAAGGATTCCGAGCCCGACATCTACAACGCCATCCGCCGCGACGCGCTGCTGGAGAACGTGACAGTCGATGAGAACGGCAAGATCGACTTCGCCGACAAGTCCGTCACCGAGAACACCCGCGTCAGCTATCCGATCGAGCACATCGAGAAGATCGTCAAGAACGTGCGCCCCATCTCCGCCGGCCCCGACGCGAAGAACGTCATCTTCCTGTCCGCCGACGCCTTCGGCGTGCTGCCTCCCGTGTCCGTGCTGACGCCCGAGCAGACCAAGTACTACTTCCTGTCCGGCTTCACCGCCAAGCTGGCCGGCACTGAGCGCGGCATCACCGAGCCCACCCCGACCTTCTCCGCCTGCTTCGGCCAGGCCTTCCTGGAGCTGCATCCCACCAAGTACGCCGAGGAACTGGTGAAGAAGATGGAAAAGAGCGGCGCGAAGGCCTATCTGGTCAACACCGGCTGGAACGGCACCGGCAAGCGCATCTCCATCAAGGACACCCGCGGCATCATCGACGCCATCCTGAACGGCGACATCCTGACCGCGCCCACCAAGAAGATCCCGTACTTCAACTTTGAAGTGCCCACCCAGCTGACCGGCGTCGATACCAAGATCCTCGACCCGCGCGACACCTACGCCGATCCTTCCCAGTGGGAAGAGAAGGCCAAGGATCTGGCCGGCCGCTTCATCAAGAACTTCGCCAAGTACGAGAGCAACGAAGCCGGCAAGGCGCTCGTCGCCGCCGGTCCGCAGCTGTAATCGTCCGCAGCGGAACCGCATTTGCTCAGCGCCCCGGGCCGCGATGGTTCGGGGCGCTGCTTTGCCGGGATGGGGCGGGCGATTTTTCCTCTTCCATTCCCGCGCACACTGTGCTATAATGAAATGACTTGGATCGCGCCACAGGCGCGGCGGATCCGGGCCGGAGTGGCCTGAGAAGGGGAGGACAACCAGCATGGAGGAAGGCAGCCAGTATATATCCATACGCGGCTTGTCCATCCATTACAGGATCGCCCTGCCGGACGGGCCGGTGAAGCATCGCGTGTTTTTGCTCTGCGCGCCGGGATTTCTCACGTCCTGCTGGCGCCTGATCCTGCCCGAGCTCACCGGGGCCGGCTGCCTGTGTGTGGTATGCGACATGCCGGGGTTTGGCCGGGGGCAGTTCAGCGACGGGATTCCCGCCGACCAGCCGACGCGCGCCCGCTACCTGTGGGGCCTGCTCGACACCGTGGATCTGGAGCGTGAGAACAGGCTGGCGTGCTGGCACCTGATGGCGCACGGCTCGGCCTGCGGCACCATCGTGGAGATGGCGCTGCAGCAGCCGGATTCGGTCGCCTCGCTGTTCATGGTCAACCCGATGCTGTATTCGCCCGTGCCGCGCGCGTTTGAGCCGATCGTGCGTTCGGGGGCTTTCGGCGCGCTGCTGCGGCGCTGGTTCCGCCGCAGCGTCGATTCGCCTGAGCGCTTCAGCAGGATGCTGCGCCGGGTGTACGGCCGCGATCCGCGCAAGTCGGAGGCGGAGCTCATGCGCCCGCCGCTGCAGCGGCTGGAGGGGCACGAGGACACCGTGCGCCGGCTGCTGCTGGAGGGCTTCCGCGTGGACAACGCCGCCATGGCTTCGCTGTTCATGCCCTGCATGATCCTGTGGGGCGGCGCCGACCGGCTGGTGGGCGGTTCGATTCCCGCCCGCCTGCGCAAGCGGGACTGCCCCGGCGCGGAGTACCACCTGCTGGCCTCAGCGGGGCACTGCGCCATGGAGACGCACAGCCATGCCGTGCGCGATTTCCTGCGGGGCTGGATCCGGGAATATTGGGAGTGACAGGCGCAAAGAGCCCCCGCTGCCGCGGCAGCGGGGGCTCTCTTTCGCATAAAAACGCCGGAGCCGCGCGCGCTGCGCGGCTCCGGTTTTATACATTACATTTTACAAAAAGGCTTATTCTTCGCCCAGACCCTCTTCTTCTTCCTCGCCGTCTGACTGCTCCAGATCCACGGCGATGTTGCCGGCGCTGAAGTCGGCGCGGATGCGCTGTTCGATCTCGTCGCGCACGTCGGGATGCTCGCGCAGATAGGCGCGCACGTTGTCGCGGCCCTGGGCGATGCGCTCGCCGTTGTAGGAGAACCAGGAGCCGCTTTTCTGCAGCAGGTCGCGCTCCACGGCCAGGTCGACAAGGCCGCTTTCCTTGGAGATGCCCTCGCCGTACAGCATGTCCACCACGCACACGCGGAAGGGCGGCGCCACCTTGTTCTTCACGATCTTGATCTTGGCGCGGTTGCCGATGACCTCGCTGCCGTTCTTGATGGGCTCGCCCTTGCGGATGTCGATACGCACGGAGGCATAGAACTTCAGGGCCTTGCCGCCGGTGGTGACTTCCGGGTTGCCGTATATCACGCCCACCTTTTCGCGCAGCTGGTTGATGAAGATGGCCACGGCGTTGGTTTTGGCGATAACGCCGGCCAGCTTGCGCAGCGCCTGGCTCATCAGGCGGGCCTGGAGCCCGACGTGGCTTTCGCCCATGTCGCCCTCGATCTCCTGCTTGGGCACCAGCGCCGCCACCGAGTCGATGACCACGATGTCGATCGCGCCGGAGCGCACCAGCGCCTCGCAGATATCCAGCGCCTGTTCGCCGTTGTCCGGCTGGGAGACGTACAGCTCGTCGATGTCCACGCCCAGCGCGCGGGCGTAGATGGGATCCAGCGCGTGTTCGGCGTCGATGAACGCGGCGGTGCCGCCCATCTTCTGCGCTTCGGCGATGGCCTGCAGGGCCAGGGTGGTCTTGCCGGAGGATTCCGGCCCGTATATCTCGATGATGCGGCCACGGGGCAGCCCGCCCACGCCCAGCGCGAAATCCAGGTGAAGGCAGCCGGTGGGGATGACCTCGACATGCATCTTGTCGGCCGCGTCGCCCAGCCTCATGACCGAGCCTTTGCCGAAGTCCTTCTCGATCTTGCTCAGGGCCATTTCGAGCGCGCGCTTGCGCTCGTCGCCAAACCGCTGCGCCGCGGGGTTCTTTTCGGTCTTTTTATCTGCCATGCCTGAGAGTGCCTCCTGTCTCATAATCATGGGCCTATTATACAATGCTTTGTCCCGCGTGGCAAGCGTCCGCCGCATCAATTTACCTGGTGTTCGGCAGAAAATCGCATGCGCGCATTGAAAACCGCGCCTGGGAACCGAACACAGTGCGAGACGTCTTCAGGGCGTTCCGCGGCGCGTGCCGGCGGGCGCGTCCACCAGCGCGCCGAGCAGCTCGTCGTCGGAACGGAAGATGAGGGCGCTGTCGTGCATTCTGTCCGGCAGGCCAAGCATGAGGTAGTCCAGGCTGACGGCCAGGTCGTTTGCGAGATCCACCAGCAGGCCGAACGACGGTTCCCTGCGCCCGCTTTCCAGGTTGCACAGGTGCGACGGGCTCACGCCCAGGCGCGCGGCGAATTCATCGAGCGTGATGCCGAACTGTATGCGGACGTCCTTCAGGCGCAGGCCGAACAGGCGAAGGGTTTGGGCGTGGCGGGCTGCGGGCATTTGCAAGCCTCCTTCAAAGCAGGTTGGTGCGCGGGCTGCCGGGCGCGGCCCGGTCGTTTCCGCTCAAAAAGAAAAGAGGCGCGGCGGTATGCCGCACCTCTCGCCGATCAACGAAATGCCGATCATTGTCAGGCCACATCAGACACGTTCCACTTTACCACTGCGCAGACAACGGGTGCACACGTACATGCGGGTCGGCGTTCCGTTCACGTTCACGCGGACACGCTGCGTGTTGGGCGCCCAGGTACGGCGGGTTTTATGGTTGGAATGGCTCACGCTGTTGCCGGAGACGACACCCTTGTGGCAAACCTCACAAAACTTACCCATCGATCACACCTCCTTTAGGCGTTCACATCAAAACAAGAGATATTGTATCAGCTTTTCGACGTATTTGCAAGTGTTTTGTGTGAAATTATCGGAATATCTGAAAAAAATATAACGGCGGCCGGCAATTTAATCGGAAAATATCGGCGGGGACACAATTTCTTAGTATGGATTTTGTTCAATGCGCTTGCAACGAGCCGTTTTGTACGCTATACTATGCTATATATGGGGCATTATCCTCGAATGGAGGTTACGCGTATGGACTGCAGGTTTACCACGGAACTGGGCACCGTTACTGTCAATGAAGACGTTCTGCTGAAAGTCGCCGGCTATTCGGCCCTGGAATGCTACGGCATCGTCGGCATGGCCGCCAAGCGGACGACCGACGGCCTGGTGCAGCTGCTGGGCCGCGAGAACCTCGGGCGCGGCGTCCGCATCCGCCCCGCCACCGATTCAGTCAACGTCGATCTGTTCATCATCGTCGAATACGGCATTTCAATCAGCGCGGTGGCCGCCACCATCATTGATACGGTGAAATACAAAATAGAGCACCTGACCGGCATCAAAGTGGACAAAGTGAACGTGTCGGTCGAGGATATCCGCGTCTGATTCCGTCGGATGCGCGGATTGGAGGGAATGTAATTTGTCTATCACGACGTTGGACGGGCTGACGCTCAAGGAAATGTTTCTGTCCGGCGCGGCAATGCTGGATAAAAATCGTCAGGCCGTCGATGCATTGAATGTTTTTCCCGTCCCGGACGGCGACACGGGCACCAACATGTCGCAGACCATCCTCTCGGCGGTGAAGGAGCTGGGCAGCCGCTCCTTCAGCGGCGCGGGCGACGTGGCCGCGGCGGCCGCCAAGGGCGCGCTCAAGGGGGCCCGGGGCAATTCCGGCGTCATCCTGAGCCAGATCCTGCGCGGCTTCTCCAAAGCGCTGGACGGCGCCGACAACATGGACGCGGCCCTGCTCACCAAGGCGCTGCGCCTGGGCGCCGATACCGCCTATAAGGCCGTCATGAAGCCCAAGGAGGGCACCATCCTCACCGTCATCCGCGTGATTGCGGAGGAGGTGGAGCGCGAGTCGGCCAGGACGGACGACCTGCTGGCGCTCACGAACGTCATCCTCGAGCAGGGCGACGCCATCCTGCGCCGCACGCCCGATATGCTGCCGGTGCTCAAGCAGGCCGGCGTGGTGGATTCCGGCGGCAAGGGCCTGATGGTGTTCTTCGCCGGCTTCCGCGCCGCGCTGGCGGGCGAGCCCGTCGATACGGCCGCCACCGCCGAAGTGACCGCGCCCAAGCCGCTTCCCGGCGATTATGTGGACGATCACAGCAAGCTGGAGGAAATCACCTACGCTTACTGCACCGAGTTCATCGTCTCCCATCCGCGGCCGGACATGAAGGACACCGAGGTGGCGCGGCTGCGCAAGCGGCTGGAGCGCATCGGCGACTGCGTGGTGGTGGTGGGCGATCTGGAGATCGTGAAGGTGCACGTTCACACCAACGAGCCCGGCAAGGCGCTGCAGATGGCGCTGGAGCTGGGCGAGCTGGACAACATCAAGATCGACAACATGCTCGAGGAGTTCCGCGAGCGCCAGGCCGAGCGGAAAAAACAGGCGGAGGCCGAGGCCGCCGCGGCGCCCAACAAACCCTTCGGCATGGTGGCTGTGGCGCTGGGCGACGGTATTTCCACCATTTTCCACGACCTGGGCGTCGACAAGGTGGTGGACGGCGGGCAGACGATGAATCCCAGCACGGAGGATCTGCTCGAAGCGGTGGAATCCATCCATGCGGACGAAGTTTTCGTGATGCCCAACAACTCGAACATCATCCTTGCGGCGCAGCAGGCCGCCGAGCTGGCCGACAAGAAGGTGTGGGTGGTGCCCACCAAGTCCGTGCCGATGGGCATCTCCGCTGCGGTGGCCTTCATGGGGGACGTGAGCGGCGAGGAGAACTTCCAGGCCATGCAGGAGGCCGCCTCGAACGTGCACACCGCGTCCATCACCTACGCCGTGCGCGATACCAATTTCGACGGCTACGACATCCATGAGGGCGACATCATGGGCCTCATCGACAACAAGCTCAGCTGTGTGGGCAGCGACGTGGCCGAGGTGGCCAAGAACGTGCTCTCTGAGATGGTGACGGACGAATCCGAGCTGATCACCATGTTCTACGGCCAGGACGTGCAGGCCGACACCGCCGAGGCGCTGCAGGGCGACCTGGAGGCGCTTTACAGCGCCTGCGACGTCACGCTCTACGAGGGCGGCCAGCCGTTGTACTACTATATTATTTCTGTTGAATAAAAAGCATATGAAAACGCGCGTCCGCCCGGTGCTGCACCGGGCGGACGCGTGTTTTCAGTTTTCCCCGATAACCTGTATCAGCGTTTCCCGCACGAAGGGCCACCGCTCTCCCGCGGGCCGCGCGCCGAAGGGCCGGGCGACCAGCTCGTCCAGCTCCTCGGGGGTGACCCACAGGGCGTCCACCGTCTCGCCGGGCTGGAACACCAGCGCGGACAGCTCCACGTCGCGCCGAAGCAGGTAGGAGAAGGAGTGCGTGGCCGTGCCGCGCCGGTAATGGATCTCCTGCAGCTCCTCCGGCCCGGCGACGATGCCCGTCTCCTCGCGCAGCTCCCGCAGCGCACCCTCGAGCGCCGTCTCCCCGGCCAGCACGCTTCCGCAGGTGTTTTCCCACTCGTTCGGAAGGTCCTCCTTTTCCGGCGCCCGCAGGGTGAGCAGGATCTCGCCCCTTGAATTGATCACCCAGACGTCCGCTCCCAGGTGATACGTGCCGGGCGCCATGGGTTCGCCCCGGCGGTGCGTGCGGCCCATCGGGCGCAGCGCTTCATCATACAGGTCCCACAATTCCATGCCGTCATCCCTCGCCGTCGTCAACCGTCACGTCAATTTCGTCAAACCGCCCGTTCACCGTCTCCGCGCGCAGCAGGCATTTCCCGGGAGCCAGCGCGCTGAGGCGGCCGTTTTCATCCACGATGGCCACGGACTCGTCGCTGGTGCTCAGCGTGCAGGAGAGGTCGTCCGCCCAGCGGGGATAGACGACGGCGTCCACGTCTGCCGTTTCCCCGGCCCGCAGCGTCAGAGAGCGGGAGGTCAGCTCCACGCTGGCCGGATCGATGGGCGTGAGCGAGGCCATCTCCACGGTGTACACGACGGGCGGCAGCGCCGTTCCGTCCGGCCCGGCCAGCCCTTCCAGTGTGACGCGCCACGCCTGGTTCTGTTCATACCCGTCCTCGAGAGCGGGAAACTCCATCAGGTCCGGCCGGAATATGATCGCCGGGCCGCCGCCATAGCCGTGTTCGCTGACCAGGAAATAGCCGCCCTGCGCCGGATCCGAACCGGCCAGGGCGGAATCCCAGCGCGCGCCGGAGACGAGTTCCTCAAGCAGCACGCGCGGCCGGCTGGCCTGCAGGTCGTATTTCGCGGGATTGGGCGAGATGGACCAGGGCGTTTCCCGGCGCATCAGCTCCGCGGGAAAGGCGCCCGGCGCGGGCCAGCGGATGAGGTCGTAATCGGAGGGCGCGGAGGCGTCCGTCACATACAGCGCCACGTAGCTGCGGCCTTCCGCGTCCAGGGCCAGGCCGAAGCCGGTGCGGCCCATGGCGGGACAGAGCAGCCAGCGCCGGTGCGCCAGATCGCCGAGGTTGGCGGGCGTGTCGTCCAGCGCGAACCAGTCCATGCTGTCCGCGGCCAGGGCGGGCTCGAACCAGTTGAACGAGGCCAGACTGCAGTTTGCCGCGCCCTCAGCGGCCTGAGAAAAGAAGGCGTCGTCCATATCGTCCGGCCGGGGCGGCGCGTGCGAAACGAGGCGCTGCGCGGCCAGCAGCGCCGCCGCGTGCTGGGCGAGCGCGTCGAGGGAATCATCCGCGCGAACGGGATCCAGTCCGGCGAGGGCGCGCAGGAAATTAAGCCGGTCGAGGGCGGCCTCGGCGAGCGCCGGGGTGAGGCGGCCGGGAGCGTAAGGCGCGGTGAGCGCGGGCTGTTCCGCGAAAGGGTCATCCGGCGGGAGCGCGTGCGATTGAGGGGCGAGGGCGCGCAGCTCAGCGCGCGTGAGGGGCTGCGCCAGTGCGGCGGCCGGGGCCGAAAGCAGGAGCAGCGCCGCGCAGAGAAGGGCGCCGGCATGGCGGAAGCGGGTCATAAGAAGCCTCTTTTTGGGGCGCGGGGCCCATTGGCAGGGAAAAGAATGGTGTCGGATTCGTTAAAATTGAAGATTCCACGGTTAAACGGGAAAATCCTGCCAAAATGGGCTTTTCTTTTATAAGAAAGTATGTTAAAATAAAAGACGGCGCGCGATGTCACGTCGACCGCTGAAACAATTCGCATACACATTATGCGCACAATAAACAGGGGGAGATATTTTATGAAGGACTATACCACCGCCAACATTCGCAACGTCGCAGTCGTCGGTCATGGCGGCGACGGCAAGACCACCTTGGTGGAAGCGCTTCTGTATGCGACTGGCACCATTGACCGCCAGGGCCGCGTGGAAGACGGCAGCGCCACCACCGACTACGATCCCGAGGAGCTCAAGCGCCACATTTCCATCAGCGCCGCGATGGCTCCCCTGGAGTTCAAGGAAACCAAGATCAACCTGATCGACGTGCCCGGCTTCTTCGATTTCGCCGGTGAAATGGTCGGCCCGCTGGAAGTGGCTGAAGGCGCCATCATCACCGTGAGCGCCGTGTCCGGCCTGAGCGTCGGCGCGGAGAAGGCCTATGCCGCCTGCGAGAAGTCGAATACCGCCCGCATGTTCGTCATCAACCAGATGGACCGCGAGAACGCCAACTTTGAAAAGGCGCTCGCCACGCTGACTGATAAATACGGCACTTCCGTAGCGCCCATCGAGCTGCCCATCGTCGAAAACGGCCAGTTTGCCGGCGTGGTGTGCGTGCTTGAGAACAAAGCCTACACCGGCGAAGGCAAGAACCGCAAGGAGATCCCGATTCCCGCGGGCATGGCCGACGCCGTGTCTTCCGCCCGCGACGCCATCATGGAAGCGGCCGCCGGCGCCGACGAAGAGCTGATGGAGAAGTACTTCGAGGAGATGGAGCTTTCTCCCGAAGACACCATCCGCGGCATCCGCCTCGGCACGCAGGAAGGCGTCGTCGTGCCCGTTGTGTGCGTTTCCTCGCTCACCCGCGTTGGCATCGGCAAGCTGCTCGACAACATCATAGACCTGATGCCCTCCCCGCTGAACACCGAGAAGACCGGCAAAAACCCCAAAACCGGCGAGGAAGAGAAGCGCGTCTGCAAGGAAGACGAGCCCTTCTCGGCGCTGGTGTTCAAGACCCTGGCCGACCCCTTCGTGGGCAAGCTGTCGCTGGTGAAAGTGACCAGCGGCGTGCTCTCGGGCGACACCGTGCTCTACAACACCAACCTGGAAAAGGCCGAGAAGGCCGGCTCCATCAACTTCATGCGCGGCAAGAAGACCCTGCCGGCTCCCAAGGTTGTGGCGGGCGACATCTGCGCGCTGGCCAAGCTGCAGGCGACCTCCACCGGCAACACCCTGTGCGACCAGGCCAAGCCCATTGTGTTCCCCGAGCTGAACTTCCCGGCGCCCTGCATCGGCATGGCCGTATACGCCAAGAAGGCAGGCGATGAAGACAAGATCTTCTCCGGCCTGAACCGCCTGATCGAAGAGGATCCCACCCTGCGCCTCTCCAAGAACACCGAGACCACCGAAACCGTGCTGGAAGGCCTGGGCGAGATGCACATCGACGTCACCGCCAAGAAGCTGCTCAGCAAGTTCGGCGCGGACTGCCTCCTGCAGTTCCCGAAGATCCCCTACCGTGAATCCATCCGCAAGCCCATCGACGTGGAAGGCCGCCACAAGAAGCAGACCGGCGGTCACGGCCAGTTCGGCGATGTCAAGATCAAGTTCCGTCCGAACGACGATCCCACCGACACCGAGTTCCACTTTGAAGACGCCGTCGTGGGCGGCACCGTCCCGCGCAACTTCATCCCGGCCGTTGAAAAGGGCCTGCGCGAGAACATCCAGCACGGCGTGCTGGCCGGCTTCCCGGTGGTGGGCCTCACCGCCCAGCTGTACGACGGCGGCTACCATCCGGTCGACTCCTCCGAAATGGCCTTCAAGACCGCGGCCCGCCTGGCCTTCAAGCAGCTGACCGGCGCCAGCCCCGTGCTGCTCGAGCCGATCTATCACGTTGAGGTCATGGTGCCCGACGAGTACATGGGCGATATCATCGGCGACATGAACAAGCGCCGCGGCCGCGTGATGGGCATGGACCAGGTGGACGGCCTGCAGTGCGTCACCGCCGAAGTGCCCCAGGGCGAGATGTTCAAGTACGCCACCGACCTGCGCTCCATGACCCAGGCCCGCGGCTCCTTCACCATGCGCTTCGAGCGCTATGAGCAGGTGCCGGAAGCGGACGCCAAGAAGATCATCGAGAGCAGCAAGCGCGAGGAAGAGGACGAGGATTAATCCGCCGCGCGGAGAATGCCCGAATAAAACAGCTTTGCCTGCCCGATCGTGTGATCGGGCAGGTTTTTTGAAGCACGGAAGGAGGATAATATGCTGCCGGAGGATTCCAATATCCTGCTCAGCTATGTGAACATGAAGCTGCGGGATGAATATGCCAGCCTGGACGATCTCTGCGATTCCCTGGGTGAAGACAGGGAGGTCCTGGCCGGGAAGCTCGCCGCCGCGGGCTGGCGCTACGACGGGACGCTCAATCAGTTCGTACGGGGCCGAGTTTGTCCTTGACAACAATCTTAACAGGATGTATGATGAAAAAACAGGACAAACGCAATGGGAGGAAGGCTGTCATGAATCTGTATGGTTTCACCGTCAAGCGCTACGCCAGCCGTGGGGAGATGGGGGAGCAGGCAGCCGCGGAGGTGCGCGGGG
>LVAP01000123.1 GCA_001603025.1 Clostridiales bacterium Firm_10 | reverse complement strand
GGATGGCGCCGCCGATGCAGGTGGCCGCGCCGCCGAACGGCTCGATTTCCGTCGG
Source organism: Clostridiales bacterium Firm_10 (assembly GCA_001603025.1). Taxonomy (GTDB): domain Bacteria; phylum Bacillota; class Clostridia; order Christensenellales; family Aristaeellaceae; genus Firm-10. Next base: position 7,490 of record LVAP01000123.1, on the reverse strand, counting down.
GTGGTTGTGGGTCTCGTTTTTGAAGAGCAGCAGCCACTTCTGCGTCTCCCCCGCCACATCCACATCCACGCGCACGGTGCAGGCGTTGATCTCCTCGGATTCGTCCAGGTCGGTGAGCAGGCCGGCCTTTTTGAGATACTTCGCGCCGATGGTGGCGATGTCCATCAGCGTCACGGGCTTGTCTCCGCGGCCCAGCTCGGCGCGGATGCCCAGATAGCGGCCGAACGCCTCCCTGACGGCGGGATCGTCGATGGCCGGCTCGTCCAGCGCGGTGAGGAAGGTGGTATGGCGGCAGTGGTCGGACCAGTAGGTGTCCAGCATGCGCACCTCGGTGAGCGTGGGATTGCGGCCCTCTTTGCGGAAATAATCCTGGCAGCAGCGGATGTCGTTCAGGTCCATTGCCAGCGCGTAGTCCTTCACCACACCGGAGAGCGCCGCCTCGTCCATGTCGGTAAAGCCTTCAATCACGGGCACATCCGCAGGCGGATCGATCTTCATCTTCAGCGTGTCGACCGGATCCGGCGAGGCTTCGCGGCTTTCCACGGGGTTCATCAGGTGCTTTCTGATCGCGGCCATATCGTCGTCGCTCAGGTCGCCCTTGAACAGGTAGACCCTGGCAGTGCGCACATCCGGCCGGTCGCCCTGGCTGACCAGCTGCACGCACTGGGCGGCGGAATCGGCGCGCTGATCGAACTGCCCGGGCAGGTATTCGGTGATGAACACCCGGTATCCTTCCGTGTTCAGCTCGGCGCTCACCTCGTCCACCTGCGGCTCGGAAAACACGGTGCCGGCGCACTGCGCCATGATGGCGGGATCGATGTTCTCCACGTCGTAGCGGTTGATGAGGCGCACTTCTTCCAGCGCCTCTATGCCGAGAAAAGAGCGGATATCGCCGAGGATGGCCGCGGCTTCCTGCCGGTAAGCGGGTTTCTTTTCCACAAACAGCCTGTATACCATACCTTGTAAATCTTCCTTTCCCCTGCCGGGAGGATTGAGTGATGATCAGGAATTCCGCAGCGCCCGCGCGCCGATGTCGCGGCGGTAATAAGCGCCTTCGAAAGTGACGCCCTGCGCGGCGTCATAGGCTGCGGCGACGGCCTCCGCCAGCGTGTCGGCCGTACAGGTGAGGCCCAGCACGCGGCCGCCGGAAGTGACCAGCTTTCCGTCCTTCAGCGCGGTGCCCGCGTGGAATACCTCTGCCCGGGACAGCTTCGCCGCGTCGGTCACGATGATCTCCTTGCCCTTCTCGTAGTGGGAAGGATAGCCGCCGGAAGCCAGGATGAGGCAGCACGCGGCGCCTTTCCTGAACTCCACGTCCACCTCCGCCAGCCGTCCCTCGGATACGGCGCGCATGATGGTCAGGAGGTCGGTCTTCAGAAGCGGCAGCACCACCTGCGTCTCCGGATCGCCGAAGCGGCAGTTGTATTCAATCACCTTCGGGCCGTCCCTGGTGATCATGAGGCCAAAGTACAGGCAGCCCCGGAAGGGCCGTCCTTCGGCCTTCATGGCGCGGATGGTGGGAAGAAAAATCTCCTCCATGCAGCGCGCGGCCACCTCGTCCGTGTAGAACGGATTGGGCGCGATGGTGCCCATGCCGCCGGTGTTGAGGCCTTCGTCGCCATCCAGCGCGCGCTTGTGGTCCATCGAGGACACCATGGGCACGATGGTCTCGCCGTCCGTAAACGACAGCACGCTCACCTCGGGGCCTTCAAGGAACTCCTCCACGACGACGCGCGCGCCGCTTTCGCCGAAGATGCGGTTTTCCATCATGGCGCGCACGGCTTCCTCCGCCTCATCGCGCGTCTGGCAGATGAGCACGCCCTTGCCCAACGCCAGGCCGTCGGCCTTGACCACCACGGGCAGCGGCGCGGCTTTCACATAGGCAAGCGCCTTGTTCATGTCGTCGAAAATCTCACAGGCGGCGGTGGGAATGCCGTATTTTTTCATGAGCCGCTTGGAAAACGCCTTGCTGCCTTCGATGATGGCGGCGTTCCTCCGGGGGCCGAAGCACGGGATGTCCTTTTCTTCGAGCAGATCGACGGCGCCGAGCACCAGCGGATCGTCCGGCGCGACCACGGCGAAATCGACGGCTTTCTCCGCCGCGAACGCCGCGATGGCGGGCAGATCCTTCGCGCCGATGGGCACGCACTCGGCGTCCCGCGCGATGCCGCCGTTGCCGGGCAGCGCATAAATCTTTTCGACAGACGGGTTTTCCTTCAGCTTGCGGATGATCGCATGCTCGCGGCCGCCGCCGCCCACGACCAGAATCTTCATACGTCTCTCCTTTTATTATAATGAGGGTATTAATGGTGGAACAGCCGCAGGCCGGTGAAGGCCATGGCGATGTTGTACTTGTCGCAGGTGGCGATGACGTGGTCGTCGCGGATGGAGCCGCCGGGCTGGGCGATGTAGCTCACGCCGCTGCGGTGCGCGCGCTCCACGTTGTCGCCGAAGGGGAAGAACGCGTCGCTGCCCAGCGCCACGCCGGAGAACTTCGCCAGCCATGCTTTCTTTTCCTCCGCGGTCAGCGGCTCAGGCCGCACCGCGAAGAAATTCTGCCACACATCGTCGCCCAGCACGTCGCCGGACTCCTCGTTCGAGAGATACAGGTCGATGGTGTTGTCCCGTTCGGAGCGGCCCAGACCCTCGGCGAACTGCAGCGTCTGGACCTTGGGATGCTGCCGCAGGTGCCACAGGTCGGCCTTATTGCCGGCCAGACGGGTGCAGTGAATGCGGCTCTGCTGGCCCGCGCCAACGCCGATGGCCATGCCGTTCTCCGCGTAGCACACCGAATTGGACTGGGTGTATTTCAGCGTGATGAGCGCAATGATGAGATCGCGCCTGGCGCTGTCGGGGATCTCCTTGTTGGCGGTGGGCAGGTTCTGCAGCATCGCCTCATTGATCTCCACGCTGTTGTGGCCCTGCTCGAAGGTCACGCCGAACACCTGCTTGCGCTCCAGCGCGGCGGGCACATAGGACGGGTCGATTTCAACGACGTTGTAGGCGCCCTTGCGCTTGTTCACGAGCACCTCCAGCGCCTCCGGGGTGTAGCCGGGCGCGATGACGCCGTCCGACACCTCGCGGGAAATCAGCTTCGCGGTGGCCAGATCGCATTCATCGGAGAGGGAGACCCAGTCGCCGAAGGAGGACATGCGGTCCGCGCCGCGCGCACGGGCATAGGCGCAGGCAAGCGGGGTGAGCTTTGCCTTTTCCACAAAGCAGGCCTTGCGCTCCACATCACTCAGGGGCACGCCGACCGCCGCGCCTGCCGGACTCACGTGCTTGAAGGACGCCGCCGCGGGCAGGCCTGTGGCACGCCTGAGCTCGCTCACCAGCTGCCAGCCATTGAGGGCGTCGAGGAAGTTGATGTAGCCGGGACGTCCGGAGAGCACCCTGACGGGCAGCTCACTGCCGTCTTCCATGAAGATGCGCGCGGGTTTCTGGTTCGGGTTGCAGCCGTATTTCAGTTCGATTTCGCGGGCCATGGCAATACCTCCTGATGATAGATGGAGAATGGAAAAACGTCACTTGTTCCGGTTGATGATCCGGGTGGTGAAGGACTTCGCGGCGGGATCGATCAGGCGCACGAACAGGGAAATGCGGTTGTCGTGGTCGAGCGCGTCCCAGATGTCGCCGGTGAGACGGTCGATATCGCCGGAAAGCACCACGCGCTCCGGCTCGCCCTCGAAGGAAGGCAGGGGGCTTCCGTCGCCCCGGTAAGTGTGGATGAAGTGGCCAATGCCGTTCACGGGCGTGTCGTAGTCAAAGAAAAAACGCGCGCATCCGGACGGCATACCCAGGCTTTTGAGGATCGACAGCTTGTAGCTGAAGCTCTTGTCCTTCAGGGTCACGATGCCGCTGATGCGGGGCGTGTAGTTGGGGGCGTCCGGCTCGAAGCTGCGCGTGGCGAGCGCGGTTTCAAAGCTGCCGCCGCTGACCATGTGGTCGAATATGGTGTCTGTCTGGTCGCCGTTGGTCACGATGGTGCTGTCAGCCAGCATGCGCACGGGATTATAGATGATGAGCGAAGGATCGACCACCTTCGCGGGGTCGAACGCCTCGGTGCGCAGGCCGTCGCCCTGCGGCATAAAGATGCGGTTGCGGCTGTTCGCGCTGCGGCCCATGATGAAATAGGCGATCACGGCGCGGCCGTTCTCATTGGCGCCGAGGATGATGCCCCGGCCCGGATAGGCGCTCGCGGAAAGCGCTTCTTTCAGCAGCAGTGTATCCATGTCAATCGTTCCTCCCCCTGGCAATTTGATCGGATATCATGCGCACGGCGCGGGGCAGCAGCTCCCACTCCGCTTCTTCCATGACGCGCCGCTGCAGCGTTTCGGGCGTGTCGCCCTCTTTCACCTCGACGGCCTTCTGCAGCAGAATCGGGCCGCCGTCCACCTCGCCGTTGACCAGATGCGCCGTCGCGCCGGTCACCTTGACGCCGCGCGCAAGCGCCGCCTCGTGCACCCGCAGGCCGTAATAGCCCAGCCCGCAGAACGAGGGGATCAGCGCCGGATGAATGTTCACGATGCGGTTTTCATACGCCGCGAGCACGCGCGGCCCGATGATGCCCAAAAAACCCGCCAGCGCCAGCATGTCGATGCCGTGGGCGGACAGAAGCTCCAGCAGCGCTGCGTCGTATTCGTCCGGATCCGGCCTCATGTATTTCGAGAGCACGGCTGTCTCTATGCCGGCGTTCCGGGCCCGCTGCAGCGCGTAGGCCGCCTTGCGGTTGGAAATCACCAGCGCGATGGCGCCGCTGGGGATCCGGCCCGCGGCCTGCGCATCGATAAGCGCCTGCAGGTTCGTGCCGCCGCCGGAAACCAGCACCGCGATGCGCGTCAGCATACGATCACCCGGTCGTCGCCGCGCACGATTTCGCCCAGCATCACAGGCTCTTCACCCGCGGCCCTGAGCGCCTCCGCGGCGCGGTCGGCCTCATCCTTCCCCACGATCAGGCTCATGCCGATGCCCATGTTGAAGGTGTTGAACATGTCGCGCTCGGGAATGTTCCCCGCCTTCGCGATGAGGTCGAAAATTGGCGGAACGGGCACCGCGGCGCGCTCGATGCGCGCGGTGAGGCCATCCGGGAGGACGCGCGGGATGTTCTCATAGAACCCGCCGCCCGTGATGTGCGAAACGCCCTTCACCCGAACCGTCTTCATCAGCCCGAGCACGGGCTTCACATAGATGCGCGTGGGCGTCAGCAGGCATTCGCCCAGCGACATGCCCAGCTCATCCACCCGGGCAGTGAGGTCGCGCCGCTCGACGTCGAACACGCGGCGCACCAGCGAAAAGCCGTTGGAGTGCACGCCGGAGGAGCGCAGGCCGATCACGGCGTCTCCCGCGCGCACGGCGCTGTTGTCCACCATTTCATCCGCATCCGCCAGACCCACCGTGAAGCCGGCCAGGTCGTAATCGTTCTCCGGCATCAGCCCGGGATGCTCGGCCGTCTCGCCGCCGATGAGCGCGCAGCCGGCCCGCACGCAGCCCTCCGCCACGCCGCCGACGATTTCGGCGACGCGCTCGGGCACGTTCTTCCCACAGGCGATGTAATCCAGGAAAAACAGCGGCTTCGCGCCGCAGCATACCACGTCGTTCACGCACATGGCCACGCAGTCGATGCCCACGGTGTCGTGCCGGTCCATCAGGATCGCCAGGCGGATCTTGGTGCCCACGCCGTCCGTGCCGCTCACCAGCACGGGCTTCTTCATGCCGGCGATATCCGGCACGAACAGGCCGCCAAAGCCGCCGATGCCGCTGTCCGCGCCCGGGATCACCGTGCGCGCGATGTGCTTTTTCATCAGTTCAACGGCACGGTACCCCGCTGTGATGTCAACGCCCGCCGCCGCGTAGCTGTCCGATTTGGAATTCAGCATAAATACCTCCGCTTACACCCCGCGCAGCCTGCGCATGACTTCCTGATACGCCTCCTCGACGCCGCCCAGGTCGCGGCGGAAGCGGTCCTTGTCCAGCTTCTCGTGGGTCTTGCTGTCCCAGAACCGGCAGGTGTCGGGGGAAATCTCGTCGGCCAGCACGATGGCGCCGTCCGGCAGACGGCCGAACTCCAGCTTGAAATCCACCAGGTCGATGCCCAGGCCCTTGAAATAGGCCTTGAGCAGCTCGTCGACGCGGAAGGCGTAGGTCTTGATGGTCTCGATTTCCTCTTTGGTGGCCAGTTTCAGCGCCAGGGCGTGATAATCGTTGATGAGCGGATCGCCCAGCGCGTCGTTCTTATAGGAAAACTCGATGGTGGGCTCATCAAACACGATGCCCTCTTCCACGCCGTAGCGCTTGGAGAAAGAGCCGGCGGAAATATTGCGGATGATGACCTCGAGCGGCACGATCTGAACCTTCTTCACGACGGTGTCGCGCTCGTTCAGTTCCTCGACAAAGTGCGTCGGCACGCCGTTCTTCTCCAGCATCTGCATGAGGAAATTGCTCATCTGGTTGTTGATGGCGCCCTTGCCGGCGATGGTGCCCTTCTTCAGGCCGTTGAATGCGGTGGCGTCGTCCTTATAAGAGACGATGACCAGGTTCGCGTCGTCGGTGGTGTAAACCCTCTTGGCCTTGCCCTCGTAGATCATATCCCGCTTTTCCATGCTCTTCACGCCTCCAGTATATTCTCAATGTTCTTCTGAAGCTGTTCGTCCTTCTCGATCACCTTCCGGGTCTGCTCCGCGCGCAGCGCCGCCACACGCCCGGCAAGCGCCTCGTCGCCCAGCGCCAGAATCTGCGCCGCCAGGATGGCCGCGTTCTGCGCGCCGTCGATGGCGACCGTGGCCACGGGCATGCCCGAGGGCATCTGCACCGTGGAAAGCAGCGCGTCCAGGCCGTCCAGCGTCGAGGACTTGACCGGAATGCCGATGACCGGGAGCGGGCTGTTCGCCGCCAGCGCCCCCGCCAGATGCGCGGCTTTGCCCGCCGCGGCGATGAGCACGCCGAAACCTTCTCCCGCCGCGCCGCGCGCGAAAGAGGCGGCGGCCTCCGGCGTCCTGTGGGCCGAAATGATCCTCACCGCAAAGGGAATCTCCAGTTTCCTGAGCATCAGCGCGGCCGGCTTGACGACCGCCATGTCGCTGTCGCTGCCCATGACGATGGCTACCTTCTTCATAGCGCCCTCCATTTTCCGAACATTTTTGCCTTTCCATCGCGTATTATACATGTATTCTGTGTAACAAACCACCACCTTCATGTAAATCGTCGGGGAACGGGCTGTGATTCTCCTAAACTTCACGGGCGGCTTCACGCAAAGTCAACAGGCGACGGGATTGACCCGGCGCCTGTTCTGTGCTATACTGGCAAAGCCTTGCGGCAGACAGTTCGAGACCATCCTGTCTATAAACAAAACTAGGGACGAAGACAAAATACGTTTATTTTGTCGGGCGCGCCTGAGATGGGCGCGCCTGTTTTTGTCTGAGGAGGTGACGAAAATGGATATGAAGAATCTGAACAAGACGCAGAAGCTGGCGATTTCCGGCGCCGTTATGGCG
>LVAP01000122.1 GCA_001603025.1 Clostridiales bacterium Firm_10 | reverse complement strand
GGGCGGTCACGGTCACATGGCCGATCACGTCGAAATGCCCCGTGTCGCGCAGGTCGGCGTCGGTCTTTTCAGGGCAGTCAAACAGGATGAAGTCTTCCCGGCCCACCTTCTGCGCCACCTGCTCTCGCCTGGCCAGCATCATGCCCTGCACGCTCAGCGTCATGGCGCTCACCAGGAACAGCGACAGGAAAATGCCCGCAGCCAGGCTGACCAGGGATTTCCGGCCCGCCCGCAGCATGGCCGCCGCGATGTGATTCACGGTGAGCCGCGGCGCGGATAATGCTTCTTTCCTTTTCATGCAAAACAACCCCTTACTGCCTGTCCGGATCGTCCGCGCCGCTGTCCCGCGCGATGCGTCCGTCCTCAATGTAAATCATGCGCCCGGCCTGTTCGGCCACGTGGATGTCGTGGGTCACGAGCACCAGTGTGATGCCCAGGTCGTAGCTGGTTTTGCGCAGCAGCTGGAGCACCTCGCGGCCGTTCCGGCCGTCCAGGTTGCCGGTGGGCTCGTCGGCGAAGAGCACGGCCGGCTTGTTGGCCAGCGCCCGGGCGATGGACACGCGCTGCTGCTGGCCGCCGCTCATGGCGCCGGGCAGGTGATTCAGCCGGTCGCCAATATCCAGCAGCTCGATCACGCGGTCCAGGTAGGCCTTGTCCGGCCTGCGGTTGTCCAGCATCACGGGCAGCAGGATGTTCTCCATGCCGGTGAGTTCCTTCACCAGGTTGTAGCTCTGAAACACGAAGCCAAACCGGCGGCGGCGCAGCACGGAGAGCTGGTTGTCTCCGTACTGATAGAGGTCGTTGTCCTGATAGTACACCTTGCCGCCGGTAGGGCGGTCCAGTCCGCTCAGCAGGTGCAGGAAGGTGGATTTGCCCGAGCCGCTCGGCCCGACGATGGCGGTGAACGTGCCTTTCCTGAAGCCCACGCTGACGTCGTTCAGGGCATACACCTTGTTTTCGCCCGACTGGTAGACTTTGCTCAGGTTTTCACAGCGAATGATATCCATAAACCGAATCCTCCTCGATTTTCCCGGAAAGGCCAACCGGCCTCTTTCTGGCTCCTATCATACCACGCCAACCTTTCGATTCGGTGACTTCAGCCTTACGATTTCGAAAGATAAGGGGGCAAACGGAAGTTTTTTTGGGAAAACGGGCATCGTAGCCCGGGCCTTTCCGCTTGCGCCGGGACGCGTTTTATGGTATGCTGGAAAAAAGAGCGGAGGCGACGCGCTTCCGCCCGACAGAAACGGAATCATTGAGGAGGAACGCGCCATGGAAGTCAAGCCCTGGACTTACGGGGAATTTCCTGAGTTCGCGCAGGCCGTCGAAGGAGCGCGGATCATCGAAACCACCGGCGACGAGCAGTCGGTTCACTACCTGCGCGACGTGGAATACGCCCGTCCCGGCGGCGCGCCGCTTCACCTGCAGATCCTGATCCCCGGCACCCGCAACGCGCCCTTCCGGTTCGGGGCGGACGTGCAGCCCTTCTCGCTGCCCTGCTTCGTGTTCGTGCAGGGCTCGGGCTGGTATCCCCAGTATGTGTGCGCTCAGCTGGCCCAGCTGGCGCGGCTGGCGGCCCGGGGCTACGTGTGCGCCATCGTGGAATACCGCCACGCGGGCCTGGCTTTCTTCCCGGCCCAGGCCGTGGACGCCCGCAACGCCGTTCGGTTCCTGCGCAAAAACGCCGCGCGGTTCGGCGTCGACGCCGGGCGCATGATCCTGGCGGGCGACTCCTCCGGCGGCCACACCGCCCTGTGGGCCGCGCTGCTGCGCGACGATCAGGACGCCGCGCAGAACCTGTTCCCCGGCGTCCCGGCCGGGGTGAAGGGCATCGTGGACTACTACGGCTCCACCTCCTTCATCGCCCCGGACACCAACCCCCAGACCGTCAATCACAACCTGCCGGACAGCCCGGAGGGCCGGGTCATGGGCGGGCGCGACCTGCGGGCCCACCCGGAGCTGGCGCGGCAGCTGTCCGTGGAATGCAACGTCGACGAGGCCACGCCCCTGCCGCCGGTGCTCATCTTCCACGGCACCAAGGACAGGACGGTGAACTGCTCCTGCAGCGCCGCGCTGTATGAGCGGCTGAAGGAGACCGGCCACCCGGCGGAATTCTGCCTGGTGAAGGGCGCGGATCACGGCGGGCCGGAATTCTGGACGGAAAAGGTATTGGACATCGTGGACAGGTTTTGCAAAAAGTGCTTTGAGGGAGATACCATGGCCTGAGCCGCAAATGGACAAAAATCGGCATGGGGCGGTCGCGCCTCATGCCGAATTGTTTACTTGCATTTCCGCGGAAACGGGGGTATAATATAAGCCGCACGTGAGGGAAAATAACGCCATCCGTCCGTCCACAGAGAGCCGGCGCACGCTGAAAGCCGGCGGCGCGGCGCGGCCTTCCGTTTCCCGATGCGGCCGGAGAAATCCGGCGGGCCGGCGGCCCTTATCCCGCTTCAGAGCGGCCGGATGCGTCCGGCAAGCTGGGTGGCAACGCGGAGTCTTCCGTCCCAGAGCGGGAACGGGAAGGCTTTTTTGTTTCACAAATACTTTTCAGGAGGAATATGACCCATGCTTGACATCAATCTTCTGCGCAACAACCCCGATCTCGTCCGCGAGAACATCAAAAAGAAATTCCAGGATCAGAAGCTGCCGCTGGTGGACGAGGTCATCGAGCTGGATAAGCAGAACCGCGCGGCCATGCAGCAGGCGGACGGCCTGCGCAACCAGCGCAAGGTGCTCTCCAAGCAGATCGGCGGCATGATGGCCAAGGGCCAGAAGGACGAAGCCGAGGCCGCCAAGGCGCAGGTGGCCGCCATCGCCGAGCAGCTGGTTGAACTGGAGAAAAAGGAAGAGGAATACGCCGCTGAAATCCGCAAGAGGATGCTGGTGATCCCCCAGATCATCGACGAATCCGTGCCGATCGGCCGGGACGACAGCGAAAACGTTCAGAACGAAATCTTCGGCGAGCCCCTGGTGCCGGATTTTGAGATTCCTTATCACGTGGACATCATGGAGAGCCTGAACGGCATCGATCTGGACAGCGCCCGCAAGACCAGCGGCAACGGCTTCTATTACCTCAAGGGCGATATCGCGCGCCTGCACTCGGCCATCCTCTCCTACGCGCGCGATTTCATGATCGACCGCGGCTTCACCTACTACATCCCGCCCTTCATGATCCGCTCCGACGTGGTCACCGGCGTCATGAGCTTCTCCGAAATGGAGAACATGATGTACAAAATCGAAGGCGAAGACCTGTACCTCATCGGCACCAGTGAGCACTCGATGATCGGCAAGTTCATCGACACCATTCTGGACGAGAATGACCTGCCCCAGACCCTCACCTCCTACTCTCCCTGCTTCCGCAAGGAAGTCGGCGCCCACGGCATCGAGGAGCGCGGCGTGTACCGCATCCATCAGTTTGAAAAGCAGGAGATGATCGTGGTCTGCAAGCCCGAGGAGAGCATGGACTGGTATAACCGCCTGTGGAAAAATTCGGTCGACTTCTTCCGCTCGCTGGACATCCCGGTGCGCACGCTGGAGTGCTGCTCGGGCGACCTGGCCGACCTGAAGGTCAAGAGCTGCGACGTGGAAGCCTGGTCTCCGCGCCAGAAGAAGTACTTTGAAGTGGGCTCCTGTTCCAACCTGGGCGACGCGCAGGCACGCCGGCTGGGCATCCGCGTGAAGGGCGCGGACGGCCGCAAGTATCTGGCCCACACGCTGAACAACACTGTCGTGGCCCCGCCGCGCATGCTGATCGCTTTCCTGGAGAACAACCTGCAGGCCGACGGCACCGTGCGCATCCCCGAGGCGCTGCGCATGTATATGGGCGGCAAGGCCGCGCTGAGCCGCTGATATGGCGGACGCAAAGCGCGCCGGACGATATGATCGTCCGGCGCGCTTTTTATGCGTTTTCTGGGCGCAGCGCCCTGTTCCTTACTCCGCTTCGGGCGCGACGGTGATGTCGATGCCGAAGTACTTCTCGGAGATGGCGGTGAGGGTGCCGTCCTCGCGCAGCGCGGCGATGGCGTCGTTCAGCGCGGCCAGCAGGCTTCCGTTCTCTTCGCTCTTGAGCAGCGGGAAGGCCACCAGGCTGGGCTCGGCGCTGATCGCGGCGACTTTCAGGTTGGCCTCGGGATGCTCCTTCATGAAATCGTAGAAGGACAGCTCGGCGTTCAGCGTGGCGTCCACGCGGCCGTTGAGCACCTCTTCCATCGTCTGGGCCAGGGTGCTGACCATGCGGGTATCGGCCCCGTAAGAGGCGGCGATCTGCTCATAGGTGCTGCCGCCGGAGTTGGCGGTCACGCGGCCGTTCAGGTCCTCGAAGGAAGCGATGTCCTCATTGTCGCCACGCACGATCAGCACGGTGTTCAGGTAGGCGTAAGGCGCGGAGAAATCGTATTTTTCCTCGCGTTCGGGCGTGATCTCCACGCCGTTGGCCATGATGTCATACATGCCGTTGTCCAGGCCCATCAGCAGGCCTTCCCACACGCCTTCAACGAAATCCGGCTCCAGGCCGATT